>CAJJAQ010000131.1 GCA_905182095.1 uncultured Pseudomonadales bacterium | reverse complement strand
ATGCAGCAGACTGAATACCCTCTGAAACCGGTTTACCCATAATAATTTCAGCCAAAATAAATACCACATGGCCGCCGTCTAACATCGGCACAGGTAACAAGTTTAGTACCGCCAACGAGATACTCATCAGCGCCATAATACCAAAAAACGTACGCCATCCAGACTTAGCTGATTGACCGGCTATTTTGGCAATGCCTACCGGACCGACCAAAGTTTTTGCTGATACGTCACCAGAAAACATCTTCGTTATCATAGAAAACGTCAGAGATGTTTTAGACAAGGTTTCATCAACGCCCATCTGCAACGCCTCAACAAGGGGATATTCTACCTCTATCACCACCGGGCCAACACCCAAAAAGCCTTGCTCAATTTGCGTACTGGGAACACTTCCCGAACTATCCTCAGAATCGTTCACAAGTTCCACAGTTCTAACATCTGGCGTTGCCCGCAGTTGATACTCAGTGCCTGCGCGTATGAGGGTTAACACGAGTGTTTTATTCGGTGCCTGTTCTATCAGTTCTACCCAATCGGACCAATAAATAACTGGTTCGCCATCCACCGCAACGATCCAATCACCGGACTCTAGCCCAGCGCGCTCAGCTTGAGAGCCTTCTACCACCCGACCTACTACCGGCAATATGCTTGGCATAAGACCTAAAGAACCGAATATATCTGGCTCACCCTCACCCTTTAACCATGCGGAAATAGGCACAACAACATCACGTTCAACGCCATTTTCGAATTCCAACAGAGAAAGTTTTAGATCACCAGTGTCACCTAGCCGTTTGCTCAATTCCAATGCGATATCTTGCCAACCGGTCACCGCAGCCTCATCAATGCGCAAAATTGCTACAGAACTTTGCACGCCACTACGTTGCAACAACGTGCCCTCGCCTGGCGCGGTAGACATCGGTGCGTAGTTCACACTGCCGGCAAAAAATAACAGCCAGTAAATCAGAATAGCTAATAAGAAGTTCGCCAAGGGTCCTGCTAAGGCAATAGCTATACGCCAATAAGGGGTTAGCGAGGTGTAACCAACAGCTCCCTCTAACTCTGGGCTTGATGCAGGGTCGGTTAACGGGTCACGCTCGTCATACATACTGACAAAGCCACCCAGTGGAATCATCGCTAAAGTGAATTCTGTGCCTTTAGAGTCCACCCAACTAAAAAGTGGTTTGCCAAAGCCGATTGAAAAACGCAGCACGTGGACGCCAGACATTCGCGCAACGATAAAATGTCCAAACTCGTGGAAAGCGACTAAAACGCCCAGGAGCAGAGCAAACGCCAGTGGGTAAAGCAAAAATTCCATCAAATAATGACCAAGGTAAGTATAGGTAAAACGGCGATTACCGAGTCGATACGGTCTAGTACGCCACCATGTCCTGGAAGAATGGTTCCGGAGTCTTTCACGCCAGAAGTTCTTTTCAATAAACTTTCGAACAGATCACCAAATACTGCGATGCAAACCAACAAAATGGTCAACAGCAAAGCATCACCCCATGTGTAGGACTGCCAAAAAATCAAAGCAGAGGCACAGATTAGGGTTGCACAAATTCCACCGCCGACTGCGCCCTCCCAAGTCTTACCCGGGCTTAACTGCTTTGCGAGTCGGTTTTTGCCGAATGATTTGCCAACAAAATAGGCCCCCACATCAGTGGCAGTGGTCAAAACAAATAGCCAAACCAGCCACAGCGCGCCCTGTTCGTGAGCACGCAGCATACACAAACTCACCCAAGCACCGAGCATTATGACTAAACCAAGGACGCCAACAAACCAGGGGTTTCGGTAAAGCGATTCACCCCGTGGGTAAATCAGGATACTCGCAATAGCAAACAGCCAAATGATAGAAACAACGACTATAAAATCAGCAAAGTAATCTTTTTCTAAGTACAGGAGCCCCGCTAGAAGCGCGAACAGTCCGGTGTAAAGTAGCTTTGCTTTTAGCGACTCTAGGCCAACAAATCCTGCCCATTCGAATACGCCAAAGCCAGATGCGAGGAGAAAAAAGAGTGAAAAGGCCCACAAAGGTAGGAAAAAAATAGCCGCTAACGCGACAAATGCGATCGCCAGTGCGGTGATGATACGGTTCTTTAACATAGCTATTATCGCCCGCCAAATCTGCGTTGACGCAGCGCATACTCTTCAATGGCAATTTTTAACTGCTTTGCATCGAAGTCAGGCCAAAACAGGTCAGTAAAGTACAATTCTGTATAGGCCAAATCCCAGAGTAAAAAATTGCTCACTCTATGGTCGCCTCCAGTGCGGATCAGTAAATCAGGTTCACCTACTTCGCTCAGGGACAAATGAGCACCGAACATGTCTTCATCAATTGCATCTGCAGAAAACTCGCCGCGCGACACTTTCTCAGCCAACGCTTTAGCCGCCATAGTGATGTCCCAACGACCACCAAAATTCACCGCCACTGACATATTGAGTTCAGTGTTGTCTTTGGTGAGCCCTTCACATTGGTCCATCATTGCGCAAATATCCGGCGCAAAACGACTGCGGTCGCCGATAATGCGCAGCCGTACACCCTTGGCATGGAGGTCTTTGATATCATTTTTCATGACATAACGCATAAGGTCCATCAGCACACTGACTTCACCGCTTGGGCGATGCCAATTCTCAGTGCTGAAGGCAAATACGGTTAGGTTGCTAACCTTGTGAGCAACACAGGCTTCGGCAATAGGACGCAACAGTTTAGCACCGGCCCGATGACCTGCAGCGCCAGGAAGCAAACGCTTCTTTGCCCAGCGATTATTACCATCCATGATGATGGCAATATGCTCTGGTGTTGCGCTAGTCAATTGTAGCTGTGGGGCATTTTCACCCACGGTTGGCTTGCCGCGTTCTTGCGCCATAAGATTTAGTCTTCGAACTCATGAACTCAGTACCTATTACTTTTGCTCTAGATTTCCATCAACTCAGATTCTTTTTCTGCCAGCGCCTTTTCGATTTCGGCTACTCGGGCATCTGTATAAGTTTGTACCCGCTCCTCGCCTTTGTGACCCTCGTCTTCAGCCGCTTCTTTTTCTTTCACTAGCTCACGAATGTCAGCAATCGCATCTCTGCGGATATTGCGGACTGAGATACGACCATTTTCTGCTTCCGCTTTGGCTTGTTTAGCCAAATCCCGGCGATTTTCTTCGGTTAACGGCGGCAAAGGTACGCGAATGACTTCACCATTATTGACTGGGGTAATGCCTACATCACTGCGCAGGATGGCCTTTTCAATCTCCACTACGAGGGGGCGTTCCCAAGGTGCCAAAAGCAGCGTGCGAGCGTCCTCTACTGAAACCGAAGCAACTTGATTTAACGGTGTTTTAACACCGTAGTAATCTACAAAAATGCCATCCAACAAGGCGGGGTTAGCTCGGCCTGTGCGAATGCGCCCAAAAGTGTTGCGCAGCGCATCTATAGATTTACCCATGCGCTCATTGGCGTCTTCAAGAATTTCGTCGATCACAATTAACCCTCAACTATTATTTTGTCTTAGCCAATATCTTAGGCAATGTGTTTATTTAAATCTTGGTCGATAACTTCGTCTATCGCGGCAGATAAAAATCTGCTCGACTCTGAGTACTGCTATCGAACGAGTCCACCGAACTACTTCATTGAACTACTTCACCGAACTACTTTGGTGCCAATACTCTGACCGTTGGTGAGTGCTAAAAGTGCACCTTTTACCGACGCATCAAATACCACCAAAGGCATATTATTTTCTTTGCACAAAACAATTGCCGTTAAATCCATAACGCCCAATTGTTTTTCCAAAACTTCATCAAAACTAATGCTATCGAACTTAATCGCAGAAGCATCTTTTTTGGGATCGTCACTATAGATACCGTCGACGTTTGTAGCTTTTAGCACTGTATCTACCTGTAATTCTACCCCTCGCAGACAAGCGGCAGTATCGGTAGTGAAATAAGGGTTGCCGGTACCACCAGTGATTATTACAACATGACCTTCACGCATTTTGGCCAGTGCCAAATCACGGTCATAACCTTGCACAACACCGGCTATAGCCGCGGCACAAAAAACACTACAGGGAACATTACTACGGCGTAGGAAATCGCCGAGAGCGAGGCCATTCATAATGGTTGCAAGCATGCCCATACGGTCGCCTACAACTCTATCCATACCGGCCTCAGAAAGCTTTGCACCACGGAAGAGATTGCCTCCACCTAGCACCACTGCAACACCAATACCCTGGTCTACTAAGGACCTTATTTCATTGGCATAATGCTCAAGCACAGTGGGGTCGATACCCGACCCAGAGGCCCCGCCAAGGGCTTCACCACTGAGCTTAAGCAGCAGATTTTGCAAACTACTTGCTGTCGGCTAGCTGCGCTGCAACTTCAGCGGCGAAATCTAACTCTTCAACTTCGATACCTTCACCTACCTCAAAGCGCAAAAAACTTTGCACTTGAACGCCAGCTTCTTTAACCAAAGCGCTGACTTTCACATTGCCATCTTTAACGAAAGGTTGGTCGAGCAAACTCACTTCAGCAAGATACTTTTTGACTCGGCCTTCGACCATTTTGACAATGATTTCTTCGGGCTTGCCGCTGTCTTGTGCTTGAGAAAGATAAATCTCTCGCTCTTTAGCAAGTATATCGGCTGACACGTCCGCACTATTAATAACCATGGGGTTGATAGCCACAACGTGCATCGCCAAATCGCGACCAAGCTCTGCAGAGCTTGCAGAAAGCTCAACCAGCGCACCGCGACATTGATCGCCATGCATATAGTGGCTTATGCCGCCAGTAGCCGAATGCATCACGCGTCCACGACGGATGGTAATATTTTCACCAATTTCCTGAACTAAAGTCTCTCGCTCATCATTCAGCGCTGCGGCCAAATTTTCGATGCTAGCGTCGGCTGAAGCGAATAACTCATCCGCCACCTTCGATACAAATGCGATGAATTTTTCGTTTTTTGCGGCAAAGTCAGTTTCGATATTGATTTCGACCAATGCGGCTTTGGAGCCATCTTCGGCAACCTTCACGCCCAACAACCCATTCGCTGTTGTTCTGCCAGATTTCTTAGCGGCTTTTAAGGAGCTTTTCTTACGCAGCTCCTCGATTGCTTTTTCCATATCGCCATCGACTTCTGCCAAAGCTTTTTTGCAATCCATCATGCCGAGCCCAGTACGTTCTCTGAGTTCTTTCACCATTGCTGCTGAAACGGCCATCTCCCTACTCCTTGCTTGCGTCTGCATCGCTGCTGGCAGCAGCTACTTTCGCTGCTTCAGCAGCTTTCAATTCGTCTTCGGCTGCAAAGGTTTCATTAACGCTTGCTGCTACTGCTTCAGAAATTTCAGCTACAGGCGCTGAAGCTTCATCTACTTCTACAAACTCGTTTTAGTCTACAGAGGCTGCAGAGTTGGACTTGCCTTCGGCTACCGCATCTGCCATCGCACTGACGTATAAACGGATGGCTCTGATCGCATCGTCATTGCCAGGGATTACATAATCAACGCCAGCTGGATCACTATTCGTGTCCACTACACCGACAACTGGAATACCCAATTTATTGGCTTCGGTAATAGCGATTTTTTCGTGCTGTACATCGATAACGAAAATCACATCAGGCAAACCGCCCATGTCTTTGATTCCGCCAAGGCTGCTTTGCAGCTTGTTCATCATGCGCGTACGTTGCAGTGCTTCTTTCTTGGAAAGCAACTCGAACGTGCCATCTGCAGCTTGAATTTCTAGATCTTGCAGTCGCTTAATCGACTGTCGGATTGTTTTGTAGTTGGTCAACATACCACCCAACCAACGCTGGTCAACATATGGCATACCCACACGGCTGGCTTGCTCAGCAATTACTTTTGCAGCAGCTCGCTTGGTACCAACAAAAAGGATTTTTTTGCCTTTTGATGCGAGGTTACGTACTTCGATCAATGCTTCGTTAAAGGCAGGAAGAGTTTTTTCTAGATTGACGATGTGAATCTTGTTACGAGCACCAAAGATATAGGGCGCCATTTTAGGATTCCAGAATCTGGTTTGGTGGCCAAAATGCACACCAGCAGCCAGCATGTCACGCATACTTACAGTCATCTTTTTTATCTCCGGGTTGGTTTTTTTGTCCTAATTCCCATGTTCCAACCTCTGAGCAAGCTCTTAGGCACCCGGGAACATGTGTCGAATCAGACAAATTTTTTAATCGGCTGCAGTTCAGCTATACTGCTGCACACGCCGTAAAACTCCGCGACCTCACCAATGAGGCTTGCCGCGGCGCGATTTATACCACAAACATCTTCCTTAAAGAAACGAGTTTTCGCATGGTTGCAAAAGTAGAGACAGAAATAGACATATTAGGCATGCGTGAGGCGGGAAAATGCGCCGCGTCTGTATTAGAAATGATTGGCGAACACGTGCAGCCGGGCGTTACGACCGACCAACTCAATCAAATTTGTCATGACTTTATTGTCAACGAATTAGACTGCATACCCGCACCTCTTAACTACGGTGGCGGCGATGGCCAAATGCCCTTTCCCAAATCAATTTGCACCTCAGTAAACCACGTGGTTTGCCACGGCATTCCCTCTGCAGCAAAAAAGCTAAAAAACGGCGACGCACTGAACATTGATATCACGGTGATCAAAGACGGCTACCACGGCGACACCAGCAAAATGTTTTTTGCCGGAGAAGCCAGCATCCTCGCCAAGCGCCTTTCTAAAATTACTCAAGAATGTATGTATAAGGCCATTGATCTGGTCAAACCGGGCACCCGCTTGGGTGACATTGGTCATGCTATACAAAGTCATGCAGAGGCAAATAGATTTAGCGTTGTTAGAGAATTTTGTGGCCATGGTATCGCCAAGGTTTTTCACGATGAACCCCAGGTTCTGCATTATGGGCGCCCTGGTACGGGCATAGTCCTTGAAGAAGGTATGAGTTTCACCATTGAACCTATGATCAACGCCGGCAAACGCAATATCAAAATCCTCCCGGATCAATGGACCGCCGTGACCAAAGACCACAAGTTATCTGCCCAGTGGGAGCATACGTTGATGGTCACTAAAGATGGCTTCGAAATTTTTACACTCAGGCAAGAAGAGCAGTAACAGATCTATGTCACTTACCTCCCAGGTCACTCAACGGCGTGAAAAATTAGAAGCAGAAAAATCACTAATCGCCGAGCGCTATTGGAACAATGACCCGATCGAGACCTTGGTCTGTGATCTTGCCGAGGTTATGGATGCACTGATTCTTGATGCTTGGGATGAGCAAATTGCCGAAAGCCAGGATATCGCACTGTTTGCGGTAGGTGGATATGGCCGTAAAGAGCTTCACCCTGGTTCGGACATAGACCTGCTGGTGGTTGCTATAGACCCCAAAAGCCATAGCCGGGCAATAGAGCTATTTCTACAAAATGTTTTTGACCTCAATGTAGAAGTTGGCCACAGCGTACGTGACATTAACTCCTGCGTGAAAGAGTGCAAAGCCGATATCACTGTAGCAACTGCCATGTTCGAACGCAGACTATTGGGCGGCGACGCAAGCTTAGATACTTCTATCGCTCAAGCGCTGGAGAAGAAGAAGGTTTGGCCTGCCCAGAAGTTTTTCGAGGCTAAATTCCAAGAGCAAATTCAACGACATAAACAATTTGATGATGTCGACTACAATCTCGAACCCAACATTAAGGCCTCCCCTGGTGGCATGCGCGATATCCACACCGCATTATGGATTTGTAATCGCAATTTCGGCACCACGGACATCAACCAACTCGTAGAACTGAGTGTGCTCACTGCCGAAGAAGGCAAATGGCTTATTGAAGGGCGCAGGTTCCTTTGGTGGGTGCGTTTCGGGTTACACATAATTGCCGGGCGTAAAGAAGACCAACTGCATTTCTCTCGACAGAGAGAGTTAGCCCAACGACTTGGCTTTGTAGATACCGACAGCCAAATGGGTGTAGAAGTATTTATGTACCATTTTTATCGCCACATACTTGCCCTTACCGAAGTAAACGGCATTCTCATTAAGTACTTTCAAGAATCTGCTGAGAGTACAAGACGCGAAAAAATCTTCCCAATCAACGAACGCTTTAGGTTAGTCAACAACCGCATTGAAGCTATTCACGCTAACGTATTTAAAGATTCGCCTTCTGCGCTCCTAGAGATGTTTGTGTTAATGGCTGGGCGCGAGGAAGACATTCAAGTTAGGGTGTCGACAATACGTCTGATGCGCAAATCTTTAAACCTGATCGACAGTGATTTCAGAAAAGACCCCAACAACACTCGCCTATTCCTGAACTTACTTAAAGCCCCTTTTACTGTAGTAACACAACTTATACGTATGCGTAAGTACGGTGTGTTAGGTCGCTACTTGCCAGAGTTCAAACAGATCATTGGGCAAATGCAACACGATCTTTTCCACATTTACACTGTGGACGCTCATACGATGATGGTCATTCGCAATATGCGTGAATTCCGCTATGAGTGGGCAGCAGAGACATTCCCAATTGCTCACTATTGCTCCAACACAATTCCCAAGCGGGAGTTACTTTATATCGCAGGCCTTTTTCATGACATAGGCAAAGGCCGCGGCGGCGACCACTCCACACTCGGATCTATCGACGCAAGGAAATTTTGCCAACTACACAGCCTAAACCAAGCCGATACAGATCTCGTTTGTTGGCTAGTTGAGCGTCACTTGTATATGTCTTCCGTTTCACAAAACCAAGACATTTATGACCCTGAGGTCATTCAGATTTTTGCGGAAGACGTAAAATCTGAAATGCGCCTTAACTATCTTTACGCCCTCACCGTGGCGGACATTAACGCCACCAACCCAAACCTTTGGAACAGCTGGCGCGCAAGTCTGATGCGGCATTTATATAGTGAAACCAGAAAAACTTTGAGGCGCGGAGGCAGCAACGCCATGGACCGCGACGAAACCATCGCCGCGTTTCAGGAAAGCGCCATGGAAAGGCTGCAAAATGTTAGCAGCGAAGAAAAAGTCAGAACTTTATGGCAAAACCTAGGCGACGATTTTTTCCTGCGTCACACCACCGAAGAAATCAGCGCCATATCTGGACAACTGCTTGAACACGACCATCAACAAGGCCCGTTTGTAAGTATGTCCCCAGCCGACTTAACCTACCTAGGTGAAGGCGCCACGCAAATCTATATTTGGGCGGAAGATAAACGCAAAACCTTCGCTGCAACGGTAGTTTGCTTGACGCAATGGGATTTATCAGTAGTCGATGCGCACATCAACACAGTAGTAAACGGTAGGCTATTTTATACTTTTACTATTCTTAACGCTGACGGTGCGCCAGTAGCGCAGGATAAAAACCTGCGCAGTGAAATTGTAGAAAAAATCAAAGCTACCTTGGTGGCACCCTCACCTAGCACCGAAGGCGCAACTCGGCGAGTGCCTCGCCAACTCCGAGAACTCCCTTGGCCTACCGAAGTATCCATGGAAACAGACGAGGAAGGACTCGCCACCACGGTAAATATTTTGGCGGCAGACCGTCCGGGGTTATTAGCAAACCTTTCGCTACTGCTTTTGGACTTAGAGTTGGAATTATCCTCGGCCCGCATCACCACCCTTGGCGAACGCGTCGAAGATGTTTTCGTAGTCACCGATGCTACAGGACAGGGCATAACAGATAAGGCACAACTATATAACTTGGAAAATGCCCTGCGGCAAAAATTGGATGACTCCATGGGCTTAGGGGAAAACACACTTTCAAGCGTCAACGGCTTAAAGGTTTAATCGCTAGGTAAAGTTGGGTTGACGGTGTATTCGCAGACTATTCCCGCTATCGTATAGCTTCCTTAATAGTTGTATGAATATTGTGTCTTTCAACACCCACTTAGATTTGCTTCAGCCCTACCCTTTTGAACGCCTACGTGCCTTGCACAATGGCATTACACATAACGGCGAGCTCGCGCCTATCTCTTTGTCTATTGGCGAACCCAAGCATAGCCCGCCCAAATTTGTCATCGACGAGTTATCCAATGCGCAATCACTGGCCAAACACCTAAGCACTTACCCTGCAACCAAAGGCAGCGAAGTGCTGCGCACCTCAATCTCTGAGTGGTTAAAGCGCAGATTTGCAGTAGCAGTGGACCCTGATCTTGGCATATTGCCGGTAAACGGCACCAGAGAAGCCCTTTTCTCGGTTGCCCAAGCACTGCTCAGCGGCAAAAGTGAAACATTGGTGGCCATGCCCAATCCTTTTTATCAAATTTATGAGGGCGCAGCTCTGTTGGCTGGAGCCAAGCCTTTGTATGTACCAAACTTAGTTGAACTTAATTACAAAGCAGACTTTAGCTCGATCAGCCCGGAGCAATGGCGCAAGACCGAGTTGGTCTACATTTGTTCGCCAGGCAATCCCACTGGACAAATTATGCAGCGGGAGCAGATGCAGTCGCTTATTGGGCTGGCACAGAAGTACGATTTCAATATTGTGTCAGACGAGTGCTATGCCGAACTTTATTACGATGACGACAACCTACCAGAGAGCATTCTCGCCGCCGCCGCCGCCATGGGCTTGCCTAACTTTGATCGATGCTTAGCATTTCATAGCCTGTCCAAGCGTTCTAATCTGCCCGGCTTACGCAGCGGATTTGTCGCCGGCGACGCCAATTTAATGGCCAAGTACTTGAGTTATAGAACCTATCACGGCTGCGCACTAGGCGCTCACCATCAGGCGGCCAGCGCACTGGCATGGCAGGACGAGGCCCACGTGGTGGAGAATCGTCAAATGTATAGAGACAAATTTACAGCTGTGAGTGAAATTCTCAGCCCGCACTTCGACCTAAGCCAACCCGAAGGTGGCTTTTACCACTGGCTACCGACGCCAATTTGTGACCAAGAGTTCAGTCAGCGCTTGCTCGCAGAACAACACATCATCGTCATGCCCGGCTCGTTTCTGGGCAGAGATACACAACAGGGCAACCCTGGCCATAAGCACGTCAGAATTGCCTGGGTTGCGCCTTTCGATGAATGCATAGTCGCGGCTAATCGCTTAGCCCAGTTTGCGCAAAATTTGTCAGGTAATTTCACCGGCTAAAGCGGTCTCTTGGCGCCAGCTGTAGTAATATCTAGAAAATTTTTTCTGAGATAGATATGACTGATATTTTTGCGTTCGCAGTTGGCGTTACCAGCACAAATGGTTCTGGTGTGGTTTTGGATTGTTTTTTCCCTCACCCCATCCTCAAGCCTAAGGCAGAAGTCCTCAGCGCTCTGAGCAATTTGCCGCAAGGCGCCAGCGCCCTGACCGCAGAACAAGCTGAATCTTTGAACTCAGCGGCTGGGGCGACAATCGTGCCCCAATCTTTACTCGACATGGATCAACCCCTAATCAGCGTCAGACTAGATAGCGATGCGCCTAGCAACAGTATTGAAGAGGTGTACTTAAAACTGCACCTGCTTTCCCACAGATTATGCTTACCTAATACCCTTAACCTAGACGGAATTTTTGGTCATTTACCTAATTTGGCATGGACCTCCGCTGGGCCCATTGAGGTCAACGAATTGCCCGCTGCGCTAATGAATGCGCGAGCTCAGGGACTCAATCTAGAAGTCTTTTCAGTGGACAAGTTCCCTAAAATGGTCAACTACGTAGTGCCTACGGGCGTGCGTATAGCAGATGCCAGCCGCATTCGCCTAGGCGCCTATTTGGGCGAAGGTACAACGGTAATGCACGAGGGCTTTGTAAACTTCAACGCTGCGGCAATCGGCCCAAATATGATTGAAGGTCGAATTTCCCAAGGCGTTATTGTTGGCGCAGGCACAGACCTTGGCGGCAGCTCAAGCACCATGGGCACGCTTTCTGGCGGTGGCAACATCATTGTCAGCATTGGTGAAAACTGTCTGATTGGCGCCAATGCAGGCACAGGCATTCCTTTAGGCGATCGCTGTACTATAGAAGCAGGCTTGTACATCACTGGCGGCACACCAATTGCGGTTTTTGACGAAACAGGCCAGCAGGTGCGCCTTGTTAAGGGTCGCGACTTAGCTGGAAATTCGGACATGCTCTTTATTCGCAACAGTCAAAATGGTCAGGTGATCTGCCGAACAAATCGTCAGGCCATCGAGCTTAACGATGCTCTCCACGCCCACAACTAAGGCAACTGAAATTGCAAAATCCTGTATTTGAGCTTGCTAAAGAACTGATTAGCCGTGTTTCTGTTACGCCGGAAGATGCCGGGTGCCAGGAACTCATAGCTGCCCGGCTAACTGAGCTGGGTTTTCAAACACGACAAATCAATGCCGAAGGAGTACACAACCTTTGGGCTTGGCGAGGCACCGGATCGCCTCATCTCATGTTTGCAGGACATACAGATGTGGTACCGCCAGGACCTGTGGAGCAATGGCAAACCCCGCCATTTGAACCTACCGTTAAAGACGGCCAACTTTATGGCCGCGGCGCGGCGGATATGAAATCGAGTTTGGCGGCCATGATAGTCGCAGTAGAAGATGCAACTAAACATGCGGAGCAAAATTGCGGCACGCTGAGTTTTCTTATCACCAGTGATGAAGAGGGCGTGGCAACTTACGGCACGCGTTATGCGATAGATGTTTTGGCTAACGAGGGCATACGACCAGATTACTGTGTTGTCGGCGAACCCAGCTCAAGTGAGCAACTGGGTGATGTGGTGCGCTCCGGTCGTCGCGGCTCTCTAAACGCCAAACTTAAAGTTATTGGCACCCAAGGCCACGTAGCCTATCCCCAGGACGCAAATAACCCAATCCATAATGTCTTAGCTGCGCTGTCTGCACTGACCG
>CAJJAQ010000130.1 GCA_905182095.1 uncultured Pseudomonadales bacterium | reverse complement strand
CCGAACATCTGCAGGATTAATGTCGATTTCGATGTCATCATCAATTTCCGCCGAAACAAAAACTGATGCAAAGGAGGTATGCCGGCGACTACCGGAGTCAAATGGCGATTTTCTGACTAGTCGATGCACACCTGTTTCTGTACGCAGCCAGCCATAAGCATAGGCACCACTGACAAAAATGGTAGCACTCTTAATGCCGGCAATATCTCCCGGAGATAGTTCTGTTACCGAGACCGCGAATCCGCGTTTTTCCGCCCAGCGCAGATACATACGCAGCAGCATATCAGCCCAATCCTGGGCCTCTGTACCGCCTGAACCGGATTGAATCTCCAAATAAGTATTTGAGCTATCCATTTCGCCTTGGAACATGCGATGAAATTCCAGCGTAGCTAAGCTGCCCTCAAGACCGGAGAGTTCTCCGGATACGTCGTTCAGCGCATCTTCATCGTTCTCATCACTGGCCATCTCCGCCAACTCGTGGAGTTCCGATAAGGATGTGCCTAGCGAACTGAGTAAGCTTACAATCTGTTCAAGATCCGCCCGTTCACGACCTAGTTGTTGGGCACGTTCAGGATTGCTCCAAACATCTCCATCAGCTAACTCTAACTCAACTTCCTGTAAGCGCTCCTGCTTCTCAGCAAAGTCAAAGATACCCCCGAAGTGCGGAGTCGCGCTCTTGCAAATCTTTGATGTGTTCTCTTACAGATGTGATTTCAGGCATATTTAAAGTGACTAACCAGCAATTACGGGAGCGAAGCAAAATGGCTTCGAATAACGGCAATTCAAAGCAAAATTTCGATTGGCAATTCTAAGGCAAAGGCTCTATGTACTCCACCATCAGCTGCAATGTTCGTGAACCGGCATAGTCATTGACCGCTAACTTATAGACCATAAGCACGTTGGCTGGACTACCGGTGAGCATGGGTTGCGAAAATGCGATGCAGTCAATAACCCGGTCGCCGTGTTTAACCACCAATTTCAGATGGGTGTCCCCCACCACGCGCTGACTGACAAGAGCAAATTCCCCGGAAAAAAGAGGCTCAGCAAAGCCACTGCCCCAAGGGCCTGCGCTGGACAACAACTCAACGGTTTGTAGATTCAGATCCTCACCTGCAAGGGAGCCATCGGTGAGTAAACTTGCACTGAGCATCTCCTCAGTAACAACTGCCGCTACCGCCTTGTCAAAAACTTTATGGAAACGCGGCAAATGGACTTTCTTAATACTCAGGCCAGCGGCCATGGCGTGACCGCCAAACTTAATCAATAGGCCAGGGTAGCGTGTGGCCATGCTGTCTAAAACATCGCGAATATTCACACCATCAATACTTCGCGCCGAGCCTTTTAACTCATCAGGGGCTGCACCACCGGCATCGGCAAAAACAATGGCAGGACGATGAAATCTTTCCCGTAAACGACCGGCTACAATGCCCACCACTCCCTGATGGAAACTTTCGTGATAAACGGACAAACCCGTTGTCTGCTCACCAACCTCTAATTGCGCAACAATCAATTCGGCATCGGCAACCATATCCTGCTGGAGGTGACGCCGTGTTTGATTGAGCACGTCCAGACTACCGGCCAACTGTTTGGCTTCGGCTTCGTCTTCGGTCATCAAACAACGAATACCCACACTCATATCTTCCAAGCGTCCTGCTGCATTAAGGCGCGGACCTATGGCAAAACCAAGGTCTTGGGCTGAAATAGTGTGCAAGTCGCGTTTACCCACCTGGGCCAAGGCTCTTATACCAGGCCGCGTTAGGCCGCGTTGCATACGCAACAAACCATTGTGCACGAGTACCCTATTGTTACGATCAAGGGGCACCACGTCGGCCACAGTGCCCAGTGCAACCAGATCCAGGTACTGGGCTAAATTCGGCTCCTCGCGCTGGATCTGTTGAAACCAACCACGAGCGCGTAACTCTTGCCGCAGCCAACTCAGCACATAGTACGCAACACCGACCCCAGCCATGGACTTACTGGAAAATGCACAATCATTGAGGTTTGGGTTAACCAATGCATGGGCTTCAGGCAGTTGCTCGCCGGGTAAATGATGGTCAGTGATAATGACATCAATGCCCGAAGCATTAGCAAGGGCAACGCCGGCAATACTGGCCACACCGTTATCCACGGTCATAATCAGGTCAGGCTTCTTGGTTTGCGCTAATTGCACGATTTCAGGAGACAGGCCGTAGCCAAAATCAAAACGATTAGGTACCAAAAAATCCACATGCTCGGCACCAAAGGATTTCAACGCTAACATGCACAATGCAACTGATGTGGCACCGTCGGCGTCAAAATCGCCAACGATCATTATTTTTTCTTGTTTTTGCACCGCATCCGCAAGGCGAATAGCCGCCTTACCAATATCTGGCAGGTCGGCAGGTGAAAGCAACGTACTGAGCTTACGGTCCATTTCAGCAACTTCGCTGATACCGCGAGCGGCATAGATTCTATCCAACAAAGGATGCTCTACACCAACGCCCGCTGGGGGTACTTTTCTGACCAAAATCTGCATAGTGGCCTCAAATTCTTAATGGGTGGGGGCGACTCGTATACGGGTTATATCACCCACGACAGTGTCTAGTGCCGAGAGTTCCGAGAGAGCGGCGTTCAGGACCGACTCAACCACCACATTTGTCATTATCACGATGGATACTGAAGCATCCGCTGAAGGCTGTTCTTTTTGAATCACCGCCTCAATACTGATGCTATGGGCGGATAAAGCACTGGCAACCTGAGCAAAAACGCCAGGACGGTCAACAGTGGGAATACGTAAGTAACAGGCGCTTGGGATATCATCCATTGCCACGCGCCTAATTGCTGGCCCAGTGTCTACAGCAGGCTTGTCTTGGCTCTGACCTAATGCATCAGATGTGTGGGCTGCAACTAAAGAGCCAAGGGCAAGAACGTCTGCCAACACCGCTGAGGCGGTAGCCGCACCACCCGCGCCGGGGCCGCTAAATAGTGTCTCACCCGCCCCGTCGCTCATTACTTGGACCGCATTCATAACACCATTAACACTGGCCAGCAGCGCTGAGCTAGGCACGAGTGCCGGGTGTACTCGTGTTTCTAAACCGGCTGGAGTGTGTGCAGCAATACCCAAATGCTTAATCTTAAAGCCTAACTCTTTGGCGTATTGAATGTCTTCGGCAGCAATTTGCGTGATGCCTTCAATGTAGAGGGCGGAAAAATCATAAGACGTAGCAAAACCCAGCGCAGCCAAAATCGTCAGCTTGTGAGCAGCATCTATACCATCGATATCAAACGCCGGATCCGCCTCGGCGTAACCTAGCGCCTGTGCTTGAGCCAATACTTCGTTAAATGCCAGCCCTTCTTCTTCCATCACTGTAAGCATGTAATTGCAGGTACCGTTAATAATGCCGTATATGGCGTTTATACGATTGGCCGCAAGACCTTGGCTCAGCGACTGAATAATTGGGATAGCGCCAGCTACAGCCGCTTCAAAACGCAAAGGCACATTGCCGCCGGCCAACAGTTGATCGCCATGCGCCGCGACTACCGCCTTGTTAGCGGTAACAACTGGCTTGTTTGCTGCTAGCGCGCTCTCAATAAGCTCTTTTGCCAAGCCTTCGCCGCCAATCAATTCTAAAACCACATCTACTTCTGGGTCAGCCACCAGATCATGCACGTCAGTACTGAATGCCGCGCCAAGTAAATCCACATCTGGCCTAGCACTGCGACTGGCAATACGCTGCACCACCAGTTCAATACCGGTGCGATCAGACATGAGGTTGCCGTTATTCTTAATCAGGTGCAGTACGCCTTGCGCCACGGTGCCTAGTCCCGCAATACCTATTCGAAGTTTCTTCACTAAATTTTTTCCGGAGTTTTGAAATCTAGGCTGTCCGCGGCTTTGCCACCGCAGCACCCCAAATAATTTATTGTTCTAAGCGAGCCAATAGGTCCGCCGCTGGCAGATAGCCGGGTAATAATCGCCCATCTGAGGTGACAATAGCCGGCGTTCCATTTACGCCAATTTGCCGCCCCAACTGAAACTGTTCTTTTACTGGGTCGGCACAATTAGACGCCACAACTTCGACGCCCAATTTGGCTTTAGTTAACGCCCTCTTACGATCTGCCGAACACCACACCGCTGACATTTTTGCATGGGTCTCGCCATCTAAGCCCATTCTTGGGTAAGCCAGATAACGCACCTCTATACCCAGTGCCGAATAGTTCTCGATCTCAGCATGTAATTTTTTACAGTAACCACAATCAACATCAGTAAAAATATGCACGTAGTCTACTGTCTTACCCTTAGCCGGGAAGATGACCATATCTTTTCTTGCGACTTGAGCCATTAAATCTATACGTTCGCTACTTCGACGCTGCTCAGACAAACTGACCAACTCACCGCCCATTTCAAACAATTCCCCTGCAAAAAGGTGTTTGCCATCTTTTGTCACAAACAAGGTTGTACCACCAGGAAGGTCAATACCAAACATGTTTGCAACACTGATTGGATACACAGCAATGATTGGAATTCCTGGGCGTAATTCCATTAAGCGAGCGACGGCAACTTCGCTGCCTTTAGGTAAATCTAAGGTAGGCACAGGTTCCTCAGCCACACTCACTCCTGACTGCAGCAGAATGAGTATGCCGATCCACAAAGACAACAATGGTCGGCGCCGCGTGTTGCGCTCAAAAGAACTATTTGGTGCTACTAAAATCATTGTTTTGCAATCCTCTTGTAAATCGAATGCTATCAACCTTGCGTTTGTTTAACGCTTATTGAAATCACACAGGTCAAAGTGTCGTTAACTGGTTCCACATCAGCCTCGAGGGTGATGCTCCTGCACCAACTGTTTAAGCCTTTGCTGGGCAACGTGAGTATAAATTTGCGTCGTAGAAAGGTCGCTGTGCCCCAACATCATCTGCACAGCTCGCAGGTCCGCGCCATTATCCACAAGATGCGTGGCAAATGCATGGCGTAATGTATGGGGCGAGATACTTTTCTTAATACCCGCCTGCATCGCGTACTTTTTTATCGCATGCCAAAATGTTTGTCTTGTCATAATCCTGCCGAGGCGACTTGGAAACAATACGCTGCCGCCTTGAGGTAATAGGGTTAATCGAGCATCGCGCAGGTATATACTGAGCCAATCCAAAGCAGTCTCCCCGGTGGGTACTAAGCGCTCTTTGTTGCCCTTGCCTACCACCCTAACGACACCTTGGCGTTGGTTCACATTCGCCAATTCTAAAGTCACTAGTTCGGTGATGCGTAATCCACTGGCATACAGTACTTCAAGCATTGTACGGTCCCGCAAACCAATGGCCGTAGTAACATCTGGGGCAGCCAACAAAGTCTCTACTTGCTCGGACGACAGCGAACTAGGCAAAGACCTCCCCAATTTTGGATGTTCTAGTTTTTGTGTTGGGTCATCGACAAGGCGTTGACTAAAAATCATATGACGATAAAACCCACGCAAAGTACTCAACCACCGAGCGGCACTTCGATCACTGACGCCAGCTGTTTTACGCTGAGCCATAAAATCAATAAGCGCTTCGTTATCCGCTTCTAACAAAGCCATTTGCCCTTGGCTGTGCTTCTCTAACCACTGAGCCGTCATAACTAAATCGCGACGATAAGCCGCAAGTGTATTTTCGCTCAGGCCACGCTCTAGCCAAAGGGTATCTAGGTATCCGCTGATATCTGTTTGGTTTTGTGCGGCCCCCTGCTGTGACAAGAGCAATCCTTTTAATTGGTTGGTGTATAGATTAGATAAAAGTGAACAACAGGGCTGTTCTAGAAGCCAAAGGGTAGCGGAAATTGTGTTAACGGTACATCACGAGAAACGTTAGTAGCCACAACAAAAAATAAGGGACAACGAACTTTGAGTGGGGAGAAAAGGAGAGAGAGACTTCGCATAGGCAGCGTTCAGCAAATAGCGCCGATCTAG
>CAJJAQ010000129.1 GCA_905182095.1 uncultured Pseudomonadales bacterium | reverse complement strand
AACTCAGCGCCTCTCGACGCTCACGCTTAAGGTTTTTGCGCTTCTTGGAGGCTAAATCTGCCAAGAAGCCGTCGAAGTTTGCGTAGTTTGCATTGTGCCAATGAAATTGTTGGTCCATACGCTTGAGAAAACCAAGCTCGCCGGCTCGTTGCCATTGATCCTTTGGCATAAATGTCATGTGAAGTGAGCTGGTTTTAACTTGCTCTGCGACTTCCGCACAAGCGCTGAGCAAAAGGTCTTGGCTTTCTGGGCTGCCGTCGCGGCTGAGTAGTCGCGGTCCTGTTGCAGGGGTAAATGGGATACTGGCTTGCAGCTTTGGATAATAGTTGCCGCCGGCACGTTGTAATGCTTCCGCCCAACCATGGTCAAATACGTATTCGCCTTGGGAATGATTTTTCAGGTACATGGGTACGACGCCAATCAGCTCTTTAATTGCTGTATTGCCGGTTTCCACTACTAAGTGAAAAGGCTGCCAACCAGTTTCATTGCTGGCACTGCCACTGACCTCCAAGGCGTAGAGAAATTTATGGCTAAGGAACGGATTGTAAGGCCCCGCACCGAGTGCGCAACTATCCCACTGCTCAGGCGCTATCTCAGACAAGCTGTGCAAAATTTTAACAGTAGTTTCAGTCAAAAGAGTTGAGGCCTTTTCTTATTCGGTCATTAGTTAAGTAACTGTTTCGCGCATAACAGCAACAGGGCTTATTAGCCAGCAGGCATAATAGAGCATGCTGGGTTTCGAAAGGGACTCTACAAGATCATTTGTGAAAGCGATGTGCTGATAATGCGGCCTTTTAAAAGATGCCAAGTTCTAAACCTGTGGCTAAAGCCTGGCCTAATTCTTTGCAATTACTTAGTTCAACGGAGGTCGGTGTGCCTTTGCAAATGATTGCTGCTTGAACGCTAACAAAGGGGTATCCATTGGCAATGCGTTCGATGGATCGCAACGCACCACTGCCGTCATTACCGGCGCTGATGAATACACTGTAGGGTAAGGGGGCAATTTTTCCCTCCACGGCATAAAACGTGCGATCAAAAAAGCCTTTAAGAGCGCCTGACATGTAGCCGAAATTTTCAGGCGTGCCGAGGATAAGGCCGTTGGCCCAAAGCAGGTCATCAGCGCTCGCATCTTTTGCCTGCAATAGCCGCACTTCTACGCCATCGATGGCGCTGTCATTTGCACCTGCAAGTACAGCCTCGGCCATTTGCTCGGTATTACCAGTTTGTGAGTGATAGACAATGAGAAGATTTTTCAACAGGCGCTCGCTATCTTTTGTGGTGGTGTTTTGTGGCTACGGTGTGGGCTTGGTGCATATTACCTATTGCAAAGATTCAGTGAAATGACTCATTCAAAGTGCTGCTCAAAGAGTGGCGATGTGCATAGCAGCAAGTTTGGGGAATCGGTATATTCCCACGACTAATTAAGGAGAGTAAGAATGAGGTTAGCAAAACCAAGAATTGAGGCGCTTACTGACGCGCAACTGGATACAGATGCCCAAGCACTGCTGGCACCCATTGCTAGTAAGGGGCGGGTATTGAATATTTTTCGCACGCTATGCCATCACTCTGGGCTGGCAAAGCGTTGGATGGTCTTTGCCAACCACATATTGGGTAAGTCCACCTTAGACCCTAAGGAACGCGAACTGGTTATTTTGCGAATTGGTTTTTTATGTAACGCCGGCTATGAATGGGGACAACATGTAGTGATAGCGCGGCAGGTTGGCCTCTCTGAGGCGGAAATTTTATTGGCCAAATCAGGGCCGCAAAGTGCGGATATTTTGCCTCTATACAGGCTTTTGTTACAAGCAACGGATGAATTACATAGCGATGCCCATATTGCTGATGTTACCTGGCTGGGATTACTTGATCATTACAGTACGCAACAGATGATGGATCTGGTTTTCACAGTTGGACAATACAATTTGGTCTCTATGGCGCTGAATAGTTTTGGCGTGCAATTAGATGACGGTGTTCCAGGCTGGGATCTCAAGTAGGGTTAAGCTGTTGATATAAATGTATTTTTAATGAAATTTTGTACGGGCCGTTACTGTCCTTAGTGCTGTGGTGGCAGAAAAAGCGGGTTGGTGGCGCTGAAAACGAAAATATCGGTCACCCTGCGTAACAATGCTCCACTGACTGTCACTTAACGTAACAAAAGTGTTGACTCTGAGCCCAAGGTCGCAAAATATAGCCAACCCCTATAAGAAAGTGGGGGTAGAGCGTTAAGTAGGTGCGGTATTCCTGCAATCCACTTAGATGAAAGGGAATAGCGGTAGAGGCAGTTGTAAGACTTTAAGTTTGGTTCGCAGTCACATAATCAGTACTTCACCCGGTGATGTATTGGTTGATGTTGAATGCTCTGTCATAGCATTGGTGCGATCACTTTGATTACTCAGTGATTAGATCGGGGGAAGCATGTTAAGGACACTAGATACATGAGAATATTTAACGCTATAGTTGGGTGCATGCTTCTTGGATTAGCGGTATTGCATGGCTTTATCCCTAAAACACCCTTGTTATCAGTTATTTACGCCGCTGGAGCGGTGCTTGCGCTAGCCAGTTTGTGGCGCAATGTCAGCTTTAGTTTTGCGCGAGTTTTTGCTTTTCTCACCGTGGCAGCGATGTTTTTCTATTTTGCTGCATTCTTCCGTATCGTCGACCATTTTCACGAAAACTGGTATCGCGGTGGCATGGCCTTAGAAGCCGTGGGTATGCTGCTTTCTGCCTTTGCAATGATTCCTGTTCTTTCCGTTTTTAGCTGTCGTATGAAAGCAGATTGTGTGGAACCAAGTTCCACCAGTCAGGCATTGTTTAGTGCGCCGGACGAGAAAGAAGCCGCAGCTTCGCCGCAAATCGTATAACAAAACTTGCAGGAAGGTGGCAAGAAGCGCCGTTTTAATGAGGGCTAACTAGCGCTAACTAGCGTTGCTTTAGAGATAACCGTCGAA
>CAJJAQ010000128.1 GCA_905182095.1 uncultured Pseudomonadales bacterium | reverse complement strand
GTTGCCCATTAGAAACCACCAAATCAACATCATTTAGCCGACTCGCAGGTTCTCGAAGTGGCCCTGCGGGGAGTAATTGTCCGTTCCCTAAGCCACGAGCGCCATCTATTACAACAATCTCTATATCGCGACCCATCGCATGGTGCTGAAGACCATCATCCGAAACAACAATATCGCAGGCTTCCGACTGCAGCAGCGCCAACGCTTTCATTCTGTCAGCTGCAATTGCCACAGGACACTGTAATCTGTTTTTCAACAGCACACCCTCGTCACCGTAGCGCAGAGGATCTGCATGTAATGGGATGAGCGCGCCTCTACCACTGAGGCTGCCTTTGTAACCCCTAGAAACAATACCAGGCTTGAATCCACAACGACGCAATTCTTCAACCAGCCATATAACCAGCGGCGTCTTGCCAGTGCCACCAGCAGTAATATTGCCCACTACAATAACTGGCAACTGTGTTCGCCCAGCAACTTTCGCACCAGAACGATAAGCGTTTGCTTTACGCTGAACAACCCAACCATATAGCCAAGACAAAGGCATCAATAGTTGAGGCCATCGAGCATTGTTATACCAAGCCTGGCTCAACATATTAGCCGAGCGGTCAATAAAAGAATTAACCTTAGCTATACTTTTAGCGTTAACCCTCACTAACGATGCAGAGGCTAGGGAAACCGGCGACTCTTCGTCAGCTTCGGGCTCATCTTGAAACTGCGCAGCGTAGAGCTCTGCATAATGTCCGCCCTGGGCCAATAACGATTTATGGTCGCCTTGCTCAACGATCTGGCCTTGATCTAGAACTACAATCACGTCGGCAGATTCAACAGTGGATAAGCGGTGTGCTATAACTAAAGTAGTGCGGCCAGCCATGACCTCTTCTAATGCTGCCTGAATATACTTTTCTGATTCATTGTCCAAGGCTGAGGTAGCTTCGTCCATGATTAAGATTGGCGAATCTTTCAGTAACGCCCGCGCAATGGCTATACGTTGCCTTTGGCCACCAGACAGCAACACGCCATCGTCACCCACCACTGTCTCAACCCCAGCAGGTAGCTTGTTAACAAACTCACTGGCATAGGAACGATCCAAAGCCATCTGAATTTCCGCATCTGTAGCGTTTTTAGCATCACCGTAAGCGATATTATTGCGCAAGGTATCGTTGAATAAGGTGACTTGTTGATTTACGACTGAGATTTGTTTTCTCAAACAATTCATCTCGTAATCTCGCAAATCAACGCCGTCTAAAGTAATAGCGCCGTTGTCTATTTCATAAAACCGAGGCAATAAACTAGCCAACGTTGACTTACCACTACCAGAGCGACCTACCATGGCGATGGTCTGGCCCGGTTGAATATTCAGTGAAATCTGGCTGAGCACGTTAGGTCCGTGTTCGTTGTAAGCAAAATCTACCTTATCGAATTTCAGTGCACCCGCGACCTTAGCAACGGTGTACGAGCCACTATCCACTTCAATGGGCGAATCTAACTGACCAAAAATGTCTTCTGCGGCAGCAAAGCCACGCTGCAATTTCGCATTCACTTCAGACAACTTACGAATCGGCTTACCCAACATTCCGGCAAGTACAAGAAATGTCACAGCTTCGCCACTACTCAGACCACCGCCAATCTCTGGGCGATAAAGCATAATGATCAACCCACACAATGCTGTGGCGATTATGGTTTCGTTTATCTGAGAACTCAAAACTCGAGTCACCGCCATTTTTAAATTTTGCTGACGATTGACTTTATTTGCACCCAAAAACCTCTGTTCCTCATGAGAATTACCGCCAAATACTTTTACTACTCTATAGCCATTGACTGCCTCAGAAGCGACGTGAGTGACATCTCCCATTGAATGCTGAATACGTCGACTGATTTTGCGAAATCGACTACTGGCAAACACTACAACGAGCGCCAAAATCGGAGCGGTACCAATAAACAAAAACGTAAGTTGCCAACTTTGAAAGAGCATTAGGCCAAGATAAGCGATGACCTTAACGCCATCTTGAATGAGTGAGCGTAACGCCTCGGTGCCGGTATCTCTCAACTGCGTCACGGTAAAAGTTATTCGAGAAACGATGTGGCCTTGAGATTCGTTATCAAAGTAACGACTGGGTAATTTCAAAACTTGAGAGAACAGTTCTTCTCGCAGGTTATAAACTACGCCAAATGAAATCCGCGCCATGGCCGTTTCACCAATAATAGTGCCGACTGCTCGCACTAAAGTCACCGCCACCATCATGGCCGGTATCGAGGCGGCAGCTCTCACCTTCAAGTCGTCCCACTGATCTATGAGTTCCCCGAATAGCTTGACAAAATAGGCCTCGGCACCCGCAGCAAACAAAAAAGCGACTATTGAGAAAGTCATGAGAAACCAGTAACGCCCCACGTAACGCAGCAGCCGGCGATAAGTTTGCCAATCTGATGGTTTAGCCATAGATGGTTGAGCCATAAATTTAGCCTATTCCTTAGAGGGGTTTAATATTGGCTGTGTAGCCAAACTAATTTGCGATAATCCGGCCTGTGCGCAGGCATCCATAATCCGCACCACTGATTGATGCGTAGCCAGTGCGTCTGCACTGATGATTACAGGTAGCGAGTTATTCTGCGCGGCATTTTTTTCAACAATACTTCGAAGTGTATTTACTAAACCTGCTAAAGACTCATCGGCAACTAAGTTGCCATCTATTTCATAGCGCCCGTCTTCCTGCACTATGACATTGATATATAAATCTTGGCTGGGTTGAGCATCCCCATTGGCTTGAGGAAGATCAACATTCAAAGCCTGGTTTTGCACAAAGCTGGTAGATACCATAAAAAATATCAACAGCAAAAACACCACATCTATCAGTGGCGTTAACTCTACTGTAGCCTCTCGACGACTGGCTCTGGAACGTCTCACGTTAGAGGCATCTCAAACGACACTCATGCTTCATGCAGATAACCAACAGCGCGACTAAGAACCCACCGACCATAAGAATTCTCATTAGTGTGACGTCTCGTTGGAATGTGCACGTAGGCGGTCAAAAAAACGCTGACTAATGCTATCGATTTCTAACACCAGTTCGTCAACCTTACGCAAAAAGAATCGGTGGGCTATCAAAGCAGGTATAGCCACAGAGAGACCTGCAGCGCTTGTTACCAAGGCGGTAGATATGCCACCCGCCAAAACTTTCGCGTCGCCCTGCCCTGCTGAAACTAGAGTGCTAAATACATCTATCATGCCAAATACGGTACCCAAGATACCCATCAAAGGCGTAATGGAGGCAATGATACCAACTAAGGTTAAATATCGTTCAAGTTCATGGGCAACATTATCTATCGTTGACTGCATGACGCGCTGAAAAGCTTCGGTATGCAGATCAATGCCATTCAACCCCGCGGCAATGACAAAACCCAAGGGGGAAGCCACGGCTAATTCCGCCAGAGTTTTGTTATCACTTGACCACTCTTGAGTACTTTGCAGTTGGCTGAGCAAGCCAGCTGGAATAACTTCCTCTCGTCGCAATGTCCACCAACGCTCCAAGCAAATAGCGCCAACTACTACGCTACAAAGAAGAATCGGCAGCATCAGCCAGCCACCCGTTATAACTATATCCAGCATGGAGTAATCCAACCTCTGTTAACTATTAATTTCAGCAACTGCAAACTACCAAGAACAACCGCGGGCAGTAATGGGCCAGCAGCTATGAATCAACCCATCCGCTTCCATTACCCAATAATACTCATGCAGATTAACCGTTGGGTCGCAATGGGGCGTAGCGAAGCGTATGACCTGCCCGAGCTGGATCTCTTGCTGACCCTCAGCAAGGATCAACACACCATGCTCGTCACCAGCAAAGCGAAATTCCACATCGGGAATGTCATCGCATACTGGATTAACACTGTCTGAGGCAAAGGCTTTATAGCCACCGTCAACGGTAATCGTGGCACTTTGTGGCTGACTTATGGTGGTACAAGCCACACTCAACGAGAGCTCAAATTCATTAAAGCGGTCGCCTTGTGCACTGCCAATAGACCGGTACTCTTCATCCATAAATATATAACTGCCTACTTGTAGATCAGTCATTCTGGCCACATCCACATCAATGTCGTAAGTGCCGGTACCACCACCGGTAACGACATCCACATCAATACCGTGTTTTTCGAGCAACAAAAACTTATCTTCTAAACGCTGCCAAGAGCTCAAAGATTTCTCCCGGCGCTTGTCAAAGTCAGCCAAATGCATCAGGTGACCCGCATAGTGTTGGACCCCAGAAAAATAGAATCTGTCATCTTTTTCAATGCGTTCAACGAGCGTCAAAAGCAAATCATTGTCTCGGGTACCGGTACGGCCCATTGACACGTCTAGATCCACCAATATGCCAAGCGTCGAATCTGCCGAAATAGCTTTCGCGAGCAATTCAAAGCCGTGGAGTGAGTCCACTACAATGCGAATGTCCTTTTGCCCCAGTAAAAGCGTATCCAGAATCTGCGCTTTCGTTAACGTAGATATTGGTGACGTGATAAGGATTTTAGATACCCCGCCATGCAAGAGCGCAGCGGCTTCACTGACTTTTGCCGCGCACACACCCACGGCTCCGGCCTCTATCTGCATTCGCGAGATAAGCGGGCACTTATGAGTTTTGGCATGGGGCCTAAAGCCTTTGCCGTGGCTGGTCAAATGCTTAGACATTTTGGCAATATTCGCCTCTAACGCAGGCTTATCTATGATCAAAGCGGGAGTTGGCAATTCTTCTAGTTCAAATGGTCTGGGCAACATTGTTGCTTCAACCTGCTTGGCGCGTATGTTTGCCAACGCTAACTCTGACGACATTTGAATTCTCCCCAACTAAAGTAACGACGCATGGTTTTTTAAAAGAACTTTTCCAAAAATTGTGCAAGAACCTCTGCATAAAATGACAGCAATGATCCAATAACGACTCATTCACTAAGACGAAAAATGAAATGTCTACACGATTTTACCGCTGCACGAAAAGCATATTGAAAACCTCGCGCCACCTTAAAAATTCAGCGCCAATCATAGCTGGAATCGGAAGAAAAAAAATATCCCAATTAATGGCTACCGACCAAATTTGTTTAATGAAAATGCGACCAGATAAAGGCTTCATTGACAAGAATTTGAGGTAGGATCGACGAGAACTCAGCTGTTGTAGCAATGCTTATCGCATGCTGCTCAACAAACCGCTCAGACAAGCGAGCACGCGAAAACTCTCGGAGTGAGAATATGAAATTTCAAGGTGGATGTTACTGCGGTACTGTGCGCTACGAAGCCAACGGCGAACCAATGATGCGAGCAGAATGCTATTGCCGCGAATGCCAATATATTACTGGCGGAGCAAACGTCTTGGTCATGGCAATGCCGGTTGATGGATTTGCCCTTATAAAAGGCGAGGTTAAGGGCTTTACTCGAGATGATATTGAGAACGCCGTAACACGAGAATTTTGTGAAAATTGCGGCACCCACCTTTTCACTAGAGCACCGGGATTCAAAGAAGGTGTGATCATTAAAGTTGGATCAATGGATGACCCATCGCTATTTGGCAAAGCCGACAGCGCCAACTATGTAGGCGACGCCCAGCCCCACCACCGCCTGCCTGATGACATACCGCTACATCAAAAATGGATGCATAGTTGATTGCAGTCGACGGCTAGTTGCTAGCAGAGCATTCCACGTAATAAACGCTAGCTAGAAATAGCATTTTGGTCGTGAGCCGCTTGTATACGCAGCGCGGCGACCAAATGCCTACAAATCAAAATTCCTGCCTGTTTACGTTTTTGTTGCTCTAGCTTCTTCACGTTGATGTGAATATTCTTTCTCACAGTTGATTTTCCGGCAATTAAATTACGGCCCTGAACTGACGCCGTAAAAGTTGCACATCCAATAAGCGACGGTTGATAACCCATTTGATGCTCTTTCGCACAGACCAAATTGCTTCCCGATTGCTTTGCTATACCCACCAATGAAGTTCTCGACCGCTTAACGAACATTCTCGACTCACTCAACTCATCTAAACAACGTTGGCGCAAATTCGCCGCTTGAACTTGTTCGCCGCAGGGCGACGTCGGACGCCCAGAGTTGCTGGCGTTCGCCGCTGAACAATTCACTGCCCCAGCTGACAGAGTCATATCGTGTGACGTTTTTTTCCTTCGACGCATATCTTCAGCCAAGGTCATAGCGGCTTCAAAATGTCGCTCCGAATTCTGCATATCTGGAGTGGGACTGGGCTTAGTTCTGTTAATGGGAGTGGATACGCAGACGGATATCGGGTCGGATACACATATGCTTGCAAACGTAGTGTCATTTTGATTTTGAATGTTTTTTACTCTGGCGCCGAAGAACTTATTAATCTCCCTAACCTTAAACTCAGCCTCAATTGGCAGATCGCATTGCCCTTGAAAAGGCCTGAGTGCAACGCAGTTTGAGTTCTCGATTTGTGCGCCAGTGTAATCTTCCGCTAGCTGATGAGAGGCGATATTGGACGACTCTAGCTCAGAGACGCTAATAGGAATCTCTAGCTGGCGGTCATTACTGATCGTGAATGCACCTACTTCTCGGCCAGATTGCGCGGCTAATTGCGCGGCTAATTGCTCGGCCAACTGCTCGGCCAACTGCTCGGCCAACTGCTCGGCTAATAAAGGCAGCTCTGCTTGACAAATACTGAGGCTACTTACACAGCTGGTTTCCTCAAGGCGCGCAACACCGCAAAACATTTCTGTTTTTGTGGCTAAGGTTGAGGCCGTGGCTCGCATTGAAACCTCGTCAAACAGAGGATGCGTCTCTCCAACAGCCAATACTTCTGTATCTACGTTATTCATACTGTATATATAACAAGTACTGTATAAATAAACAATAGTTTAAATTGAACGAATCTCCAAATGATCTTCCACCCAATTGCCCTGCAATTGGGTCACGTTAGACAAATCTAAGGTCAAAAGTGCATCCGCTAATGGGTTTTCTATCATTTTTTGCATGGCGCGCCTGAGCGGTCGAGCACCGTACACCGGGTCATAACCCGCAGCAACTATGGCTTCAAGAGCACTACTATCTAGTTGAATGCTTAGCCCTTGCTCAGCTAATCGACCATTCAATAAGGCTAACTGCAAATCAGCGATGCGCCCTATCTCCAACTGAGTTAAGGGTTGAAAGACCACAATATCGTCAATCCGATTTACAAATTCTGGGCGGAAATGCTGAGCGACAATGCCCATAACCGTTGGCTCAATACGTGCCTGATCACCACTTTCAGTTAATGCCTGTATCGCCTCAGAGCCTAAATTAGAGGTCATTACTAAAACGCAATTACTAAAATCTACTGTGCGGCCGTGACCATCTGTTAAACGACCATCATCAAGGAGTTGGAGCAAAAGATTGAAGACATCGCCATGGGCTTTTTCAATTTCATCCAATAAGATCAATGAGTAAGGTCGACGCCGCACGGCTTCGGTCAAATATCCACCTTGCTCGTAGCCAACATAACCGGGAGGCGCACCAATCAAACGCGCAACCGAATGCTTTTCCATGAACTCGGACATATCCACTCGAATCAGCGCTTCTTCACTGTCGAACAAAACCTCGGCCATAGCTTTGCATAACTCTGTTTTACCCACCCCGGTTGGGCCTAAAAACATGAAAGATCCATTGGGACGACTCGGATCCGACAAGCCAGCTCTAGAGCGCCTAACTGCCTGGCTAACCGCTTTGATACCTGCGCTTTGGCCAACCACTTTTGCACCCAAAAGAGATTCTAACTGCAGCAATTTTTGTTTTTCACCCGAGACTAATTTCGCTACTGGTATGCCGGTCCACTTGGCAACAATTTCAGCCACCTCTTCCGCCGTTACTTTATTGCGCAGCAGCTGAGGTTCAGCCACATCGGTGGGCTGTTCAATTCTTCGCTCAAGATCTGGAATAACGCCATATTGCAACTCGGACATTCGCGCCAAGTCACCGGCCCGACGCGCAGTTTCAAAACTCAACCGCGCAGCTTCAAGCTCCTCTTTTATATCCTGAGCACCTTTCAGCAGGGATTTTTCCTGCAACCAAATGCTTTCAAGCTGAGCATATTCAGTAGCCACTTGGGCGATAACTGATTCGAGTTCTTCGCGCCTTTTAACGCTGGCGCTATCGCTCTCCTTTTTCAGCGCTTCCACTTCCATTTTCAGCTGAATCAAGCGTCGATCTAGGTTATCCATAACCTCTGGTTTGGAATCCATTTCCATGCGGATGCGACTTGCGGCTTCGTCAATGAGGTCTATGGCTTTATCTGGCAGTTGGCGGTCAGGAATATAACGATGAGACAACGTTGCAGCGGCCACAATGGCTGGATCAGTGATATCCACACCATGATGCACTTCGTAGCGCTCCTTCAAGCCCCGCAAAATAGCAATGGTATCCTCTAGGTCCGGCTCATCGACCAAAACTTTTTGAAACCGACGTTCTAGCGCGGCATCTTTTTCTATATGCGTGCGATACTCATCGAGTGTTGTCGCACCTACGCAATGCAGCTCCCCGCGAGCTAAGGCTGGTTTAAGCATATTCCCAGCATCCATCGCACCCTCGGCGTTACCTGCTCCCACCATCGTGTGCAGCTCATCGATAAATAGGATGATGTTGCCTTCTTGCTTAGCCAATTCATTGAGCAGCGCCTTTAACCGCTCCTCAAATTCGCCTCGATATTTAGCACCCGCGACCAGGGCGCCTAAATCTAAAGACAACACTCTCTTATTCTTTAAACTATCTGCGACTTCGCCATTAACAATACGCTGGGCTAGGCCCTCAGCAATTGCAGTTTTGCCCACGCCTGGGGCGCCAATGAGGACCGGATTATTCTTCGTTCGGCGCTGTAAAACTTGCACTGTTCTACGTATCTCTTCATCCCGACCAATAACCGGATCTAACTTACCCGCTGCTGCACGCTCGGTTAGATCCAGAGTAAATTTCTCTAGGGCGCCACGTTGCTCTTCTTGATTTTTATCAGTCACAATTTCACCATTTCGTTCTTGCATGATGACGTCACGCAGAACTGTTTCTGTAATTCCTAGCGGCGCAAAAGCCCGCGCCACGGCGGATTCCCCAGCCAGCGCTAGCAGCAACCAGTCTTCTGCAGTGTAGGTATCTTTATTTGCTTCGGCTAATGTACTGGCATTGCTGATTATTTTCGCTGTGCTGCGGCCAAGACCTACATCGCCAGATGGCTTTGCCAGTTTTGGCAAATCAGCCACCATTTGTTGAACTTTTGTGCTCAGATCTTCTGGTGAACTATTCAGACGGTTAATCACTTTTACCAGCAGAGATTGCTCGTAATTCAACATTGCGAGCAATATGTGTGCGGGCTCTATAGTCGAGTGGTTACTCGACAAAGCCGTTGCATGGGCCTCGCTCAGTAACATCTCAACGCGCTGAGTGAATTTTCCTTCAGCCATAATTTCCTCTTAATGCTAGGTGTTGCTACCGCGAAGTAAAATTCATCGGGCTTGCACACGCAGTTCACACTCGACTGCTACAATGCGGCCTCTGCATGCTATTTCAAGCAAGCAAATATCGAAACAGTGCTAGCGCTGTGGACTCAGCAAGAACCAAGCCTAATAAATTCAATGCATAAAAAGAAATCGAGACAAGATTCAGCAAACTATAATTACTACTGAGGAATTCGAGTTCGACCCCGATGGGCGCGTTGGCAGCATTACATTACAGCCCAACCAATCAATGAGCTGGCGAGCCTTCAAATACTTTATCCTGTTCATGATGTTGCTGTCCTTTGGCATAGCAACGGCTTTTGCTGTGATGGGCTATTGGGTCATTTTACCATTTACCGCGCTAGAAATGAGCGTGCTCAGTTATTGTCTTTGGCTGTGTTTACGCCGCACCAGTATGCAAGAAGTGATTTCCTTTAGCGGCGAAGAAATACGCTTGGAAGCTGGGGTTAAGACGCCTACAGAAATTGTTACGTGGCAGCGCTACTTCACAAAAATACACGTGGAACGCGCGATTCATCCTTGGTATCGGAAAACCGTTTCTTTAGTGCACCGGGGGGAAAAAAGAGAAATCGGCAATTTCCTAACCCAAGATGAACAAGAAAAGCTCATAGACACACTTAATCATTTGGTACGCCGAGCAGATCTTGCCCAGCGAAGTTCGCCCACTGCAACACCCCAAGACGCTGACTGAAAACCTCTTTCGGACGAGTTGAGCACCAACGCAAAGCGCCCTGTTGAGCGGTAGCCAACTGCACAGCACCTTCCAGCTGGTAGCGAGCCACGGTGCGCTTATGTGGATGACCATACTGGTTGGCAAAACCGGCGCTATAAACCACCCACAGGGGGGATAGGTGGCGCGTGAATCTATAGGAAGAAGAACTGCCGCTACCGTGATGTGGTGCCAGTAAAAAGTCAATGTTTCTAGGTAAGCGTGCTATCAATTTAGCCTCCACCTTTTGTCCGACATCGCCACTGAGATAAGCTGTAGTGTGTCCGTTACTTATCAGCAGGGTACAAGATCTATCATTTGTCGTGGTTTGACTGTGATCTACCGCCAATTGGAACTCCACTCCATCCCACTGCCATGCAAAGCCATCTTCGCACTGCTTATCTAACCCAAGTACTGGTCCGCTGCTATACCTACGCTGCAAAGATGCAACCCCCCCTGCATGGTCGATATCAGTATGACTCAGCAAAATTTTGTTCAAATAGTCTCTGCCGGTACTGCGCATTGTCGGTATAACTGCAGCACTCGCCGTATCAAAACCTGACCTAAATACAGGTCCGGCATCCACCGCTAGCCTATGCGCGGAGGTATCAACTAACACGGCACTATCCTGTCCTACATCCACTACTTGAATACAATATTCGGCAAAATTTGGCGCGTTGCCGCGCAGCAACAAAAGCACAGAAAATGGCAACAACATCGCTATCCTTTTGACCGGTAATATTGGCGCCAAAATCAAAACAGCGGCTATGAACCCAACAACCGCAATGTTGGCGGCAAAATAGCCAAAGCTACGATTATACTCCGGCACAGCAGCTTGCAGTCCCTGAAGCCAAGCAAAAATCAAAGCAATACTGAAATCGGCAAGATATAGAAAGCCAAGACCCAGCTCCGGCAAAATGCCATATAGCCCCAAACCGATGATCAGCGATGGCAAGGTAACCAATGTAATTATTGGAAGAGCGAGCAAATTAGCTGGCAGCGCCAACAATGAAACCTCACCAACAAGCAAACCCAATATGGGCGAGAGCCAGAGCAATACCACGGCTTGAGCGAGCAGAAAGCCGACAATAGGCCCAACGGTATTTGACCGAGGGCTAAAGGCCCAAAGCAATCCTGCTACTGCAAAATAGGAAAGCCAAAAACCTTGGCTAAACAAAGACAGCGGTTGAAAAACCAGGGATAAAGCAAAAGCTAAGCCGAGCAGATACCAAACCGGCGGCTTGCGAGCGCAATAGTTCGCCAACAAACCCAGCAGCAACATCAGACAAACACGCAGTGCCGGCGCACCTAAACCGGTTATCAGCGCAAACGCAAAGGTTGCGAGAAGTGTGCCAACTAGAACAATTTGGTGATCAATACGAGTGCCGGTAAAAACCAACATAAGGCGCAAAGGAAGTTGCAAAAGCCAATAAGCCATAAACGCCACAACGGCAATATGTAAGCCCGAAATCACCATTAGGTGAATGGTTCCGGTTGCTCTAAAAGTCGACCAATCATTGGGTTTCAGACCACCTGACTCGCCAATGACTAGCGCAGATAAGATGGGCGCGTAGACCAACCCTGATTGTTCTAAACTACTGGCGACCCGCTTACGCAAAAGTGCACTACTGACGGCTAAATCGATATGCTCAGCTTTGCTTGCGGATGCGAGTAATTTGCCACTGCGTAAGTATCCTGTGCCAGCATAACCCTTAGCCAACAGCCAGCGCCTATAGTTGAATGCACCTGGGTTAGCTGTCCCCCGAGGCGGTTTGAAACGCCCAGTAACCTGGATAATGTCACCCGGAGCTAATGACAAACCGGTCTGCCAAGCCACCCTTAACTTCATCCCATGGATCGAATCGACGCAGGCATCATCACCAACAGCGTCAACTAATATCGCCAACCGCCATTGCTCGGTGGGCAAATAATCCGCAGTGAGCACTTTCGCGCGAAAACTTATATCCACACCTAAAGCACATTTGGTTATTATAGATTGCTGGGCCATCGACCAACGATAGTCGACGTAAAGAGACAGCAAACTGAGCAGCAAGACAATCGCGCCAACACCAACACATGATCGAGTAGATCTCACAACGAAAGCTGAACATTCAATGGTAGGACCAGGCCCGAAAAGAGTAATAGGTTGTATATGCTAAAAGATCGGCTGTTAAAGCTACTTCCAAAACCAGAAAGGCTGCGTGAGAATCGCGCCTTAAAGCCTGTGGCTCATCTGCTACAGCGCAAGGAGCTTTGGCAAATCAACAGGCGCTCTGTGTCTAGTGCAGTCTTTGTAGGTCTATTTTCCGCTTTTATCCCAGTACCGTCGCAAATGCTGGTGGCTGCGATTATTGCAATTTTCGTACGCTCAAACCTGCCAATATCGGTAGCTTTGGTATGGGTCACAAACCCCATCACTATGGCGCCAATGTTTTATTTCTCCTATCAACTGGGAGCTTGGCTACTGGGCACAGAAGCCACAGCTTTAGATGGCAACATAACCTTTACTTGGCTATTCGAAAATTTGGCTGCCATTAGTGGCCCGCTACTACTGGGATCAGTTCTGTGTGGTTGGATGCTGGGCACTACTGGCTATATCACCGCACGCATAATTTGGCGCAGTAAGGTAATGGAAAAGTGGCGCAAGCGACGAAAGTCACGTGCGCAAAAGAACAAGCTAGATTGACACAGCCTTAGACCAGAAAAACGAGTTAGTCATTTCAATGCAGATTTTGCGCCGGGTCCAACTGACTTGCGCTGCGCGCCGGCAACCATGCTGACCACAAAGCCAATGTTCCGCTAGTCACCGCGATAAAGAACAAATCCCAGTACAAAATGCGCGTAGGCACTGTGACAAAATAAGACCCATCCAATAAATGCTTCCCACTGAAAAAGGCCAGTGAATCTACCACTAGGTCAATATTCTCCGCTAATAGCAACCCTATACCGAGCCCCGCAACAGTACCGAAAAAGCTAATCACAGAGCCTTGAATCAAAAATAGACTGAGAATAAATCTTCGAGTCGCACCAATTGTGCGCAGAATTGCGATATCAGAACGTTTATCGCTGACCATCATAAATTGCCCAGCAACGATATTAAATCCGGCTATGGCCACCACCAACAAGAGCAGAATAAACATCATGGTTTTTTCTAACTGGACGGCTTGAAACAGTTCTCCATAATCTTCCGTCCAGGTTAATACCTTTAAGCTTGGATTTTCAGTAACTAACAAAGACGCCACATCGCCTGCCAGCATGGGATCAAAAAGCTGTACGCGCACACCCAACGTACCAAGACTACGCCACTCTTGTGCTGTCTTGTCAGCCAGATTCAACAAGAGCATTGAATAATCAGGATCAGCGCCAAGTTCAAAGGTGCCCACCAAGTGCAACCGCGTTGTCACTAAAACCGCACTCTCACCCTTGGGCTTGGTCACAGCAACCAACAGGCTGTCACCAACATCTAGGCCAAAATAGCGTGCCAAAGGTTCGCCCATAACCACGCCACCTTTAACCGACGTCAGGTCAGAAATGCTTCCAAATAACATCGCGTCTTCTAAAGGCCCCAAGGCAGTTGGGTCCGTTGCATCCACGCCAATTAAACTCACCGGGCGCACTCTACCCCGCTGGGCAATAGCACCAATACCTCGATAGAACGGACTCACGTAGTGCACCCGCTGGTCTTGCTTAATGCTTTCGAGCATAGTCACAGAATGACCATCCCCAATTATAGTTATATGTGGAATAGAACCTAACAGACGATCACGAAGCTCATAATCGAATCCATTCATTACGGTAACAACAAGGGTCAAAACCGTAACTCCCAAAGTTAGCCCAAGCAATGATACCCAGGTAACAAAGCGCGCAAATTTGTTCGGAGCGTGGGAAATCAATCGCATGGACATGCTCAACAACAAGCCCACGGAACCCATTGTTGTAGGCTTAGTCATCGTGGCTATAAGCTTCTATGCGGCCAGCGTTTAAGGTCAGCACTCGATGGAACCTATGCAACATAGAAACGTCATGTGTAACCACCAAGAATGCGGTGCCGTTGGCTTCGCTTAGCGACACCATTAAGTCCATTAACTGTACTGCGCTGGCTTGATCTAGGTTGCCAGTGGGCTCATCGGCTAAGACTAATCTAGGTTGGTGAGCCAGCGCTCGAGCCACGGCAACACGCTGGCGCTCTCCTCCTGACAAAGCCGACGGCAAATGTTCTAGGCGGTGACCTAAACCAACAGCGTCGAGAATTTCTCTACTCGACGCCTCAGCGACAGATTTTTCCAGGCGGTTGAGGCGTTGCGGTAATGCAACATTTTCTAGCGCAGAAAACTCCGGTAATAAGTGATGCTGCTGATAAACGAATCCCATATGCGCACAACGTATCGCTGCACGTTGCTCACTGCTGGCACCCCCCATATCTTCGCCTACCACGTTGACATGTCCTCGGTCAGCGGTATCTAAGCCAGCCAAAATATGCAGCAAACTACTCTTGCCAGAACCAGAACGGCCTATGATCGCCACACGTTCACCAGGCTCAAGCTCCAAGTCCACACCATTTAACACCGGCACTTCTGTGGAACCTTGGTAAAAATGCTTGTGCACGTCAACGGCTTGTAAAACTGAGCTTGGTGGCAACTTCTCATTCATTAGCTAAAATTCTACTGGGTAAAAGGCGGGTTGCCTGCAATGCAGGATAAAAACTTGCGACCAGAGTGAGAGCCGTGGAAATTGCGCCAACGGTGACTAAATCTGCAATCTGCACATCAACGGGTAAATAGGATATGAAATATTGACTCATTAGATCAAAACCAAAGCCACCTGCAAGTTGCGCATATAGCCAAGGCAGGAACAATGCTAAAGCGACACCTAAACAAAGTCCTAGCAAAGTGCCACCACCGCCCAGCAATAAACCCAAACAGCAAAATACTTTGAGCAGACTTCGGTTATCGGCGCCCATACTTTTTAGTACCGCGATATCCGATTTGCGTTGTTCAACCATCATCATCAGCCCAGAGACCAAATTGAAAGCTGCCACCGCAACTAAAAACGAAAACAAAATAAACATTGTGACCTTTTGTACAGCTACCGCTTGGTACAAATTACCATGGGTCGAGCGCCAAGTACGCACTGTGAGCCGCTCCATGGCCACAGACTGCTGCAAGAATTCCCGCGCATCGTAGGTAGCAAACAAATCCGTTAACCGGCCTTGAAAACCATGGATTTGACCGCGCATACGCAGCAGCAACTGAGCACTGCGCAGGCTGACAAAGACACCACTGGCATCTAGTTGTGATTGGCTCTCAAATACATCAACAATCTCAAAACGCCGCTGCCGAGCAATGGCCCCGGCCATAGAAAGCTGTGAATTTGGCAGCATCAGAACTAGGTCATCGCCAATTCCCACCTGCAGCTGTCGAGCGAGTTTGGCACCAATAATAATTGTGAATTTTTTCTTTTCTAAAGCAGCAAGAGTGCCTGCGCTTAAATAGTCACCTACTCTACTGACACGGCTATAACTATCCGCTTCAATACCCGTCATCTCAACCGGTTGAATACTACCGTTAGCTGCAACCAACCCCGTGCTTTGAATGTAGGGCGCTAGGCTTTGCAAACCGCTTTGCAGCGGCAACTCTGTCAGCTTTAGGTCATGATCGGCAGGAATACCCTGAGTAGAGCTGATACTTATGTGGGGTAAAAGCGCGAGGACTCGCTCGCGCAGCTCACGGTCAAATCCGTTGACTATAGAAATCACCAGTACCAAAACGGTAATACTTAACACCAATCCCGCGAGTGCAAGCTTACTCACGTAGGACATGACACCGCTACCCCAGGCGTAGCGCATTGCAATAAATACCGTCAAATTGGAATATTGCTGCGACATAAATTACAGCCTCATGAATCTAGGCAGAAGAACTGCGCTTCAATTGCCAACGCGCTGGGTCAGAGATTCTGTGTCTGCCGATAAATCGGCTTGCACGCTGCCTTCAACGCTGTCGCAAACTTCAGGGTCGCCACCACAAATTTCGCAATCTAGCTCCATACCCAAAGCCTTCATACCACCACAAGTACCAGCGATTGGCTTACGCCCAAAAATGACACCAACAGCCATTGCGGCGGTTAAGGTCAACATAGCAGCGAATGCAAATATCAAAGTGGTCATATTTTACTCCGGAAACTCGACAAAAAAGGGCAACATGGCCGGAGTATACCGCTCAACAAAGCGATCATCAGATGTTTTTGTAATCACTAACACCGCCAAGCCTAATTTTTCCGCCATTTGGGTTCCCGCATCCGCACCCAAAACCATGAGCGCTGTCGCGTAAGCATCAGCCCACATAGCCTGCTCATGTACAACGGTCACAGAAACCACCGAATTATTTGCCGGTTTACCGCTGCGAGGGTCGATAACGTGATCAACTCGCACACCGTCAACGGTTCGAAAATTTCTATAGTCTCCGGAAGTCGCGACACTTTTGTCGGTTAACTGAAGCACCCGTTGAACAATACCTCGCCGAGTGGAATCTGGTGCTTCTATACCAATGCGCCAGGGTCGAGATTTCGGGCTCTGGCCTTTGGTGCGAACTTCACCACCGATATCGACCATAAAATCGTTACAGCCTTGCTTTTGTAAAGACTCAGCGACTTCGTCTACGCCTAAGCCTTTAGCCAAAGCGGAAAAATCCAAATATAGCGTTGGAATGTTCTTGCGCACGCGAAAAGATTCGCTAACAGTGCCGCCGGTTGTTTCGCTCAACGGTTCTCGTTGTATCTGCAAATTTTGCATTCCCACAGCCGCAAAAGCAGCAGTCTGGTCAGCATTTGAGGGAAAAGCAGCTGTGTCTACTGGGCCAAACCCCCACAAATTCACTAAAGGTCCAACGGTTACATCAAAAGCACCGGAGGATTGCTCCCAAACTGTGGTAGCCGCTTCCAAAACACCGCCAAACCTTCCGCTAACAGGGCGAAAATCTAGATCTAAGCGATTGTTAAATATAGATATTTCCGACCCTTCTTCATAGGTAGATAAGCTTTGATTGAAGGCCGCAAGTAATGTGTCGATACGCCCTTGGCTAGAACTACACTGATCTGTGCTTTTGTATTGAATCCGGTAATAGGTACCCATAGTGGCGCCCTGAATGGATCGATACGCCGGTTCAGGGCTACAGGCACACAACCCCGCAACAGCTATAAGTACTGTAAGGAGTCCTAAATGTTGTTTTCGGGGCAAAGGCAAACTTTTGTCCTTGGACTAAACCTGATGATTAAACCTAATGATTCAAACCAATGACTCAAACGAATGACTCAAACTGATGACAGCAACAAAATGAGTGCGCTCGCAGCTAAACATTTCGCAAAAACAGCTAAGTTGAGAAAATCTGCGCGTAAATGCACTGGCACATACTCAACAGTCTAAGCACAATAGAGCCTGCAAAATTTGGCGGCAAGCATGTGGTGAAAAGGCATGCGGCGGCAAAGCAATAAGGATAGCAGATTCTGCCTTTCGATTACCTGAGCAGATTGCCCGTGACGAAGACCTAAGTTGAGTCAGACTGAACGGACACACTGGCAGCAGATATCAAAGGGCCCGGGAACCGCAACGATACAAACAGATTAAGTAGAACGAGTTAAGGAAGTTCAGGTTATGAATTCACGTTGGTTTGCCCCAGTCATTATTGCTTCTGCGTTGCTAGGCTGGCTTTGTGCCACGCTGCTACCGGATATAATTTGGCTAGATACCGTCACAGAATTGCTCCGCACAGCATTCTTTTCAGCCCTAAAAATGATCATCGCGCCATTAATTTTCTTTTCCTTGGTAGCTGGCGTACTCGAACTAAGAAACACCAGCAATATGGGCCGTCTTGGTGCGGTAACACTGGGGTACTATTTTACCACCACTTGTATAGCCATCTGCATCGGTCTCGTCGTGGTCTTTTTCTTCCACCCATGGACAGAATTCCCACCCCTTGTCGATGATCCAATGGCCTTTGCAGGGGCAACACCGCAAGCTGCGCAACTCATTAATCCCGGCGACGGATCAATCAGCGCATTGTTGAACAATTTGCTCAAAGTCATGCTGGTAAACCCATTCAAAGCCATGGCGGAAATGAACGTACTGGGCATTCTGGTAGGCGCAATACTCTTTGGTCTGGCCTTGGCTTTGACCCTTAAAGAAGATTCACCCATAGGCCAGATATTTTCAGATTTGGCCCAAACCACATACCGCATAGCGGGTTGGGTGTTGACCACACTGCCACTGGGTTTATTCGCAATCACCTACCAACTGGCTGGACAAATCGACTTCTCAACTGTTGCTGCGTTAGCCCAACTCGCGGGCGTAGTATTTGCAGCCACCCTGTTTCACGGCCTTATTGTCCTTCCGTTTATTGCATGGTGGGCCGCAGGCTTATCGCCGTGGAAATTCTTCGCTGCGGTATCGCAGCCACTCATCACGGCCCTTTCCACCTCATCAAGTGCAGCGACCTTACCCCTATCCATGACTACGGCAGAAACCAAACTCGGCGTAGACCGGGCCAAATGTGCCTTTGTCCTACCGCTTGGGGCTACAGCAAATATGGATGGCACAGCGCTGTTTGAAGGCATCGCTGCCGTCTTCCTTGCTTATATGTTTGGCATTGATTTAAGCGCAACCGGCATTGTCGCCATATTCTTAGTCGCCATGCTCTCTTCTGTCGGCGCCCCTGGCATCCCTTCGGGTTCTATGGCTGGTATGCAAATGGTTATGTTGGCCGTGGGCATCCCATTGGAGGCCATCGGTCTACTACTACTCATCGAACGCCCACTTGATACCTTTAGAACTGCAGTGAATGTTGAAGGTGACCTAGTCGGTTGCCTAGTCGCCAAACGCTTTACCCAATGAGACATTTATGAGCCCACGTATACTACTGCTTAGACACGGCCAGATACTCGCCAACAAAGACGGCCGCTGGCATGGATCTACTGACAGTCCATTGACCATAAAAGGTCGTTGGCAAGCCTATTTAACCGGGCGCTTTTTGCGTAAAAACGTCAGTTTAGACGCGGTTTATACAAGCCCGTTACAGCGCTGCCAACATACCGGCGCGCTGGCTTCCAGGGGTTATCAAGGCGTCACTCAGGTATTAGACGGTTTAGCCGAAATGTCTATTGGCCAATGGGAGGACATGGAGTTTACCAAACTGAACTCTGAGCATCGCCTTATAGAGCGATTCAATGCCGACTTAGAATGGGCGCCACCAGAGGGCGAAAGTCTGGCTATCGTTGCTGCGCGTATGCAAGAAAGTTTACTGCACATTGCCGGTAACCATGGCGCGGATGAAACCGTATTGGTGGTTAGCCATGGCGCGGCAATGGCCGTGGCCTTAGGCCAACTCCTGCATCAAGATCCAACTGCATGGATGCAATATCGATTCGACAACTGCAGCCTCACCGAGATTCGTTTAGGCGACAAACCAAGCCTTGAGAAATTTAACGACTGTTCACACCAGTCGCTGTTCGGTTAAAGTCTGTACCAAGCAAATTTCCAACAGAACAATAATTAGGAGAGAACCATGGGCGAATATTCAATCGTAGAAAAAGCCAATCACATAATGACCGTAAGGATTAACCGTCCAGATAGACTGAATGCCTTGCACCCTTTAGCCAACGCAGAGCTTGGTCAGGTTTTTGATGACTTTGCT
>CAJJAQ010000127.1 GCA_905182095.1 uncultured Pseudomonadales bacterium | reverse complement strand
ATTACTTTAATGAACGAGGCCTACCAGCAGCCAGCTATGCCAGATGGCGTTGAGGAAGGCATTGTTAAAGGCATGTATTTATTCTCTGAACAGGGTGACGCTAAGGCGCCAGCAGTGCGCTTATTTGGCAGCGGCACAATTTTGCTAGAAGCCATAGCGGCGGCGGCAATGTTGGTGGCAGACTATGGTGTGCGGGTGCAGGTTTGGAGTCTGACCAGTGCCACTGAATTGGCCCGAGATATCCAAGATGTAGATCGTTGGAATTTGTTACACCCAACATCTGAGCCAAAGCATTCATACGTTGCCCAATGTATGAATGGCAATGCCAGCAAGAAATGGCAGGGCACGCCAGTGATCGCAGTTTCAGACTATATGAAAGCTCTGCCAGAACAATTGCGTAGCGCCATAGATGCACCATTTCATGTGCTGGGCACCGATGGTTTTGGACGTAGTGATACCAGAGAAAAGCTCCGCCACTTTTTTGAAGTGGATCGGCGTTTTATTGTTTTAGCCGCATTGGGTCAACTTTTGCGCATGGCTAAGATTGAAGCGAAAGTAGTCGAGAAAGCCCAAGCAGATTTAGGGCTGGATGCTGAAAAAGCCAACCCTCGTTTGGTTTAGAAAGTTAAGAGATAGCAATATAAATAGGCCACGGTAGTTAGATTACCAGTTGCTTAAGTGAGGAAGATTTGGACGTACTTGTACCCAACTTGGGTGATATCGATGAAGTAGAGGTGACCGAACTTTGTGTCTCGGTAGGAGACCTAGTTAGTGAAAACGATCCTATTATTGTCATTGAATCTGATAAAGCATCTATGGAAGTGCCTGCAGGTATGGCAGGCGTTATTCAAAGCTTTGCCATTAGCTTAGGCGATATGGTTGCCGAAGGATCGCTTATCGCGAATATTTCGGTAGCTGCTGAAGAGCCTGCAACAGAGAGTGACTCTATAAAGCAGGGTGCTGATGAAGCACCGGCTGAGGCCTCGTTATCTGAATCTGGCTCTGTTGATGCTGAAAGCACTAGAGGAGAGGTTGCCGTCTCGCCGGCGACACAATCCCAGAGCCAAGATCTCGATGTATTGGTCCCCGACCTTGGCGATATTGATGAAGTTGAAGTCATCGAAATAGGTATAGCGGTTGGTGACAGCGTCAGCGCTGGAGATCTATTATTGGTTTTAGAGTCAGATAAAGCTTCTATGGAAATTCCAGCTGAAGTCGGCGGCAAAGTTATAACGCTTGCTGTAGCGGTAGGGGACCAAGTGTCCGCCGGCAGCCTGATTGCGGTAATTTCAACTAGTGATGCAGGAAACGCTTCCTTAGTCAGTGAGGATATTGCCAACACTGCTGTGCCAGCCAATGAGGCGAAGCAGGCAGGTGAAGGCGATAGCAAGAAAGGTGGCGCGGCCGTACAGAAAAAAGATGCCTCTGCCAACCAAGGCGCATCAACTGCGGCCCCCGTACAAACCGTTGCGCCAGCAAGTCCAAGTCAGGCAGATCAGAATGTCTATGCCGGTCCTGCGGTACGCAGATTAGCTCGTGAGTTGGGCGTTGATTTAACGTCCATAAAAGGCACTGGCAATCGTGGGCGGCTGACTAAAGACGACGTTAAGGTTTATGTTAAAACGCATTTAAAACAGGGTGTTGCTGGTAGCAACGCTGTCACCGCTGGCGGCATTCCCGCTGTGCCAGAGATAGATTTTTCTCGCTTCGGTGAAGTGGAGGCTGTAGCGCTTTCTCGTATTCAAAAGCAGGTTGCTGTGAACATGCATCGCAGTTGGCTTAACGTGCCCCATGTTACGCAGCATGGGAAAGCGGATATTACCGAGTTAGAGGCGTTTCGTAAGGGTTTGAAGCCCGAGGCGGTTGCGCGCAATCTCGGCCTAACACCCTTAGCTTTTTTGGTGAAGGCATGTTGTCACGCTCTAGAGACCTACCCTAAATTTAACAGTTCGTTGCACAGTGATGGCGGCCAAATCATTATCAAAAAGTACATGCATATTGGTATTGCCGTAGATACGCCAGGTGGACTGGTAGTGCCGGTGATCCGCGACGCAAACACAATGGGCATTTGGCAATTGTGTGAAGCCATTGGCTCGCTCGCAGAAAAAGCGCGCAACAAAAAGTTGGCTATGGATGATTTGAGTGGCGGTACTTTCACAATCTCTAGTCTTGGCGCTATCGGTGGCACCGGTTTTACGCCTATCGTAAATACGCCAGAAGTGGCTATTTTGGGCGTCGCAAATTCCGCAATGGAACCAGTCTGGGACGGTAAAGAATTTACGCCCAAACTGATGCTGCCATTGTCATTGTCCTATGATCACCGTGTGATTAATGGTGTTGATGGTGGGCGCTTTATGCTCTTGCTCAGCCAAATACTCGGTGATATCAGGCGCCTGGCTTTATAAAACTAGTGCTATAAAACTAGCGCTATAAAATTGCCGTTATAAGAAATATCAGATGCTTTCTTGAGGGCCTCGCCACTGAGGTTCCTCGGCATCAGCCATCAGTGTTCTGGCTAGCACAAAAAAATAATCACTGAGTCTATTCAGATAAACACCCGCTGCGCGCAAGTTTACCGCCGCTTCAGCGTTCTCCAAGGTGTCCTCGTCTTCCAACACTGACCATAAGTCTGTTTCTGCTCTCCTGCAGACGGTTCTGCATATATGACTATGCGCAGCTGCAATAGAGCCGCCAGGAATAACAAACTCAGTGAGTGGTGGAAGCTTAGCGTTCATCAGTTCAATTGTTTGCGTAATGCTGTCTTGGCCGGCAACCAATGTCTTGGCGTCGTACTGTCCTTCTAAAGCCAAAACTGCACCAAGGTCAAATAGTGCCTGTTGGACTTCGCCCAAAGTAGTTTGCATCTCAGTGGCGTTATCTTCTTTGCTCAAGTGGCAGCGCAGCAAGCCGATGGCACTGTTGAGTTCGTCTGTACTGCCCAAAGCTCTGACCATAGGCGCAGATTTGCTGACCTTTTTGCCTGTGGCCAATCTTGTTTCACCACTGTCGCCATTGTTTGTTGTTACTCGACTGATTCGACTCATATTTTTTTGTTCCTGAGCATAGGGATGCATGTAGAGGCTTGGCCATGCGAGCATGGTATAACGAATTACGTTGGACTAAATCGCAGAATTTTCATCTGCTATCGCGACGACAAGCCCGTTATGATTTAGGCTTGGCATATATCAGACAGTCATTGCGCAGTTAATAGGAGAGGAAACTATGCCCTCATTTGATGTTGTTTCAGAAGTAGATTTGCATGAAATACGTAACGCCGTAGATCAGGCCGTTCGAGAAATGCGCACCCGATTCGATTTTCGCAATGTTGAGGCGGATATCGAGTTAGAGGAAAAGAGCATTTTGTTATCCGCCCCTGAGGAATTTCAGCTGGGTCAACTCAAGGATATTTTGCGCGACAAGATGACATCGCGCGGTGTTGATAGCCGAGCATTGACTCCGGGTGATGTAGAAGGCGTTGGCAAACTAAAGCGACAAAAATTTGCGCTGGCTCAGGGCTTAGATAAAGATAATGCCAAGAAACTGATCAAAGTATTAAAAGAAGCGAAGCTAAAAGTGCAAAGTCAAATCAACGACGACAAAGTTCGTGTCACCGGCAAAAAGCGTGATGATTTGCAGGCCGCGATGGCGGTATTGAAAGAGTGTGATGTTGAACTGCCTTTGCAGTTCAACAATTTCCGTGACTGAGTTAAATAGCTCGACGAAGGAAGCTGGCGAGTCGCTGTGGCAGCAGTTACTGGATCGGCGCATGCTTATTTGTATGGCTACTGGGTTTGCCTCAGGCCTACCGCTTTATCTGCTTATTCAGCTAGTGCCTGCTTGGTTGCGGTTAGAGGGCGTGAGTCTCACCGCAATTGGTTTTTTTACCATTGTCCAGTATCCCTACGCGATCAAATTTCTTTGGGCCCCTGTCCTCGAGCGTTATTCATTCCCCATGCTAGGGCGGCGCAGAAGTTGGATGCTCATCACCCAATTGGCGTTGATTGGTTTTATTGGTTCTTTGGGATATTGGCAACCAAGCTCTCAGTTACAAACCATTACCTTTATCGCTGCCGCCGTGGCGGTTTTTAGCGCCACTCAAGATATTGTACTAGACGCATATCGCCGAGAAATTTTAGAGACCGAAGGCCAGCTTGCGTTGGGTAATACCATTCATGTGCAGGCCTATCGCGTAGCTGGCTTTGTACCAGGCTCCCTGGGCCTGTTTCTCGCAGGCGCCGTGAGCTGGGAGATAAACTTTACCGTGATGGCTGCGTTCATGGGGGTTGGTGTAATGCTGACTTTATTTATAAAGGAGCCTAAAACCCTGGCGCCGCCGCCAACGAATCTATGGCAGGCCACTTATTTACCCTTTCAAGAATTTTTTCAGCGCCGCTCACTGGGGCCTGCTTTAGCTGTTCTTGCCTTTATGGTGCTATATAAACTTGGCGACAATATGGCTACGGCATTGTCTACACCCTTTTATATTGATGCAGGTTTTACCACTCAGCAAATTGCCATAATTGCTAAAAATGCAGCGTTCTGGCCTGCATTGATTGGTGGCTTTTTGGGTGCAGTTGCCATTTTTAAAATTGGCATTAATCGCGCCCTATGGGTCTTTGGGGTTTTTCAATTGGTGACTATTTTTGGCTTTGTCTGGCTTTCTCAAGTTGGCAGTGACCCTTGGGTGCTGGCCATTGTTATTGCGGGTGAGTATTTGGGCGCTGGGTTGGGGACATCGGCTTATGTAGCCTACATTGCCCGGGAAACTTCACGTATGGCAGTGGCCACCCAGCTTGCGCTGTTTACCGCTTTGGCATCGCTGCCTCGGGTGATTACTTCCAGCTTCAGTGGCTTGATTGTGGACAATATCGGCTGGACTGACTTTTTCTACTTAAGTGCATTATTGGCTGTGCCCGGCATGCTGTTGCTTTATTGGGTTGCGCCTTGGAACGCGATAAAGCTGCAAGCTGAGCAAAAAGTTTGAGCAGGTGGGGCCTTGGGCCGCACTGTTATATTTGCCAGCGATGATGTTTGAGTATTTTTTCTCCAAGTAGGACCACGCCTTCGGCTTCGAGTAAGTGTCGCTGCTCAAGCATGCGCGAGCCGCCGCGTTCGGCAATTTTCATCGAAGCGTTGACTACTCGGTGCCAAGGTAGTTTAGTGCCTCCAGGCAGGCGGCTTAGTGTGGTGCCCACATAACGTGCATAGCCCGGAAGCCCTGCCAGCTCAGCCACTTGTCCGTAGCTGGCGACCTTACCCTTAGGGATGCTGGCAACAACTTGCCAAATTAATTGGGGCTTATCCAATTGCGCCGAATCAGAGTGCGAGTCGATATTTCGCGTTTTGGGTTGATTTGCACGAGTTCTACCCCCATTTTCAACATTAATAGAGTTTGAGGTTTTGTTTATGCCCTGGTTACTGCTGTTCTTTTTGATGCCCATTATTGAAATGTACCTGTTATTTACGGTGGCTGGCTACATCAATGCTTGGCCAACGGTAGCATTGGTCATGCTGACGGCAGTTATTGGCATTTCATTGTTAAAACGTCAGGGGTTGGCCACTCTAACGCGCGGTGTTGGACGGATGAATTCTGGTCAAGTACCCGGTTTAGAAATTGCTGAAGGTATTTTGCTGGGAATCGCCGGTGCGTTTTTAATTACCCCGGGGTTCGTCACAGACACCCTTGGCTTTCTTTTGCTCTTTCCCCCCACGCGTATAGCGATAGCGGGAGTTATTATGCGTAACGCTACATTGCAGACCAATATGAGCGCCAATATGAGTGCTAATGCGTCATTCTATGAGCCAAACGGCGAGATGCCCCTTGGCTCTGGCGGCCGGCCTGCTAGAGCTTCCGCTGACATTGGCGAACCGGGTGCCACTGTTGAAGGCGAGTACCAGCGCAAAGATTCTGAATGATCGCAATCCTTGAGATCCGGGCCACCTAAACCTGCCTTTTGTTTGTTTTAGTTGTTGTGTCCAATTGCTCACAACTATTCGGTCAATTCGCCCTGTTCTGACGCGAAGCGGCTCAAATAGTCGCGTCTAATTTACATCACCCCTTGAATATCCCTGTATGGACCCTATTATACTGCCTCTCGCGTTAGCACTCTCTTCTAGAGACTGCTAAATGGGAGTTGGCGCATCAGCGTCAAATCATGTGAGGGGTGAGCCATCGCTAAGCAGCGTTTATAACCTCTCATGTTTTGGAAAGTATTCCGTTTTTGGAGCAACTGGGAGAACTAGTTAATGAATATTCGACCCCTACACGACCGCGTTGTCGTGCGTCGGTTGGAAGAAGAGGCCATCAGTTCTGGTGGTATCGTGCTTCCTGATTCCGCCACAGAAAAACCTTCACAAGGTGAAATTCTTGCGGCAGGACCTGGCAAAATGACTGATGGCGGCGACGTACGCGCCTTAGATGTTAAGACAGGCGATAAGATCATATTTGGCCAGTACGCTGGTAGCACCGTCAAGATCGATGGAGAAGAACTTCTCATCTTGAGCGAAAGCGAAATTTTTGGGGTTTTGGAAGGCTAAACCCTTCCTTCCACTAGCACGAGTTAAGAGGAAATAAGCGATGAGCGCTAAAGACGTAAAATTCGGTGATGATGCGCGTAGCCTAATGCTAGAGGGCGTAAATGTCCTTGCAGACGCAGTAAAAGTTACGCTTGGACCTAAAGGACGTAATGTAGTTTTAGATAAGTCCTTCGGTTCACCCACAGTGACCAAAGATGGTGTATCTGTTGCCAAAGAAATTGAACTGAAAGACAAATTTCAGAACATGGGCGCACAGATGGTGAAAGAAGTTGCAAGCCAAACTTCTGATGAAGCCGGCGACGGTACAACAACCGCTACAGTTTTGGCTCAAGCCATTCTGCAAGAAGGTTTGAAGTCAGTTGCCGCAGGCATGAATCCTATGGATCTCAAGCGCGGAATTGATAAAGCAGTAGCTGCAGCAGTCATCCAGATCAAAAGCATGGCTACTCCATGTGAAGATACTAAGGCCATTGCTCAAGTAGGCACTATCTCTGCGAACAGCGACTCAGCTGTAGGCGAGATCATTGCCGAAGCTATGGAAAAAGTGGGCAAAGAAGGCGTAATTACCGTTGAAGAAGGCTCAGGCCTTGAGAACGAACTAGATGTTGTAGAAGGCATGCAGTTTGATCGTGGTTATTTGTCTCCTTACTTCATCAACAACCAAGATTCTATGGCCGCTGAGCATGAAGATCCTTTCATTCTTCTATGCGACAAGAAGATCTCTAACATCCGAGATCTGCTACCGATTCTTGAAAGCGTTGCAAAAGCAGGCCGACCTTTGGTTGTGGTTGCTGAAGACATCGAAGGCGAAGCATTGGCTACCTTGGTTGTAAACAATATGCGCGGCATCGTTAAAGTTGCAGCGGCTAAAGCACCTGGTTTTGGCGATCGTCGTAAAGCAATGTTGCAAGACATCGCTGTTTTAACCGGCGGTACAGTAATTTCTGAAGAGGTTGGTTTAACCTTGGAAGGCGCAACACTAGAAGATCTTGGCACCGCGAAGCGTGTTTCTTCAACAAAAGAAAATACAACTCTTGTTGATGGCGCTGGTGACAAGGACGAGATTGCAGGTCGAATCAAGCAGATTCGTCAGGAAATTGAAGATACTTCTTCTGACTACGACCGTGAAAAACTTCAAGAACGCCTAGCTAAGTTGGCTGGTGGTGTTGCGGTAATTAAGGTTGGCGCGCCAACTGAAGTAGAAATGAAAGAAAAGAAAGCACGGGTAGAAGACGCCTTGCATTCAACTCGCGCAGCGGTTGAAGAAGGTGTTGTACCTGGTGGTGGTGTGACGTTGGTACGCGCTATCACTGCAGCAGAAGCTGCTGTAGGTGATAACGAAGACCAAGCGGTGGGTATTGCATTAGCAGTACGTGCTATGAGCGCACCATTGCGTCAAATTGCCCATAACGCTGGCGTCGAAGGCGCGGTTGTTTTGGACAAGGTTGCAGCCATGAGCGGCAACGATGGCTATAACGCAGCAACTGGTGAGTACGGTGACATGTTGGCAATGGGTATTCTTGACCCTGCTAAAGTGACCAGAACAGCTCTGCAAGCTGCATCTTCTATTGCGGGTCTTATGATCACAACCGAAGCTATGGTTAGTGATCAGCCTGATGAAGGTGGTGCTGGAGGCGGAATGCCTGGTGGTATGCCCGATATGGGCGGCATGATGTAGAGCAATCTGCAGTTGCTGAAAAAACCCGGCTTTAGCCGGGTTTTTTTTGCCTGAAGTTCGATGACTCGCGTAGCGCAAAGCGTTTTCGTTGTCATACTTTGGTTGAACAGCGCACCGCCGTTTCGCCTCCCTATTTACGCCTTAAAATCTACCGCTGATCTCCTTTCTTCTTCAGCATATGAGGTTGGGTGCCTGAATTAGAAAAGAAACTGCAGCCAACGACTGAAAAGTAAAAAAAGCAAAACTATGACGGAACAAGAAAATAAAAGTCAGGTAGCGCCGCAGTTTGAGATCAACTGTTCCCGCCAATTTGTTGCGTGGCTTATAGAGCAAAACATTAGCCTTTGTTTCAGCACCTATCAATCAGGCAAGGTATTTCTCTAAGGACATAACGAGCAAAAAGTTTTGTCCGTTTTTGAGCGCACTTTTAAGCGAGCAATGGGTTTATGGAGTGATGGCGATACCCTGCTGCTGAGTAATTTGTATCATTTGCATCGCTTCAATAACACTTTGGGTGCCGGTCAGGATGCCGACGGTTATGACGGCCTTTATGCGCCCCGGCTTAGTCATATTGCCGGCGACATAGATGTTCATGACTTGGCTTTGGGCGCAGATGGTAAGCCTGTTTTCATCAATGCGTTGTTTAGCTGCTTGGCCACCGTCAGTGACACTCACAGTTTTAAACCTCTTTGGCGGCCAAGTTTTATCTCTGACCTGCAACCGGAAGATCGCTGCCACCTAAATGGTTTAGCCCTGAAGGATGGATCGCCAGCTTATGTAACAGCTATTTCCTCAACAAATGTAACCGAAGGTTGGCGCGACCATCGGCAGTCCGGTGGCGTGGTTATCGACATTGAGAGCAATGAGATAATTGGCCGAGGTTTTTCCATGCCGCACTCTCCGCGCTGGCACAACGGTAAGTTTTGGCTGGCAAATTCAGGTACCGGAGAGTTTGGCTGGGTAGATCTTACCAGTGGTAAGTTCGAGCCTGTGGCTTTTTATCCCGGCTATGTTCGAGGCGCTGCCTTCCATGGTAACCACGCAATACTTGGCC
>CAJJAQ010000126.1 GCA_905182095.1 uncultured Pseudomonadales bacterium | reverse complement strand
AATGGGAAAGTGTTCTTTAATGATGTCGTTAACTTGGCGATTTTCCTGGGTGAAAGAAATACCGAAATCGCCTTGGGATATGTTCTTTAAATAAATAGCATATTGAGTGAGTAGCGGTTTATCTAAGCCATATTTGGCTTCTAAGTTGGCGCGAATTTGCGCAGTGGTCGATTTATCACTAGACAGTGGATCGCCAGGCACGGCATGCATACCAAAGAATGTTGCTGTTGCAATAAACCAAACTGTTAGCACGCCGAGTGCGAGGCGCTTAAGGGTATAAATAAGCATCAGTTCGTCAGCCGAAAATAAACTTGTATTAGCATATTAGGTATCCGGGTCGAGGTAGGCGTAGGTGTAATCTGTTTCTGCGCCAATGACGCGACGCTTTACCCCCTTCAATTGCGGATGCACCACATAAGTGACCCCTCGTTCGTACATAGGCAAAATCACTACGTCGTCAAAAAGCTGTCGCTGAATATCGCCAAAGGCCTGCATGCGGTCTGGGGTTGCGGTCGCATTTTGCGCTGTAGCGACGAGTTCATCCATTTGTGGGCTGTTGTATTTGCCGCGATTATTTAGATTCCAAGAAGCAAAAAGATCACCGTAGGTCAGCGGGTCATTGTAGTCTGGTCCCCAGCCGCCGAGTAGCAGATCGAAATCTCCAGAAGTCATTTTTGCCAATCGCTGTTTGAAAATTTGTTTGTCTATTTTTACCGTTATGCCCAGAGTTTGTTTGAGCACTTCTTGCAGCCATTCTGATTGAATATTCGATACTGGGTTATCGCTGGTCAGTAGTGTGATTTCTGGGAGCTTCGCCAAACCTAACTCTTGTTGAGCCAGCGCTAGATAGGCCTTAGCCTTGGCATGATCAACTGTCACAGTAGTGGCCGGATACTCTTCGCGCAGAGTTTTTTCTACGCCTATTAGCCATTCCGGGAACAGTGACTTTCCAGGCAGATAGCCTGGCAACTTAGTCACTTTGTAGACCAGTTCTTCCATATCAAGGACATGTTGAATGGCCTTGCGAAAGTTCAGATTGCGGCTAATACGTTCTTGCCGATGGTTGAACTCCAGGTAGAAAACGGTGCCATCTGCAAAGCGCCGAATGGGCCATTTTAAGCGTAAGGCTTCGGTTAGATTCTCTGCTTGTAGGCGAGCTAGAGCTATTCTTTCGTCTTTGAAGAAATTCAGGGTCGCGGTGGCATCCGATGTTATGTAGGCAAAATTAATCTGTGCAAGCTTGCCCCGATTGTTGTCCCAGTAGTGTGGGTTGCGCTCTAACAGCATGTTGGCGCTGTGTACCCAATTCTTAATGACATAGGGCCCGCTATACAGTAAGTCTTTGGCATCTGAACCAAAGCGCCCTTGGGTTGCTTTGTAAAAATCTTCGCGAATAGGGAAAAATGTTGGGAATACAACCAGCTTATCAAAGAAGGCAACGGGACGGGACAATTTAACCACTAAAGTGTTTGGGTCTGGGGCGCTAACGCCAAGGGCGCTGGCGGGCAGTTCGCCACTGTTAATGGCTTCAGCATTTTCTATCGGGTACAGCAGGGTGGCATACTGGGAGGCAGTTTCTGGTTTGAGTGCCAGTTGCCAAGCAAAGATAAAGTCAGCGGCTGTAATGGGCTTGCCATCACTCCATTTGGCATCTTTGCGCAGCCAAAAAGTGGCGTGGGTGGGCGTGACTTGCCAACGTTCAGCAACGCCAGGCTCTAGACGATCTTGCAGGTCCATACGCAACAAACCTTCCATAATATGACCGAGCACCAAGCCAGACGATGAGTCGGTGGATTTGCTTGAATCTAGTTGTGGTGGTTCTTCACGCAGTACGGCAGAAATACTATTGTTGGCAAAGTCCACGGCTTGGGCTTCCTGGCTAGCAGTGCCCATAAGGCCGGCCAGTTGATTCAATGCGAAGAGCAAACCAGCGACAAAAATAAGGGCGAGGAAAAAATACAGACTCAATTGGCGACTCAAGGAGTGCGCCGCGTCATGTGGTTGTTTTGCAGATTTAGAGCTCATACTTTTTCGTCAGTTCGAGATCGTATTATTGTAGGTTTTATTGATCGTTGTTGCGCAGTAGATTTGTAAGCTGAGGGCTAAGCTCGCTGACACTGTTTGCCAAGATTAGCTGTTTTGGAGATCGAATGTTGGTATTAACTTTCTTGGTTAGTGCAGTTTTTGAGACATTTTAGAAAGGCTGTTTGAATAGCTTTCCCTCAAACTCTCCCCGAACTCTCCCCAAACTCTCCCCGAACTCTCGCCAAACTCTCCCCGAACTCTCGCCAAAACTATGCGATCTGTTTGAGCAAATTGCCTACTACACGCTCTAGGTGCATAAGGGAGTTACATTCTTCAACTTGATGCGAGTACGCTCCGTACTTACGCATTTCTGAGTCTCCAGTATTCCAAGCTAATTTCGCTTCAGGGTTCAGCCAAATCACACGCTTGGAACGATCGTATATTTCCTTGAGTACTTCAGCGTGGGCTTCGCCATGATTATTTCTGGCGTCACCCAGAATAATAATAGTCGTGCGGTTGTCCACATCGTCTAAACAGTTCTTTTTGAAATCTAGAAGAGCCTGGCCATAGTCCGTAGAGCCACCGCCGTAATCGCGGAGGGTTTTAGCTATGGCGTCTTCAATTTTGTTGCGGTTAAACAGTTCGGTAACTTCCGCCAGGTCTGAAGAAAAAGCAAAGCTGCGCACTTTGGGCATCACTTCGTCGAGGCTATACAGGAACATCAGCATAAAACGCGCGTAGTTAGCTACCGATCCAGAAACGTCGCAGATGGCGAACACTTTAGGCCGATCAACCTTTACTGATTTCCAATGTAGGTCGAATATGGCGCCGTCGTAAGACATGTTGTGGCGCAGTGTGCGTGGTACGTTGAGTGCGCCGCGTTTGAATATTTTTTTTCGTCGGCTATGTAGGGCGCTGAGTTTTTTCGCCATCTTATAAACAATTTCTTGAATCAGACGGAAGTTACGATGCTCTACGTTGGACAGTTTAATTTTGCGTAAAAGCTCTTCACGAAGACGCTTGCCAGTCACGTCGGCATTCAGAAGAAACTGCTTTTCAACATAATCTCTCGTTTGCTCACGCAAAAAGTCTCTTCGGGCTTTCAGTTGCTGCCCCAGTCTTCGCGCTGGGACCTGGGCCGACGTGCGCAGGTCGCCTATTTCACGATTTAGGTCTGCTAGTCCCATGGCGTCCATAATGCGCCGGGAGTAGAGTCCTTTTTGGGTGAAAATTTTGATCTCGCGAACATTGGTTGCTTCGCCTGCCGCGGCCATTGCCATACTTAGTTCAACGCGATCGTTAGACATAAGCAATTGACCGAGGGCAGATTTTGGATCGGTGATCTCGCCCGGACCTAGATCAGCTTCTTCCTCTTCTTCGTAAAGATTGTTTTTCTTTGCTTTAGATTTGGACTTTTTCTTTTTGCCCTTGGGCTCTTCGCCACTGGAACCGCCGCCTTCGCCATCTCCTGACTCGCCATCTTCACCGTCTTGTTCTTCTGACTCGTCGCCCTTTAAATCGCTATCGGAGTGCTCGCCGCGAACATCTTGGAAGTCAAAAAATTGATCAAAACAGGCGTCAAAGGTGTCTTTTTCATCGACAGTTTTAGGTAAAACCGTCGCCAGTGAACGCTTTAAATACGCTTTGTCTCGATAACCCACCAGCTCTACTGCGCCCAGCGCATCTAGTGTTTCTGCAGTAGATACCCGCACATCTGCGTTACGCAGTGCGCGAATGAAATTGCTGATGGTTCGATCCATAGTCATATTATTATTCCTGTCTAAGTAATGCTGGCTACTTAGTGATCCTTGCAGTGATTGAATTCACTTCGGTAGTCACATTTTCTATGTCTTCTTGGAATTTAAGAATGACATTTAGTGTGTCGGTGACCAGCTTTGGGTCCAGGGCTTCTGCATGCAGCAGTACTAGGGTCCTTGCCCAATCAATGGTTTCTGAAATAGCCGGTTGCTTCTTCAGATCCAAGGTGCGTAGTTCGTGGATAAACTCGACCAATTGACGTCGCAGCTCAGGTGGAACCTCCGGTATGCGGGCAGCTACAATACGCTGTTCAATATCTGAATCAGGGAATGGGATATACAGGTGTAAGCACCGTCGCTTCAATGCATCGGAAATTTCCCGCGTATTGTTGGACGTTAAAAACACCATTGGCGGTTCAGCTATCGCTTTAATCGTACCAATTTCTGGAATAGAAACTTGGTAGTCGGATAAAATTTCCAGCAGTAAAGATTCAAACTCGTTGTCTGCTTTATCGATTTCGTCGATGAGTAGCACACAACCATTCTCTTCTTTCAATGCTTTGAGTAGTGGGCGTGGCTCCAAAAATTCTTCGGAAAAGAAAATGTCACCAAACTCGTGCAGGCGCTTAACTGACTCGGTAAAGCCCTTGGCGCCCTGTAAAACCTCATCTAAAGCTTCTTTCAAAACTTGCGTATAAAGCAACTGTTTACCGTACTTCCATTCGTAGATTGCCTTCGACTCATCAAGGCCTTCATAGCATTGTAGGCGAATGAGGGGCAGGGCAAACATTTCCGCCGCGGTCTTAGCCAGTTCAGTTTTACCTACACCCGGTGGTCCCTCAATGAGGATGGGCTTGCGCAATTGATAGGCTAGAAACACAGCTGTGGCTATTTGATCGCTACAAATATAATTGTGCGCTTCAAAGCTTTCTTGTAACGATGCTACTGACGCAGCAATCTTTTCGATATCTCCCATGATCATCCTTAATCCGAGCTGGTTATTCTTCTATTACCGGTACCTGGGTCCGTACATCAAAGATGCTGGAGTTGGCCCTACTTAGCTTGTGAAGAGCTTCGTGGCCGCAGGCGCAAAGCCGGACATTATCCATTGGCAGAGCTGACTTGTATAGGTTGCGTAGACTTGCCCAGTGGGCTAGGGCATGGTTTCCTCTGTGCAGGCGAGCATCGTTGCGCAACACTCTTGTAAAAAAACTTGTGAGCGAAGTTGTGAGCAAAGTTATGGGCGAAGTGGTGGTAAACGTTAGCGGCTGGCATTCTAACGGTGAAAAAACCCAAGTGTTAAAGGGCAAAAAGTAAGGCGCTGGAAAAATACTCAGATAACTGTATAGATAACGCTATGGACATTAACGAGATAAAACAAAAACTGCTGGAAATGCGCGCGCAACTGCAGAACACAGCGAGCACACGTGGGCAGTCGGCCCAAGTGGTAGAACTCGACCAGTCAAAAGTAGGCCGGTTGTCGCGAATAGACGCCATGCAATCCCAGGAAATTGCCAAAGCCTCCGTAGCGCGCAGTGATCGAGCACTTATCCAGATTGCCGCAGCATTAGAACGTATTGAAAATGATGAGTTCGGCGTTTGTCAGCATTGCGACCAAGCTATTGCGCCACAGCGTTTGCAAGTAGACCCAACAGCTCTGTTGTGCATTGCTTGTGCCAGTGCTGCGGAAAATAGCTGATAGCACGCCGCCTAGGTTATTACGCCTGCCTATTTGAGCAAACCTGCCAAACTATCTTAGACTTAGATTCGCGCAATTTTTTCAGCGACTTCCTCAAGTGTGCAAAGTTCGCTGTTGACCGTGTGTTGCGCATACTTTTTGTATAAGGGTATACGCTCTTCAAGCAATTGTTCCAGTGACGTACTGGACGCCGTTGCGATACCCCTTTGTGCAAAGTCGCCTAAGCGTTCACTGAGTTGTTCGGGGCTCACATTTAGATAAATAATTTTACCCAGACCCTGTAAGTTCTCCATGGCCTCATGGCTATAAACAGCACTGCCGCCGGTGGCGATAACGCTATTTCGCACATTTAGATGTTGAATGATTTGACCTTCAATTGCTCGCAGCGCTAAGTAGCCTTGCTGCAGAAGAATTTGCTCGAGGGTGGCTTGCTCCTGCACCTGAATCAAGATGTCCGTATCAATAAATTGCATACCTAGTTGTTTGGCTAAGACAACGCCCACTGTGCTCTTACCCGCACCTGGCATGCCAATAAGCGATATGTTGATAGTAGGCCTCCGGCTCTGTGAGTCGTTAATTGAGTTCTGCGGTTCTGGTAGATACATCCCAAATGCCGGGACTGCTGGTAGTATGCCCCGTTAAGTCAAAAAATAGAGGGGAATAAGTTTGAAATTTTACGATTATCCAGGCGCACCGAATCCACGCAGAGTGAAAATATTTGCTGCAGAAAAGGGCATTGAGTTAGAAGTTGTCATGACAGACATGGCAAAGCGTGAGCACAAAACCGCAGAGTTCATGAAGAAAAACCCTAGTGGCAAGATTCCCGTTTTGGAACTAGACGACGGCACCTGTATTGGCGAATCCGTGGCTATTTGCCGCTACCTGGAATCAATTCAACCAGAGCCTAATTTATTTGGGTTGGATCCTGTCGAGACTGCTGTTATTGAAATGCATCATCGACATATTGAGCTAGAGCTGCTTTCGCAAATTGGTACGTCTTGGGTGAATGGACCCATTGTTGCAAAGATGGGTTTGGTTGAGCCAATTGAGGCGGCGAAAGAGCGTGGTGATTTATTGACTAAAAGTTTTTACAAGCGCCTTGATCTTGCATTGGGTGAGCGTCCGTATATTGCCGGGGAGCGTTATACCGTGGCGGATATCACGGCCATTTGCACAATAGATTTCGCTACAAGACTCGTAGGTCTGCGCCCAGCAGATGAGCACAAAAACATATGGGCTTGGCACGAGCGGGTTACTGCCCGAACAGCTGTTACTGATTAAGTAACAGCTGCCCAGCTAGCCCAACTGGCGGGTTAGCTGAAAATCCAATAGATAGTCAGCTGTAGGCCAATCAACACCATGGCCCAAATCCGCAGATCGCGCCAGCGGTCTGTCTCTGACTGGCCAGCGAGGATTGCTTTCTTAGGCACAATCCAAACAAGGCAGCCGAGGAATATAAAGATACCCATTGATATGTAGTTGGCCCAAGCCACAGGTAAGTCGATCATGTTCGGCTCCAGGGTCGGTAAGTAAGGGTTGCCAGTTTCTCTGCACTGAGTTTTTCGGTAAAGCCGCTCACGGTCCATAGTGCAACCATGGAGTAGCAGAAACTGACAAATGCTACGTAGAGCAAATTCCACTCCAGAACTATTAACAATAACGCCGATACTAATACGCCACTAACCAAGGTCCATAAGCCTGCCATTGGTGTGGCTCTTTGAGTCATGGCGCCGAGTAGCAATAATGCCAACATTGGACCCTGGAACAGTGACAAGATGGTTTGTAAGAAAGTGAAGATGCCGCCTAAATCGCCGATAAACGGCGCGATGCACATTGACGATAACAGCAGTACTAAGGTTAGGTAGCGGCCTACTTTGAGGTCATTTGCAGTGTCGTGGTTCTTCATCAGTACATGACGTATGTCGCGAGTGATCATAAGCGAGGTTGAGTTAACCCCGGAGTCAATGGAGGACTGCAGGGCGGCGATAATAGCCACAAACATCAGTCCAGAAATGCCTGGTGGTAAAACATTTTTGATCACCCAAGGCAGAGCCATATCTGGGTAGTCAATATCCGCTTTCATGACAAGTGCCAATATGCCAGGGAAGACCACTAACAACGGTATAAATGTTTTCGCCAAAGCTGCAAACATCATAGAGGCGCTGGCATCCCATTGAGTTCGGGCGCCAAGGGTTCTTTGTAAAATCGCCTGGCTGCCAATCCAGTAGGCTGGTGAGAGTACGAAGCCCAAACCTAAAATTACCCCTGGCCAAGGAAAGCCCTCGTCGTCTGCGGGTAGATAAGCTTGTAAGTGGGTTGGGTTATCTTGTGTCAGGGTGGTGGCAAATGCGCTGAAACCACCGGCGTCAGAAATACCAATGCCGACTATTATGATGCCGCAAAGGAACATAATGCTGACTTGTATAGAGTCGGTTATGGCAACAGCCGCTAAGCCGCCGGCAATGCTGTAAAGGCCTACTACAGTGCCGGAGACTAAAATTCCCACCCAAATCGGCCAACCCAAATAAGTTTCTAGGGTTAACGCCAAAGCCCACATGGCCACGCCTAGCGCGAATACGGCGAAAATACTGGCGATCAGTGCAGCGACCACGCGAACGCCTTGGTTGTATCGCAGGCCTAAGTATTCTGGAATGGAATAAACCCCGGCGCGCCAATACAACGGGATAAAGATAAGCGATGCAATAATCATCGCAGGAATGGCGCCAATCCATTCGAAGTTGGCTTGAGCGATACCCACGTTGTAGGCGTTACCCGAAGCGCCGACGTAGCTATTGGTGTCGATATTGGTGCCGATAATAGACAGGCCAATAACCCACCAAGTCAAAGATCTTCCAGCAAGAAAAAAGTCATGGGCATTCTTTACTTTGCTGCCGAGTTTAATGCCTACGAACGTAATCAGCGCGAGATAGCCAATGATTATCGCCAAGTCTAATGGGTGCACGTGATTTTTCTCTTTTTTGAATTGGTCGCGATACTTACATAAGTGGACCGATAAGGAAAATTTGCAGTTTTTTTGCAAAGTGTCGGTTGGTCGATATAACTGTTTTGTATGCAGGCGTTTCTATTTCGCCCTGTGTATTTGTATGTTTTTTTTAAGGTGCTTTTCCTACATGGCCTCTGACCAACCCGATACTATCTTTTTGGCTGCAAGCGAGCCTTTCAGCAGCCAGCTATTGTGCGCAATACAACAGAAATTTGGCGACATATCCCACGCTGCTATGGTTGGGTAAAAACCGATATTGGGCCGGGTTTAGTCACAGACTTTAACTGAGCTTTCGCGCATTCTTAAGCCCGGAGGCATTGCTTTGCTGCCGGTACCTTTGCTCCATCAAAAAACTGTCGCAATGGATGTGCCTGATCCAATTTTGGGTATGTATAACGAACCGGGCCCAGACTATTATCAGCGCGATGATGGGTATTTTCAGCGCGTGGATTTGTATCATTCTTCTTCTGAAGATGACCAATACCATTTCTATCTGGAATTGCTCAGTGATGCAGACTTCCCCCTTAAGCAAGGTGAAATGAAATATGGCGACATAATTCCCGTATGCTATAAAGATTGAATTCCCAGTGCTGCAACGGCGCTGTGATTTGCTTGGCATTTTGAGAAAATTACATGCTGCAGGGTGTAGGTAAAAAAATACTTTGGTGGGGCCGGTTGGGTAATTATGGCCCAGATTATCCTCGCAATAGGACCGTGATTGATTGTTTGCAATCTATAGGTTTTGAGGTGGTGCCCTTTCAGCCCAAGTTGTCTGTACTTGCCGATATAGAAGCCGGGTTCAAAAACTTCAATGAAATTCGGGCGGTTTGGGTACCCTGTTTTCGGCAGCGCGATGTAACGGCAGCCGCTCGTTGGTGTCGGCGTAACAATATACCCTTAATATTCGATCCATTAATCAGCGCTTATGATAAGCGCATTAACGAGCGGCAAAAATACTCCGCTAGATCATTACGTGGGCGCCGGTTACTGGCTTGGGAACGCAAACTCTTTGCCGTGGCTGATCACGTTATTGCAGACACCCAATGCCATAAGGCTTACTTTGCCGAGTGTTTGAATTATCCCCTTGAGCAGATATCGGTCATTCCGGTGTCCGCGGAGGAAGGCCTATTCTTTCCTCAAGAGCTACCTGTTAACCCGCTACCGGAAGCACTTTTCTTTGGTACGTTTATTGGCCTACAGGGCGCTCAGTTTATTGCGCAATCGCTACAACATTACACTGGCCCCGCCTTTCAGCTGACCTTTCTTGGTCAAGGAGCCGATCGTGCTAAGTGCGAGGAGATTTGCCTTGAGCATAAGAATGACTTGGTTTCTGTGGTATTTGAAGATTGGCTTCCTTTTCAAGATCTGCCCAAGAGGATTTGTCAGGCTGATCTCTGTCTAGGTGTTTTTGGTACGGGGGCAAAAGCTGGGCGGGTCATTCCCAATAAAGTCTATCAAGGGTTAGCCTGTGGCAAAACGGTGTTGACCATGAAGGGTGATGCTTATCCATTAGAGGTACTTGAGAGTGGTGCAGGTATTGCCTGGGTCCAGCCAGGCTCACCCGCAGCTATTGCCGCAGCTATAGGTGATTTGTTCGCGCCAAAAAATTTGGCCCAGACTCGATCCCAGGTGCTGCCTTACCAAACTTATAGCCTGCATTTTTCTAACGAAAGTATTCGCCAAACCTTGAGCGCGTTGATTAGCGGTGCTACATGAGGAACTTGGCAGTCTAAATAATCGGCTATTGGATTATTTTGGCTAAAGTTTTATTGACCGCTGCGCGCCAGTCAGAGGCTTCAATTGCAAAGGTTTGGGTGAATAACTTGCTGTCGAGCGCCGAGAATGCGGGCCGAGGCGCTGGTGTTGGATATTCAGACGTAGATATTGCTGATACTTTTTCTGGTGTTTTCAAACCCAAAGATTTTGCTGATGAAAATATTTGTTGGGCAAACTCAAACCAAGAAACAATGCTGTTTCCAGCATAGTGGTAAATACCCCAAGGGCAATTGTCGCTAGCGATGTAAGGTAATGTGCTAATAATTGCGCGAGCTAAATCTTGAGCGTAAGTCGGTGTGCCCCGTTGATCATTCACGACATTGATGTTTTCACGATCGCTGCCTAATCTAAGCATTGTTTTTAAAAAGTTGCTGCCATGCTCGGAAAAAATCCAAGCGCTTCTAATGATGATGTGTTTGCACTTGCTCGCAGTTACGGCGTGTTCTCCTGACAGTTTGGTTACTCCGTAAACCCCTTGGGGGCCAGTTGGTTCGCTCTCTGAGTAGGGTGTGTTGCCGCGGCCATCAAAAACGTAGTCCGTTGAGATATGTATGAGTGTGCTGTCGAATTCTCTGCATAGTTTGGCGAGGTGACTTACTGCCTTGTGATTAAGTGTGTCCGCCAGCTGCGCATTGTCTTCTGCTGCGTCCACGGCAGTGTAAGCTGCAGCGTTAACGATTACATCAGGAGCCTGTGTTAGAAACATTTCGTGCAATTGTTGAAAGTTACTCAGATCACACTCTGATTTTGCAAATAGCTGGGTGGTATATGTTGTCGTATGCAACTCATGTTCCGCAGAGGCGAATTGCTCGGATAGACACTGACCCAGCTGTCCGTCTTTGCCGAGTATTATTACTTTCAAAGTTGCAGGTCTTTTAGGAGCGCTGCATCTGCGTCTTTGGCAGATAAAGTCGGGTTCTTGATTGGCCAAGGGATATTAAGCTCAGGGTCAGACCACAGAATAGAGCCTTCGTCTTCAGGGTCGTAGTAGGCCGTACACTTATATTCAAGTTCTGTGTCGTCGCTTAGCGCCGTAAACCCATGCGCAAATCCAGGTGGTACCCAGAGTTGCTTCTTGTTCTGCTCGGACAATTCTAAGCTAATCCATTGGCCAAATGTGTCCGACTTAGGGCGAATATCCACAGCTACATCAAATACTGCGCCGCGTACGACCCTCACCAACTTGCCTTGAGGTTTAGTCTTTTGGAAGTGCAAACCTCTGACTACGCCTTGCGTTGAGCGCGAGTGGTTGTCCTGGACAAATTCAAGGGTTATGCCCGCGTCTTCTTGATAGCGTTGTTTGCTGAACGTCTCAAGAAAGAAACCGCGATTATCGCCAAACACCTTAGGTTCGATAACTACGCAATCTTTTAGCTTGGTGGCGTGAACAAGCATTAGGATTCTGCTGCTATTTTTTGTAAATAGAGGCCGTAGCCTGAATTCTTTAACTGGCTTGCCCGCTGTAATAACTGATCTTTAGTAATCCACTTGTTTTGCCAAGCGATTTCTTCTAAGCAGGCGATTTTTAGTCCCTGCCGGTGTTCTAGTGTTTGTACAAACTGCCCGGCCTCTATGAGTGAGTCATGGGTGCCCGTGTCCAACCAAGCGAAACCCCTGCCGAGCAACTCGACGGATAAACCCCCGTTGGCCAAGTAGGCTGTGTTGACATCGGTGATTTCTAACTCGCCGCGATCAGAGGGCTTTAACGATTTAGCTATTTCAATGACTTTGTTGTCGTAAAAGTACAGGCCCGTTACTGCATAGTTAGATTTTGGCTGGGGTGGCTTCTCTTCAATAGAAACAACCTCGCCGCTGTCGTTAAACTCAACTACACCAAAACTCGACGGCTCTGCCACGTGATAGCCAAATATGGTGGCTCCTAAATTTTTCTGCACCGCTGCTTTGAGTTTTTCCGGGAAATCCTCGCCGTAAAAAACATTGTCTCCGAGCACTAACGAAACACATCTGTCTCCAATAAACGGCGCTCCGATGGTGAAGGCTTGGGCAAGGCCGTCTGGGCTTTCTTGTATTGCGTATTGCAGGTCTATGCCAAATTGGCTGCCGTCGCCCAAAAGGCGCTTATAACCGTCAATGTCGGTGGGTGTCGAGATAAGCAGTATTTCCCGGATGCCGGCTAACATAAGGACCGAAATGGGGTAATAAATCATCGGTTTGTCATAGATGGGTAGGAGTTGTTTGGAAATTCCCAACGTGATCGGGTGCAGGCGTGAACCTGTGCCTCCGGCCAATACGATGCCAACAAAGGCATGGCTCATAAAATTTCTCCTAGTCTTTGTAGACGGTACTTTCCAGACAATACTCTGTCACTCCAATTTGCGTTAGCAAGATACCAGGTAACGGTTTTTCTCATGCCGCTGGCAAAACTTTCTTCTGGCTTCCAGCCCAGTTTTTTTTCAATTTTGCTGGCATCTATTGCATAGCGCAGGTCGTGGCCGGGCCGGTCTTTAACGAAGGTTATAAGATCTTTGTAGTTGTTAATGCCAGCGGGTTTGTTGGGCGCCAGTTCTTCTAGTAAAGCGCAGATGGTTTCAACTACATCGAGATTTTTTTGCTCATTGTGGCCGCCAATGTTATAGGTTTCACCGACTTTTCCGCTGCTTATAACCTGCAGCAAAGCCCTCGCATGATCTTCCACATATAGCCAGTCTCTGATTTGTGAGCCGTCACCATAAATAGGCAGGGGCTTTCCAGCGAGCGCGTTCAAAATAACGTGAGGGATGAGTTTTTCAGGGAAGTGGAATGGCCCATAGTTGTTTGAGCAATTGGTAATCAATGTGGGTAGACCGTAGGTTCTTTGCCAAGCTCTAACTAAGTGGTCTGAACTGGCTTTGCTGGCAGAATAGGGTGATGAAGGCGCATATGCAGTTGTTTCGGTAAAAAATTCATCCGCGTGCTCTAGATCCCCATAAACTTCATCAGTGGAAATGTGGTGAAAGCGAAACGCACCTTTTTCTTTTTCGGCTAGGGACTGCCAGTAGATCCTTGATTGCTCAAGTAGCGTATAGGTACCAATGATATTGGTTTGTATAAAGTCGTTGGGGCTGTCTATGGATCGGTCAACATGGCTCTCCGCCGCAAGGTGCATTACGGCGGTGGGTTGGTGTTGCGTAAAAACATCTGCGATGGCGGGGCCATCGCAGATGTTCACCTGCTCAAAAGCATAGTTTGGATTGGAATTAACCGATGCCAATGAGTCTAGGTTGCCAGCATAGGTCAGAATGTCCACGTTGACGATTTCAATATCGCCAGCGCTAAGCGCTTGGCGAATGACACTGCTACCGATAAAACCGGCGCCGCCTGTGAGCAAAATTTTCATAGATTATGCTGCTGCAAAGTAGTGCTAATTATCCCGATGCACGCATAAAGCGCGCGTTCATATGCAGGTAACCGTCTGCACAAGGGTGCTTGGCCCAAATCTCTTGCCATGCAGGTGACCCCATGGTTGCTGCGAACTTTTCTTCGCGCATGGCTTTGCTTTCCCAACGAATGATCCAAGTGATATTGGGTTGGCCGTTAGGCGATACCACTGGCGCAGAACCGGCGACTTCGGCTTCCAAGCCACAATCCATCCAGAAGTCGATGACATCTAAGTTAGCTTTGAGCCAAGGCACAGCCAATTCTTCAGCCCAGATTTTATAGGCTTCAAAGCGGGTGGGATCAATGGTGTAGTCGCGAATTTCAACAATTGCATCTGTCATGCTTTTTCTCTTTATGGTTTCTAAAAATATTGTAAAAGTGGTTCTAAAAAGCCGCCATAAAAAATGGCTTCTAAACTTAGGCGCAAATTGCGGCTAATAAGGTTGTTCCAAATTCGATTGTCGCAATGAACTTTAGTTTCTAGGCTTCAGCTAAAGCCAGTGTTTCAAGCACGTAACGAATTTGCTCGCCCCAAAACCATATTCCAGCGCAGATAACCGCGATTGAAAATGCTACTGCGGCCCGTTCTAGTATGACTTGTTTGTTCATAAATGCGCTCTCTTTGAAATTTCGGTTTGCTGTTTATAGCGGCTGGCTACAATTTATGAAAAGCCAATCCAACGCCCTGCGGCGGCTACCGTAAACCAGATTGAAATTGACGTCGCTGCGATTAGTTTAAGGGTCCAGGGGTTGAGCGTGTCGTGTTTAAATTTGAGCAGGGGGCGTCGAATAACATAAACGAAAGTGATGCCCAAGCCCAAGCTGGTCATTTTTGCCCAGAACATTTCATTGTAGTAGAGCTTCATGGCTACCGCGGAACTCATAAATATGCCGCTGGTCATGACAATGGCTAGAGCGACATTGAACCATTTTTGCGTATTTTCGATGACCTGCTCAGACGGCACATCTTTGAGTAGTATGTTGAGTAAACGTAAATCACCCACCAACACCATGCCACCGAGCATAGACATGCCGAGCAGGTGAAACATTTGCACCACGGCAAAAACCCCACCATAGGCTTTTGCAATGTCTGCCAATATCGATGTATCTAACCAATCAAAAAAGGGATAAAGATCCACTTGGAACTCCTTTTGACCTGTGTTTGTTGCTCAAGAGATTTAAGGTGCTAACGCTCTATAACTCTATAACTCTATAACTCTATAACTCTAAGACTCTATAACTTTAATGTTCAATGGCGGCCATTTCGTCGACGCATCCTGCGGCCCAATACATAAAGTAGGGCAGTTGCTTGTGACAGTCGAACCAGTCGTATGCAATGGTACGCCCGGTAATCACCACCCCGGACCAAAGTAATAGCGATGCCGCGGCACCGATGCGAATACGCTTAGGAGGCACAGGGTCTAAATCCCAAGTGCCCCTTGATGCCTGCATTTTTGCCCGAAACATAAAGGCATTGATGCCAGCAAAGATAAGTAGCACAACCTTGATGCGGAACCAAATGCTTTGGGTGGAGCGCACAGGTATAGCATAAAATAGTAGGAATCCTGTGATTAACATTACGACGAAACCAATCATCATGGGTTTGTCGAGGCGCTGGGCAATTTTAGATGCAGGCACGTTGGGGAAAATAACGCCGAGCATACGCAGGTCAATGACGCAGAGCATGCCAAGAAAAATCATTAGAGTCAGAACATGAGTAGCTTCAATCCACGAATACATATAGATAGACTCATGGATGTCAGTACTCCATTGATGGGTGTCTAACCATTGCGCAAATGTCAGTAAAAGTTCGTTTAGCATTAAGGTTCCTGCTGCGTTCTGTTTACACTCAGACAAGGGGGGCTAGTCCCAGATCAAGCTTCAGCTTTTAGCGATTTGTGCTGTTCGTCGGCAAATTCATAAGACCAAATATCAACGCAAATTAGTCCGGCTGAAGGCAGTATTACTTGCCCGCACTCCATACACGGCCGCCTGCTAGCATATTAGTTTATCGCAATGTCGGCTACTTAAGCTTTGGCTCTCTGGGCAAGTTTCGATCTTTTTCTTAGAGGGTTTCCTGCAGCGTATTTTTGACTTCGCGCGGTGGATTTTAAGGCGCTGGTATACGGCGCAACATAGATTCCTGCACGCAGGACATCACCAGTTTACCCTCGGCGGTATATATCTCGCCTTCGTTTAAGCCACGCCCATCTGCTGCGGCAACACTGCGTTGGTCAAAGAGTAGCCATTGGCTGGGGTCAGTGGCGCGGTGAAACCAGCAACTTTGATCTAAGCTCGTCATGCGGTGGGTTTGCATGGGTACACCGTGGGGAATCACAGAATTGAACAGTAAGGTGGCATCAGATAGGTAAGCTAGGGCTATTTGTCCTTCTCTTTGGGTTAGTGGTTCGATGCGATCTTTAGCGTAGGGTGTGCGCATCCATAGGCGTAACTCCGGCGCCCTGTCGGCGATGAATTCATGGAATCCGGCGCTGGCAAACTCTATTTCTGTACGGCCATCTTTAATGGGTGGAAAGGGGAATGTTTGCTCTCCTCGCGCTTTTCTCTGGGCAACGAATGACGCTGGACTGTCCACCTTAGGCATGGTTTTTTGGTGCTCGTCCCCTGCTTCGGGTACTTTGAATGAGGCAATCATATGGAATACTTGCTGGCCTTCTTGGCTGGCGGTGATCGAGCGTGTGTCTCCCCACTTGCCAGAGCGTAGCCGCTGTATCTGATAGCTAAGTTTAAGGTCTGGGTCACAACGGTTTAAAAAGTAAGCATGGAAAGAGTGGGTCACTTTGGGCTCCTCTACTGTGCGCAAAGCTGCGCATAAGCCTTGGCCTAAAAGGTGGCCGCCATAAACGCCCATCATGCCGTAGAGCTCAGCGTCGCCGATAAAACAGTCGGGTTGGTCCCTTGCCTCCACCTGTAAGTAATGTAGTAGATGCTTGTCAGCGATGTTGTGCGTAGCCATTAAAACTCCAAATTCAGATAGAACAAGATTAGTCAGCACAGGTCGTGTGAGAGCGACCTGTGACTTGTAAAAGACAGATTATCTTGTCGTGACGGTAAGACCGAAGCGAGCAAGGGTAGGGCTAACGCATGGCGCCAGGCATACCACCGTCTATCACCATGGTTTGCCCGGTGATAGAAGAAGAGCTAACGAAGGTCAATACTTGATGAGCAATGTCATCGGCTTGGCCGACTTTGCCAAGCACAGCCTGGTTTCTGGCACCTTGGGCAACCTTGTCAGGTAGTCGTTGGGCCATGCGGGTATTTTCCACTAGCCCTGGCGCTATACAGTTAACGGCTACGTTAGGTGCCATGGCCACCGCAAGGCAGCGTGTTAAATGGTTGAGTCCTGCCTTACTAGATGAATAAGCAATACTGCTGCTGCCGGGGCTGATGCCGCCAGCGGAAGAAATATTCACGATATGACTGCCTGGTTGTGCTTGAAGCAATTTCGCGCCAGCTCTCGCTAAGAGAAAGGGTGCGCGCAAATTAGTTTCTAAAACTCGGTCCCAAATATCCGCGGTCAAGTCGTCTAAATTTGGGAATGGTATGCCTATATTCCATGCGGCATTGTTGACCAAAATGTCCAGACGGGCATATTTTGCCGCAACTTGCTGCATAAGCGTTTCAATAGCTTCAGGGTCGCGTTGGTCAAGCTGTACGGGCCATGCTGTGCCGCCAGCTTGCTCAATATCCATCGCAACTTGGGCTGCGGTTTCTGCCGCGCCCACGTAAGTTAGGATCACGTTAGCGCCATTTGCCGCCAAACAACGCGCGATGGCGCCGCCTATATCGCCTGATGCGCCGGTGACTAAGGCTACTTTGTTTGTAAGATTCATGTTGTTCTCCTTATCTAATTCTTTTGTCTACGGGTATTGTTGTGAGCTGTAGCGGTTTTGAAAGATTTCCCAGCAGCGCCCCAAACGTGCCACGATTAACCTATGTTTTTCCCTGTAGGGTCAAGTTCAATTCAATCCGCTGGTTGATTTTGCTGGCAAAATTGTCATCAGCTTGATGCCCAAGGAAGGTAAGACATTTGAGTTGCCCACAAGTACAAGGAAGCATCGGTAAAGAAACATCGAGAAAAAATCGTAAAAAAGAGAAGGAAAGTTCATGTCACGTCCCACCCCGTTAGCCGACATAAAAATTGTCGATCTTACCCAAGTATTTGCCGGCCCTTACTGTACCTACCAATTGGCGCTGCTGGGTGCCAGAGTGATCAAAATTGAACCCCTTGGCGGCGAGCAAACACGCTTTGGCGGTAAGTTGCCCGAGCTGGCCGCACAACATTTGGGTTTGGCCTACTGTACTCAAAATGCCGATAAAGATTGCGTTGAGCTTGACCTAAAAGCCGATGGCGCGGTGCAGTCGGTACTAGCGCTAGCCGCCGATGCGGATATATTTGTGCAAAATTATCGGCCTGGGGTGGCCGCGAGGTTAGGGTTGGGCATTGATGCGTTGCGCAGGGTTAATCCACAGATTATTTATTGCTCAATTTCTGCCTATGGTGGCGAAGGGCCTATTGGCCATCGCCCGGCTTATGATCATGTGGTGCAGGCCATGAGTGGCATTATGTCCACCACGGGTACAGACGAAATGGGTCCAGTAAAAGTGGGCGCGCCTTATATTGACTACGCCACTGGGTTGAATGCCGCCTTTGCTGTTATGGCGGCTCTGCGTGAGAGAGATCGCACAGGAGACCCTCAGAATGTTGACATCAGTATGTTGGACACTGCGCTGAACTTAATGGCGAATAACCTGGTCAGCGCTGCAACAACAGGTGAGGATTTACCTAAATTAGGCAACGAGGCTGCCAGTGGCTCGCCTTCTTCGGGATGTTTTAAAACCCAAGGCGGCGACAGCATTATGTTGGCCGCCAATAATGAGCGTCAGTTTAGCGATTTGTGCTCAGTGTTGGGCCACCCCGAATGGTTGCAAGACCCACGTTGGGTGACGCCTAAAGTGCGCCATGAGCATCTGGCTGCCCTGCGTAGTGAAATTGAAGCGGTGTTTTTAAGTCGACCAGCATCCAGTTGGGAGTTGTTGTTGGACGCTAAAGGCGTACCGGCCAGCCGCGTTCGTACGTTGACCCAACTGCTTGAAGAGGGCCAGCCCCAGGCCCGAGGGTTGTTAACCACCTTACCCGTCGGTGCTGGCGCAACCCCTGTGCAGTTACCGGCGGTGGGCTTTCGTCTCAATGGGCACAGTTTAGGACCTACTCAATCACCGAAGAGTGTGGGCGCTGATAATGGACGGTGGTTGGCTGAGTGATGGGCAGGATTATGCTTTGCTGAGTCTCTTTATTTTGAGGTTCAACAACCAGACGTTAGAGTGTCTGGTCGTCGCAGGGTTGCCTGAATTTAGCGCAGAATTTTAGCCGCAGCTAATCAATAGCATCTTTGGCTTTATCCATACTCAGCGTGTGGGTGCGCTGGCCACCGGCGAGAGCCATTAGTCCTGCCGTTATGGCTAGATTTTTGACGAAGTTTTGAGTTTCATGGTCCTGCTGTAGACCCGCTGCAACATTCCAAAAATCATGCATGACCAAGCTGATGACCAAGGTTAGTCCAGCTAAGATGAATGCTGTGATGGCCACTCGATAACCTGCAATGAGTGCGGCAGCGCCTGCAAGTTGTATGATAATGGTAAGGACAAGAAAAAACGGCACCAGGATCATGCCATGGGCCAGCATATACTCTGCAGTTCCTTGGAAATTAGTGATCTTATTGAGGCCCGGAAGCAAAAAGTATATGCCTAGGAGGACTCTTCCGGTCACGCCGGTGAAAGTTTGCAAAGTTGTCATCATTGGATAGTTCCCTTACTTAGTTGTTAATGCTTTTTTGCAGCTCTTTTTTGCAGCACTTACTGCATTTTTCAAGCGCTTCAAAGGTCTTTGCCGCAGCGACTTTTTGTCAACCAACTGGCTGAGTTTGTAGACCTAGTAATCTAGCCTTTCAATTTCTTGTGCATAATTAGCTTGTGAGAGAGGTGAAAGCAAAGCTGTTTGTGTCATTTCCTGTCACCCCACTTGCTCGTACTTTAAGGACTTTTTCTTCTGTCGAGGCAAAGTCTCAGTCAGTTGCTGGCAATCTACCGCCAACCTGCGCGGTCGTAAACTTTAACCGCTTCTGCCTGGCGCTGGCCTAATACTTGAACATCTAGGGCATCCTCTTTAAAACTGCCCAATGCCGCCACAGGTCCACTGGCCTCGCCTAAAATCGGATACTCATTGTTGCCTTCGGAAAATAATTTTTGCGCAAATTCGCTGGTCAGGTATTCTAAAAAGAGTACTGCATTGTCTTTGTTCGGGGCGTATTTGGTGATACCCGCGCCACTAATATTTAGGTGGCTGCCACGGCCGTCTTGATTAGGGAAAATCACCCCTAAGTTCGCCGCAATAGCTTTATCTTGGGCTTTTTCAGAACCTAAGATACGACCCAAATAGTAAGTGTTCGCTATCGTAATTCCACACTCTCCAGCAGCCACGGCTTTGAGTTGAGCGGTGTCATTACCTTGGGGTGAGCGGGCAAAATTGCTCACCACTGCGCTTGCCCAAGACTCTGCGGATACTGCACCATGGGCTTCGATAAGGGCGCTCATCAGGGACAGGTTATAGATATTTGAAGAGGTGCGCATACACACTTGACCCTTCAAGGCAGGGTTAGCCAAATCTTCGTAGCGATTAACTTCAATAGGTAGGGCCCGGTTTTTATTGAAGACAATGACGCGTGCACGTTTTGAAAGTCCGAACCAAAAACCGTCCGGGTGGCGCAGATGTGCTGGCACTCGCTCGGCCATAATTTTGGATTCAACGGCTTGAAAAATGCCTTTCTCTTGAGCGCGCCAAATGCGCCCAGCGTCTACTGTGATTAACATATCGGCTGGACTGAATTCGCCCTCGTTAACGACGCGTTCGATCAGTGCATCGCTACCGCCTTCAATGAGGTTGACCTTGATGCCCGTGAGTTCGGTAAAGTGCTCGTATAAAGCCATGTCAGTGTCGTAGTGTCGTGCAGAGTAGACATTGACCTCTTCTGCAGCATAGACAAAATTCTGCGCAAACAAAGTGAAAGCAAAGATAAGGGTGCCGAGCAATCTAGCCGAATAACATTTTACTAAGTGCATCACAGTGTTTGACCTAAATGAGAATTGTTATCAACTAACTATAGATTAGGGCTTCTGCCGAGGCAAAATTTATCTCGACTAAAGTACCTATGGCCAGGGCTTCGTGTTCCGCGGTTTCGACGCGAATTTGTTCATTTTCCAAGGTGACGAGCGTCAGGTAGCGCTGACCTAAAAATCTTCGATCACTGATGACAGCCGGGCCGTTTGTGGGTTTCAGTCCCAGTGTATGTGGGCGTATGCCGAGGGTGACGTTGGCGCCTTCTACTAATTCTGCCGTTCTACTGTCTTGCAAAGTGCTTTTTACACCGCCCCCAGCGCCATTAAGAAAATCTTCACGATTGGTTATTCGATTTATAGGTATAGCACCAAATGCAGTCTGAATATTCTCACCGCAGACTTGGCCTTGCAGAGGCTGAAGTCCGGCAATGGTCTGGGCAACAAAGGCCGCCTTGGGTGAGCGCCATAACGCCTCTGGTGTACCCAACTGTACTGCGACACCGTCTACTAGCACTAAAATACGATCCGCCATGTCCATTGCTTCTTCTGGGTCGTGGGTGACCATCAATGTGGCTGTGCCAGTCGCTTTTAGTGTCAGTCTAGCCTGCTCACGAAGTTTACGTCTTAGTGGTGTATCAACACTGGCAAAGGGTTCATCCAATAACATAACCTCTGGCTCGGTTGCTAAGGCACGAATTAATGCTACTCGCTGCTGTTGTCCACCAGACAAAGTATGTGGATAGCGTTGAGCCATATCTGCTAAATCTACACTGGCCAGTTGCTGTTTCACCATGGCGTCGCGCAGAGCTTTGCTTTGGTTGTGCAGTCCAAATGCGATATTCTCCGCCACGGTTTGATGTGGGAATAAAACGTGGTCTTGAAAGACCAAGCCGATAGGCCTGCGTTCAGGCGGTGGATTGGTCTGCACGTCAGCCAGCAGCTGATCGCCAAGAAAAATGGCACCCTGCTGCACAGGTTCTAGTCCCGCGGCTATGCGCAATAATGTACTTTTGCCGCTGCCCGAGGGGCCGAGGATGCAGACTATTTCGCCATCCTCTACTTCCAGATCAACATTACTGAGAGCGGTTTGGTTACCAAACTTATGGCTGATGCCGCGAAAGGCTATGGTCATTGCTAGGGTTCTTCTAAATTGCTGTCAATTTTTGGGGGCGAAAAAGGCATACTGCCTTAATGTCCGCTGGGCTGCATGCTGTTTACGAGATGGTGTTTACAAAAAGGAAATTTCGCTTTGACCCAGAATCATTCACCCATTTGGTTGTCGGGTGGTCTGTTGATCGCAATTCCAGTGGCTTTGCCTATTGGCGTATTGCTTTATTCGCTTTTGTCTCCGGTCGACGGGACCGGTGGAAATGGCGAGGTGTGGCAACATATTCGTCAGACTGTGCTGCCCACTTATCTTTTTAACACCTTTGTGTTGATGGCCTTGGTGGGTAGTGCCGCAACAATCATTGGCGTGGGTACCGCTTGGTTGAGTGCGAAATTTAGCTTCCCTTTGAGCAAAATTCTGACCCCTGCCTTAGTTCTACCTTTAGCAGCTCCTGCCTACGTCGTGGGCTACGTTTATGCCGATTTGTTTGAATTTGCTGGACCGGTACAAAGTTTTTTGCGCGCCACATTAGAGTTACAAGGAGGTGATTACTATTTTCCGGCTATTCGCTCTTTAGGCGGCGCGGCGCTGGTTATCTCTTTGGTCCTGTATCCCTACATTTACCTGCTCGCACGTTCGAGCTTCATGCAGCAGTCGGTTGCACTGCATGAAACCGCTAGGGTTTTAGGCGCGGACAGTAACAGGGTCTTTTGGCGGGTGGCGTTACCTGTGGCTAGGCCTGCTATTGCCGGAGGCATGGCTTTAGTACTTATGGAAACCGTGGCGGATTATGGCGTAGTTGAGCATTTTGGCGTGCCGACATTTACTTCGGGTATTTTTCGCACTTGGTATGCCATGGGCGAACACGCTGCTGCCCTGCAACTCGCTGGTTGGCTATTTATTATCGTTGCCTTATTAGTTGTGGCCGAGCAATTTGCTCGGCGTGGCGAGCACTTCAATCCAATCAGTGGCAGTGCGTCAGCGGATCTTCTACCGCTAAGCGGCCTCAAGGCAATTGCAGCCACGGTGGCCTGTGCAATTCCTGTGTTGCTGGGATTTGTTCTGCCTTTTGCAATTTTGTTGAATCATGCGCTGGTGGCGGGAGATCCGCTGATCGGTAAGGGCTTCTCTGAATTGTTATTCAATAGTGTTTATGTGGCCGGTATAGCCGCAATACTTTGTGCTGTAGCTGCCTTGTGGCTAAATTATGCTCAGCGCCTGCGTGCCGGTGTGGGTATTAAAGTCACCGTCCGTGTTGCCACCTTGGGTTATGCAATTCCTGGCATGGTTTTGGCTGTAGGTTTACTGGTGCCATTAACTTTTTTCGACCGGGCTTTGAGTGGCTTTTTACGTGATAACTTCGGTTTCACAAGCGGGCTGATGATAACGGGTTCGGTAGTAGGTCTGGTCTTTGTCTATGTCGCGCGATTTTTAACAGTTGCTTACAACAGTAGTCATATGGGTATGACTGCGCTGCATTATAATCTTGATGCTGCGGCGCGAAGTTTAGGTGCTACGCCGAGTCGAGTGCTCAACGAAATTCATTTGCCGCTGTTACGGCCTGCTGTTTTAAGTGGCTTATTACTGGTCTTTATTGATGTAATGAAAGAATTGCCTGCAACGCTTATTTTGCGCCCGTTCAATTTCGAAACCTTGGCGACCAGGGTGTATCGACTGGCTGCGGATGAACGGCTTGGTGAGGCCTCCACCGCTGCATTGAGTATCATTTTGGTCAGTTTAGTCCCAACCGTAATGATCTTGTTTACCAAACTAACGAAAAATTCTGTGAGAAACTTAGATTGATGGCGTCAACTGGAGTAAAGTAACCGCCTGTCAATCAAAAGTATAAATTTTGCGTGCGAAGCCAGCAGGACTGTTTATAAAACTATCCAAGTTCGCTTCATTTAGATATGAGGTGATGGAAAGCTATTCTATTCGTCATGAATGCCTCCAAGATATTGAATTCAAAGACGAGCAGGTTGCCATTTTCGACGGACAAGTTACGGTGCACGCCGGTTTTCGGTGGCGGTCTTTTAGTATGAGTTTGCATGCGCTTTTGGTTTTTTTCGGGCTAGCGCCTATGGGCGTTATTGATAAAGTTTTTCTTTACGGCCAGCCTTGGACTACTGAGCACAGTCTTCTCAGAGCTGTGCTTTTGCAATACCAAAGCACGTTACCAATAGATCGAGTGCTGATTGACGAGATTTACGCCCAAGGTCTTATTGATGCAAAAGTCCCTTTTCAATGGTTATGGGCTGGTCTTGCGGGTTGGTTCGGGCCACGCAAAGGTTAACGCTACAACAAGTTAACACGGCTGCTTTAGAAAGGCCGTCTGGTGTTAATTGCTAATGCCCAATTGCGGATGCCTACATCCCGGGTAAGTATTACCATAGACAGCCGCTTCGGTTGGTTCTTTACTTAGTTTTACTGCACCATCTGTTGACCGGCAACATCTTACCTTTGATATCGTTAGTGAACTATTGATGTAAACTTATTGTTTACATTTAATTGCCTTTGATAGCCCCTCTACTGAGGTCGAATTCGCCCTTAACTGCAACGTCGGGCGACTAATATGCAGCAATGCTAACCAATATTCTCGTAACTCGTTAAGGAAGTTCGTATGTCAGCGAAATCTCAGAATGCTCTATTACTTATCCTTGGTAATCAGCTATTTCCCCTGGACCGTGTACTTTCCTTAGGTCCCGCGGGAGTATTTATGGCAGAAGACCAATATCTTTGTAGCCATTTTCGCTACCACCAACAGAAAATTGTGCTTGTTTTAGCTGCTATGCGGGCCTACGCCGATGAGCTGCGAGCCGCTGGCGTAGTAGTGCATTACACAAAGTTGGATGCCGAGTCACAATTATCTATCAATGAAGCGGTTGTAGATTGTTTGCATACCCAAGGTTATTCATCGCTACTGCATTTTGAGATAGAAGGCAAAGCCGCTCAAGCCAATTTGACCAAGGCAGTGAACGATGCATCGATTAGCTGCAAGGAAATTCCTTCGCCCATGTTTCTATGCGATCGAGCGGGTTTTACAGCATTTGTTCAAGGCCGAAAAAAACCGCAGATGGCTGCATTCTACAAATCTGAGCGGACACGGCTAAATATTTTGCTCACGCCAGATGGCAAGCCTATTGGTGGGCAATGGAGTTTTGATGCCGATAATCGAAAGAAATTGCCGAAGAATGTTGAGCCGCCAGAGTTGCCAGAAATTGCTGAAAATCCGCATCTAGAGGCGGTGGTGGCGCTAGTCAGCGAGCGTTTTTTCGATCACCCTGGCAAGGCAGGCGAGTTTTCTTGGCCAACAACCAGAGCGGGCGCTTTCATTTGGTTAGATGACTTCATTGCACACCGGTTAGCAGACTTTGGTCCATATGAGGATGCTATGAATACCCGCTCTGAAACAGTTTTTCATAGTGTTCTCAGTCCCCTAATGAATATAGGCCTACTTGTACCCGATGAAGTGCTTGAGCGAGTTCTTGTTGTTGCCGAAACTCGTGACATACCGCTACAAAGCTTAGAAGGGTTTGTTCGACAGGTAATGGGTTGGCGAGAATTCGTCCGCGGCATTTATCAAAATTTTAGTGCTGTACAAGCCAAGACCAATTATTGGTCACATCATCGACAGCTAACCGAGCATTGGTACGAGGGGGGCACAGGTATTTTACCTTTGGATGACACTATAGCGACCACTCAGCGGAAGGGTTGGTGTCATCATATTCCGCGACTTATGGTGGTGGCTAATCTCATGACCTTGTGTGAAATCGAACCTAAAGCGGCCCATCGCTGGTTTATGGAGATGTATGTGGATTCTGCATCTTGGGTTATGGGGCCAAATGTTTATGGCATGGGGGTTTTTAGCGATGGCGGAATATTCGCTACAAAGCCCTATATTTGCGGGTCTAACTATTTACTTAAGATGAGTGATTATTCCAAGGGTCCATGGTGTGATGTGGTGGATGGTTTGTATTGGCGGTTTATTGAAAAGAATAGGGCGTTTTTTGCGCAAAATCCGCGTTTGGCGTTAATGCCCAGAGCCTTGGATCGCTTGAGTGACGCTCGCAGAGAGCTTATTTTTCCTGCTGCTGAAGAATTTTTGCTGACCCGAACTCGAGCCTAAGTATTTGTTTAAAACACTGGGAATTAACTTGCTAGAGCCTATACTTCCGCGATGACTGAAAACCAATATATTTTGCCGGATCAATTTACCGGCCTGCCGCTTCGTGCCGAGCTACAAGCTCAGTTAGAAGTCATTAAATTCAACACCATGACCGCAGTGCAAGCTGCGGCGTTGCCCAAAATACTCGAAGGGCGAGATGTGGTGGCTCAAGCCAGCACAGGCAGTGGTAAAACCGCCGCTTTCGGCTTGGGCTGTTTGCAAAAAATTGATGCCAAAGCCTTTCATGTGCAGGCGTTGATTTTGTGTCCTACCCGCGAGCTTGCTGAACAAGTGGCGCAAACTATGCGCAGCTTGGCAGCGAAAATCAGCAATACGAAAATTCTTACTCTGTGTGGCGGCGTGCCTTTGGGTCCGCAGATTGGCTCTTTATCTCGGAGCGCGCATATTATTGTTGGCACACCCGGCCGAGTGCTTAAACATTTGAATAAACAAACTCTGCACCTTCTGAGCATAGATACTTTGGTGCTAGACGAAGCAGATAGAATGTTGGATATGGGTTTTGAAGATGAGATACAAGAAATTCTCAGCTATATGCCACCAACGCGGCAAAACTTACTGTTCTCTGCTACCTACCCAGACGGGGTGAAGTCTATTCGCCGCATCATGGGAAAAGATACGATCCATATCAATGTCACTCAAAGTGATAACAAGCCGGTTATTGGCGAATATTGGTTGCCGGTGGATCGACATGACCGTATTAAACCTTTGCTTGCCGCTATGCGTGTATGGGGTGGTGCGTTGAATTTGGTCTTTTGTAATACCAAAATCGACTGTGCCCGGGTTTGTGAAACATTGACCAATGCGGGTTTGGATGCTGTAGCGCTCCACGGTGATCTAGAGCAGCATGAGCGCAATCAAACACTGGTGCGCTTTGCCAATGGCAGTGCCAACGTTTTAGTTGCCACAGATGTTGCGGCCCGTGGCTTAGACATTGATGACGTAGATGGCGTATTCAATTTCGAATTGCCGACACATGCAGAAGTCTATGTACATCGGATTGGCCGCACAGCTAGGGCGGGCAAGCGTGGTATCGCCATAAGCTTGGTTGCGGATAGAGAAATGTCTCGCCTCAGTGCGGTTGAAGAATTTTCTGAGGGTAAAGCCATGCAGCTGTGGGAAGTGCCAGCTGACTTGCCAGATGTGTTAGATGCTGACGAAATAGGCGAAGGCCTTCGACGTCCCGGTGTTTATACCGTTGAGATTAATGGTGGTCGGAGAAGTAAATTGCGTCCTGGAGATGTGTTGGGTGCAATTACAGCAGACAAAACCGTGGCAGGGGATGCTGTTGGCAAAATTGATTTGATGGATAATTTGACTTACGTGGCTATCCGACGTGACGCCACACCAGCGGCGTTGAAGCTGCTGAACGCTACTAAGATTAAGGGGCGTCAGTATCGCGCCCGCGGAGTCGGTTAAGCGCAAGAAAGGTCAGAGAGCTTGGCCCGCTGCCGGTCTCTTGCTGAGACCAGATATGCTGATCAGCGTATTCTAAGCTACCGATTAGGCGCTATCTAGACTGAGGGTTGCGTCTACGTCTGGGTGTACCGCCACCACCACTGCCACCGTCACTACTTGAACCTGCTCGCGGTCCAACGCGTCCGTAAGGATTAACATTTTCGTTGGAGCTATTTATTGTATTGCCGTTGCTGGTGCTGCTGCTGCGGCTATTTGTTGAACTGCTCGATCGTTGTGACTGACCCTCGCCGCCGCTACGATTGCCGTCTCTATTGCCTGAGGACTGTTCGCCTTGGCTTGGCTTGCCGCTAGGTCTGCGGCGGTTGCGTTGTGCGTTGCCTTGACCCTGGCTATTTCCCTGACCCTGACCCTGACCCTGACCCTGAGCGGGCCTGCGGCTGCGCTGCTGGCTCTGGCGCCTTTCGCCACGTTCGTCATCATCATCAGATTGTGCCGGCTTGCTAGGCAGTTCAATATCTAGTTTAACTATATCGACTTTGCGTTTGGTCAATCGTTCTACCGCACGTAAGCGGCTGATTTCGCCAGCGTCAACAAGTGCCCAGGCGATACCTTTCGCACCAGCGCGGGCCGTTCGCCCTATGCGGTGTACATAACTCTCAGGTTCGTGGGGCAATTCATAGTTGAATACATGGGAGACATCGCTGACATCGATGCCACGTGCTGCAATATCCGTGGCAACTAAGATCCAAGAATTACCCTTTTTAAAGTTCTCTAAAGCACGTTGTCTTGCAGCTTGGGTTTTGTTGCCATGTATGACTTCGGCCACAAATCCTGCGCCGTTTAGCTGTTTAGCCACCTTGTTGGCACCATGCTTGGTGCGGGTGAAAACAATGGCGCGAACCAAATCTTTGTCTCTAAGAAGGTGTTCAAGTACGATTCGTTTGTTTGGCGTGCTGACCATAACTGCACGTTGATCAATTTTCGCCACGGTGACTTCTTTCGGCGAAACGTCAACTTTGATTGGCTCGTGCAGTATCTCTTTCGCCAACCTGCCAATTTCTGTTGGCATAGTGGCGGAGAACAGTAGAGTTTGTCGTTGCTTTGGCATGGCCCCAACAATTCGCCTTACATCAGGGATAAAACCCATATCTAACAGGCGGTCACACTCGTCTAATACGAGGAACTTAGTTTCGCTGAGATTGACGTGACCCTGATTCATTAGATCGAGAAGGCGTCCCGGTGCGGCAACCAGCACGTCTACGCCCATGCGCAGTTTCTTTACTTGTGGATTTTGATTAACTCCGCCAATGACGCAGGCAAAGTTCATTTTTGAAACGCCGGCAAGTTTGCCTAGCTCTTCATGAATTTGAATGGCCAGCTCCCGCGTAGGCGCTAGTATCAGTGCGCGCGGATGCCGTGGTGTGGCGCGCATTTTGCTGGTATCCACGGCGGCGTCGTTAATTAGATTTTGTAATAAGGGTAGGCCGAATGCGGCAGTCTTACCGGTGCCAGTCTGAGCTATACCTAACAGATCTTTACCTGCAAGAACGTCGGGTATTGCAGATTTTTGAATGTCACTGGGTTCGGTGAAACCTAACTCGGTTACGGTTTGGCAAAAGCTATCATGCAGGCCTAGGTCTGCAAAAACTCCATTAGTCATATTTTTTTCCTGGTAAGCAAACATTCTCACGTGCCTGAATCGAAGTTATTCGATTGAAGACATCTAGGTGGGGTCGGCTTGTTGATGTTCGCTAACCAGCTATATGCTGGAGAGAGCGGTTCGTGATCGAACTCACGGGCGCGGAGAGTGCCGCTTAGTGGTGCAAAAGTCAAGGTCTGATTGGATTTTACAGTAACTGCCCAAAGTTAGGAGCGGCTGTCGCGTATGCGTGAATATCTCGCCCGGAGCAGTCTGTTAAACTACACGAGACGCTGCAGTGCCTGATTTAGGCGCCCAATGGGCATCGCCTATTCGCAATTCGAGGTTGTGGAAATAGGGTGCAGTGAATTTTTGGCGAAAAAAAGTGCACTATATTTTTGCCGGCCTTCCAACGCAATCTTCCTTATGGCAGGCTCTTGGCACTTCGTTGGTGAGCGGGATTTGAGCTAACGAAGATAATATCCAGCTAATAGAAAAGTCGGGGGATGTGGTGACTAAATCATGGGGTGCTCGTGGATTCCTAGCAATACTAGTGGTGCTTGCCGCTTGGGTTGGCTATGGCTGGCAGATGGCTACTTTTGATGCTGAGAAGTATTTGTACTTGGCGGATCAGTATGAGGTGACAATTCGTCGAGATACTCGCGGAGTGCCGCACATTTTGGGTACCACTAATCCCGACGTTGCGTTTGGTTTCGCTTTTGCTCAGGCCGAAGATAACTGGCAGCTTATTGAAGATTCAATGCCGTTTTATCGTGGCAATAGCGCCCTATACACTGGTCAAGATGGCGCAATCACAGACTACCTTGTGAAATGGTTGGGGCTTTGGGAAACACTTGAGGCTAACTATAAATGGGACATAAGCCCGGATGTAAGAGCCTATGTTGAGGCCTACGCAGATGGTATTAACTATTATGCGGCGACTCATCCAGATCAGGTAGATGAACGTGTTTTGCCCGTGTCAGGGAAGGATATAGTTGCAGGGTTTATGCTGCGCCACCTGCTTTTCTATGGTTTTGAGGGCAGCATCAAAGAATTGACCAAACCAACTCGGCAGCGGGCGGTGAGTGAAATTATTCGACCTACGGTTATAGAGACATTGCTTGATCGCGTTGAAGACGCCGAGCCGCTATTTCAGCCGCCCGCCATATTGCAGCAAGCGCCGAATGAGATTTCTATCGGCGGTGTGCCTATCGGCTCTAATGCGTTTGCTATTGCGCCAAAGATCTCTGCTGAGGGTTCAACTCGCTTGGCGATCAATTCTCATCAACCTACCACGGGACCGGTTGCTTGGTATGAGGCCCACCTAAAAAGTTCACAGGGACTAAATGTGATGGGCGGATTATTTCCGGGAACGCCCATGGTAAGCGTGGGCTTTACTGAGAACTTGGCATGGGGTGCAACAGTCAATAGTCCCGATTTAGTGGATGTTTTTGTCCTTGAGATTAATCCTAACAATACCAATCAATATCGTTTAGACGGTCAATGGCAGGACCTTGCCGTTAGCGAAGTGGCGCTTGAAATACGTTTGTGGGGTTTTTTCCCATGGACTGTTACGCAGGAGGTGCTGGCTTCTAAACATGGGCCGGTTTTGCGCACAGATCACGGAACGTATGCCGTTCGTTATGCTGGCATGGGAGAACTTAGACAAGTTGAGCAATGGTACCGCATGAACCTTGCGACGAATTTGGCGGAATGGCGCGAAGCCATGTCGATGCAGGCGTTTGCCAGTTTCAATTTTGTTTATGCAGATAAAGAGGGGAATATCATGTTTTTGCATAACTCTCTAACGCCTAAGCGCGATCCGCGTTACGACTGGTCGCTCTATTTGCCCGGTGATGATTCGTCCTTAATCTGGAAAGAAAATTTGTCCTTTGCAAGGTTGCCTCAAGTCATTAACCCAGCATCAGGTTACGTGCACAGTGCCAATCAAACGCCTTTCAATGTCACCGCTGAAGCTGACAATGTAAAAATTGAAAAGTACGCGCCAGGACATGGGTTTCAAATGGATATGACTAACCGGGCGGTGCGTGGCTTGGAACTTTTTCAAACTCTTGGTCCTCGCATCAGCAAGGAAGAATTTTCTGCAATTAAGCACGATAAGTTCTATTCGCCAAATACCGATTACGTGGCGTATTTGGGACAAATTGCTGAAGTGGAATTTACTGATTCGAAACGCCAGCAAGCGCAGAAAATTTTGGCTGCCTGGGATTTAGGTACTGATTTGGCAAATACCAGTGCAGCAATGGGTACCTGTGTATTCTTGGCTGCGCAACCGAAGGAAAATCGTCATGAGGACGGTAAGCCCGAGATCAGTAAAATATTGGACAACTGTATAGCGGGTTTAGATAACGCGGTAGGGCGCATGGATCCGCCCTGGGGTGAAGTGAATCGGCACGTACGCGGAGATCTTAATTTGCCAGTGGCGGGTGGACCGGATATTTTACGCGCCATCTATGGGCGTGGTATAGATCAAGATGGCTATTTAACGAATGTGGCTGGTGATGGGCTTTATTACTTGGTTGAGTGGGATGCTGCTGGTGCGCTTACTGTTGAAGGCGTGCACCAATTTGGTAGTGCGACATTAGATGAAACTTCGCCTCACTATGCGGATCAAGCCGAAGATTACGCTCTGGAGATACTCCATGACCCTTGGTTCAGTGAAGCTGCATTACAGCAAAACTTACTGCGCGCCTATCGCCCAGGGGATACGCCTTAGGGGTTTGAGAGGAGGGGTTTTGTGTGGCGCTCTTTCTTTGCAAAAAACAGTTTGTAAGAAGCGCTTTGCAAAAGTGATTTTGCACAAAAGATTTTGTTAGAAAAAGCCTCTTTGGAAAAAATTAGGGGGTGATAGCCTTAAACGACAGATATTGGAAAAATAATAATGGATACCTTGATATGCCCGGTTGCTACCTCAACGGATGCTAAAGTGCCCCTTATCATCTACCTGGATTTTAAGAGCCCTTACGCCTATCTGGCGGTGGAGCCAACCCGCAAAATGTTGGCAGAGCTAGGTGTTGTTGCGGATTGGCGGCCATTTGTTTTAGACATTGGTAGTTATCTGGGCACTGCAAAACTGGGTAAAGGTGGCAAAGTCGCCGAGCAAAGCCGCAGTAAAGAGCAGTGGTCTGGCGTCAAATACGCTTATTTTGACTGCCGGCGTTATGCCAATTTAAAAGGTATGACGGTCCGTGGCACCGTGAAAATTTGGAATACAAATTTGCCAGCTGTTGGCTGGTGGTGGGTCAAGCAGCAAGAGAGCTTACAGCAGCAGTGCGCCTCCAACAGCCTGATGGAAAAATATATCGACGCTGTTTATGCACCATTTTGGCGGCGCGAGTTTGATGCCGAAGACCTAGACGCGGTGGAGCAAGTGCTAATAGATGTCGGGGCTAATATCGAAGGCTTCAGAGACTATGCAGCAGGACCCGGTTTACATGCCAACGCGCAGTTTCAGATGGACGCATTTGATTCTGGTATTTACGGCGTGCCTACCTATATTTTGCCAAGCAAAGGCAGCGCTGGCGCAGAAAATTCAGTTGCTGCGCAGAAATTTTTTGGTCGCGAACACCTGCCGCTCATTCGTTGGTATTTGCAAGGCCAAGTAGGCGAGCGTCCAGATGTTGCCTATGAGCTGGCTGACGATGCCCAGATCATGGCAGATCCTGAAGCGCCTGTTGATTCGGCTCTGCCGGTTTATATAGATGTCAAAGCGCCGCAAAGTTATCTGGCCTTGGCGGGGACGCGGGCCATGGCGGAGCAACAAAACATTGCATTGGATTGGCACTTTTTCCAGGGCCAACCTTTGCGTACACCTGCCGTATGGGAAGAAGGCGAGGATCGAGGCGCAATGCACCGTCGTATTCGCGGCACGTACGTGGGTCAAGATATTCAACGCTATGCACCGCATAAACTGAAAGACCTATATGTGACAGGGCGCTCTAACGCGCCGGCCTTAGGTCTGGCGTGGGTGAAAGCACGTGCGCTACAAGACTTGAGTGTCAGAGTAGACAATTATGTTGAGGCAATCTTGCAGCGTTTTTGGCAGCAAGAGCAAGACATTGACTCTATTGCAAGTATTGAAGATGTACTCAACCATTTGGGCGTGACTCTTGATGGCTTTGCTGAGTTTGCTGACAGCGCAGGTCTAGCCGCGGTGGAAACTACTGCAGATAAGGCTGAAGAGCTGGGCGTCGCGGTGAGTCCAACCTACTTTATTGGCACCGAGCCATTTCAAGGGCGCCAGCATCTACCCTTATTAGCGGCCCGTCTGAAGCCCTAGGTCTAGGTCTTTTTTTTGCAGCATAAGGTTTTCATAGGCTTTTGTTGACAGGTCGCGGGGCTATTCGTCAATATCTGTGTCGCGCAAACTACTGACTTTGGCTGATAGTGCTTAATGACGGCACTGATTGGGGTTGAGTTATGGGTATTAGCACCCTGATTTTTTATTTTTTTGAGGTAACATTATGAAGACAAGAATTACGGAACTTTTTGGTATTGAGCACCCAATTATCCAAGGGGGCATGCATTATGTTGGCTTGGCAGAAATGGCGGCAGCAGTTTCAAATGCTGGTGGCTTGGGCATTATCACCGGTTTGACTCAGGGTACTCCGGAAAAATTAGCCAACGAAATCGCGCGCTGCCGCGAAATGACAGACAAGCCTTTTGGCGTTAACTTGACCTTTTTGCCTTCTCTCACACCTCCTGATTACCCTGGTTTGGTTAAGACTATTATTGAAAGCGGTGTTAAAGCTGTTGAAACCGCTGGTAACAATCCTGCGAAATGGTTGCCTCAGTTAAAAGAAGCTGGCATCAAAGTTATCCATAAGTGCACCTCGGTTAGACACGCGCTGAAAGCTCAGGACATTGGCTGTGATGCGGTTTCGGTAGACGGCTTTGAGTGTGGTGGACACCCTGGCGAAGACGATATTCCCAACTTCATTTTGTTGCCTAGAGCTGCAGATGAACTAACGATTCCTTTTGTTGCTTCTGGCGGTATGGCAGATGCACGCTCGTTAGTTGCCTCTCTTGCCATGGGCGCTGAAGGCATGAACATGGGCACACGTTTTATAGCAACTAAAGAGGCACCAGTTCACGAAAATGTTAAGCAAGCTATTCTTGCCGCGTCAGAGTTAGACACTCGCTTGGTGATGCGTCCGCTGCGTAACACCGAACGCGTCCTAACCAATGCAGCAGTAGAACGCTTATTGGTGAAAGAACAAGAAATGGGTGCTGATCTTAAATTTGAGGATATCGCTGCTGAAGTAGCAGGCGTCTATCCAAAGATCATGATGGAAGGCACCATGGAAGCTGGCGCATGGTCATGTGGCATGGTCGCTGGTCTTGTTTATGATATTCCGTCAGTACAAGAGCTGATGGATCGCATTATGAGCGAAGCAGATACCCTTATCTCCAAGCGTCTTGCTGGTTTTGCTGCCTAGCACAAGCCGCGGTGAAAGTTAGAGCATAAGCCTCTAAGTTTAGTCGGTCCTGGGCATTTGGCTCGGGACACTAAACGAATTTACAGATACCAAATTCACATACAGAAAACTATTTAAGGAATTGATATGCGCGAAGCAGTCATCGTTTCAACAGCTCGTACGCCTATTGGTAAAGCATACCGTGGCGCATTTAATAGCACGCTAGGTCAAAGCCTTGGCGCGCATGCCATCAGACACGCGGTAGAACGGGCTGGTATTGATGCAGCCCAAGTAGAAGACGTCATTATGGGTGCAGCGCTACAAATGGGTAGCAGCGCTTTCAACACGGCGCGTCAATGTCTATTAGAAGCAGGACTACCTGATAGCGTTCCGGGCCAAAGCATAGATC
>CAJJAQ010000125.1 GCA_905182095.1 uncultured Pseudomonadales bacterium | reverse complement strand
ACCTCTTTATAAGGTGAAGAAAAACCGCCAAGAGAGATATGTTAAGGATAATGACGAGCTCAGCGCATACTTTATGGAACTGTCGCTGCAGGATGCGAAACTGTTTGTTAATCCCGAAGCGCCGGCTATTCAAGGACAAGCTCTTGAGACCTTGGTGCAAGCCTACCAAAAACTGATAGACAGACTTGATCGTTCAAAGCGCAAGTATCCGATTGAAATCACCCATGGTCTTGTCCGCGCGCCTAAACTCGTGCAAGAAGATCTGACCAACGAAGCGGCGATGCAGGCATGGTGCGAAACCTTAGTCACAATTCTTGGTGACAACCCCGGGTCAACGCCAACCGTAGACGCCGTATGGGACGAAGAGCGTCAGGTTTTTGTGCCGAATATCAGCATATTGCTGAAGGGTAATAGAGAGCGAGTCGCTTTATCGCAGAATTTCTTGGTCGGTCCTGAATACCGAGCAATAGGAGAAATGATAGACTTGCTAGGCGACTTAGTAGAAGAGAGCGCCTACATACAACGCGGTGAGCGTAAGCAAGTAATCACTTACTTTGGCCAAGCTTTTGATTGGTTGCAATCTGAAGCACGCCGCGGTGTCGATTTACAGCGTTATAAGGGCCTGGGTGAGATGAACCCATCCCAGTTATGGGAAACCACCATGGATCAATCTGTGCGTCGTATGCTGCGAGTTACCGTAGACGATGCCATAGGCGCTGATCGTATGTTTACTACCTTGATGGGTGACCAGGTCGAACCACGAAGAGAGTTCATTGAAACCAATGCATTATCGGTGGTGAATCTAGACGTATAAGTTGATCTTAGTTGTACTGTGTCCGGGGCTTTGATGCTGCCGGGCGCGGACCTGCATTTGCCGCATAACACTTTTGAGAGCTGTCTATGGACGCACAGACCAAAATTGGGTCCCAAGAGAAACGCCGTTGCAGCTGGTGTAGTGCCAGTGAGGTATACGAGAACTATCATGATCAAGAGTGGGGCATTCCGCTCAAAGATTCTGCAAGTCTGTTTAAACTACTTATCTTAGAGGGTATGCAGGCTGGGCTTGCTTGGATCACGGTTCTCAATAAGCGTGAACATATGCATAAGCTTTTTTTTGGTTTTGATATGGGCCAGCTTGCAGTAGCAACACCTGAGAATGTTGAATCTTGGCTTTTGGACCCCGGAATTATTCGTCACCGGGGCAAGTTGAACGCCATGATTGGAAATGCCCAAAGCGCATTGAATATGCAAGATTTTGCGGGCTTTCTGTGGCAGTTTGCCCCAGTTAAGGCACGTAAGAGTAAAAACTTTGACGTGCCGGCACAAACTGACGAATCAAACTTGATGTCTAAGGCTTTAAAAGCCCAAGGTTTTCGTTTTGTTGGTCCGACCATTTGTTATGCCTTTATGCAAAGCGCCGGTATGGTCAATGATCATCATGTGGATTGTTGGCGTTACGCGTCATGTCAAAAGCTCCTTAAAGACGCATTGCAAACAGTTTAATTAGGCACATATTCGACGCCGAATTACGGTGATCATTTTTGCTTGTTGGAGAATTTTTTTGGCGACCTTTATTAGGTGGACCTTTTGGTTGCTAAGTTTCATCCCATCCACTTGGGCGGTGGCAATTGGTCGTGGTTTTGCGCGAGTGATGATCTTTTGTAATGTCGATTCCCATAGAATTAGCAAAATCAATGTAGATCATTGTTTTGTGGACAAAAGCGCCGCTGAACGAAAACAAATTGTCTTCAACAGCTTAGCCCAGACAGCGCTATTACCTATTGAATTCGCACATTTACTGCACAGACCTATCGAACAATTAATGAGCAGGATTAACACCGTTCAAGGTGAAGATTTATTGCGTGAGGCTTGGGCTGAGGGTAATGGCGTGTTGATGCTTATGCCGCATTTCGGTTGCTGGGAATTTATGAGCCTATATCTAGGTAGCGATTATTCGGTCTCCGCCTTATACACACCGCCCAACCTTGCGGCCTTAGAGCCAACAATTCTTCGCGCAAGGGAACGCCAGGGCGCGACATTATTTCCGACAAGTGCAGCGGGTTTACGCGGTTTGGTTAGAGGTATGAAAGCCGGCCATGTGGTGGTTTTGCTACCAGACCAAGTGCCTACCGGGGAAACCGGCGGCATTATGAGTAAATTCTTTGACCGCGAAGCGCTGACTATGTCTTTGGCAAAAAGAATTGCCAAAGTAGGCAAGCCGAAAATTATTATGGCCTGTGCTTGGCGCGAAATCGACACCAAGGGCATAAACTACAACATTTCCTTTGAGTTGCCAGAAGCGGGTATATCTAGCCAAGAAGATGAAATTTATGCTGCAGCCCTAAATAACAGTGTGCAGAAGATAGTAGAAAAAGACTTCGCCCAATACCAGTGGTCGTATAAACGCTTTCGTCGATTAGGTCTGGATAAAGAGGATATCTATCGACGCCAATAGGCAGGGGTAAGTAACACGAGGAGGGTGAAAATCTCCAATCGCCCCAGCATCATATTGAACATAAGTACCCACTTTACGTCAGCATCTAATCCAGCATAGTTCATGGCAACTTCGCCGAGCCCCGGTCCCAAATTATTTAGACTGGCTCCAATCGCCGAGAAAGCGGTTAAAAAGTCTATGTCGCTCATAGCCATAATGAGAGTGACAGAAAATAAAAACAGTAAAACGTAAACGCTGAAAAAGCTCCATACCGCCTCAATGAGGCGATCGGGCACTGGGGTTCTGCCCAGTTTGATAGGAAAAACACCGTTGGGGTGAATAAGGCGTTTTACTTCGCGCATACCTTGTAGATAGATCATCACCACGCGAATCATTTTGATGCCACCAGCTGTAGAGCCGGCACAGCCCCCAACAAAAGCGGCAAATAATAACATTACCGGTGCCACCGACGGCCACTGCGAAAAGTCTTGGGTGACGAAGCCAGTGGTAGTGGCGATAGAAATGGTTTGAAAAATGCCATCGCGGATAGGTGAAATACTATCCGATGGATTGGTCAATAGAATGCAACAAACGGCTATCGCTAAAAGTACCAAAAAACTGAGGTAGGTACGGACTTCGAAATCTTGAAAATAGTGCAACGGGTTGCGTCTGCGCCAGACCAAGAAGTGCAAACCAAAGTTAACGCCGGACAAGACCATAAATAAACAGGCTACTGCTTCAATGGCACCGCTGTTGAAAAAACCGATACTCGCATCGTGAGTTGAAAAACCGCCGATAGCCACGGTGGCGAAACTATGACTAATCGCATCAAAAACACTCATGCCGGCTACCCAGTACGCCAGTGCACATGAAACGGTTAAACCCAGATAAATATACCAAAGAGCTTTTGCCGTCTCAGTAATCCTGGGGGTCAGTTTGTTGTCTTTGACCGGGCCAGGAGATTCAGTTCTGTACAGTTGCATGCCGCCAATGCCCAACATTGGGAAGATGGCCACCGCCAAGACGATGATACCCATGCCGCCAAACCATTGCAGAAGTTGGCGATAGAAAAGTAACGATTTTGGTAGATCATCAAGACCTACTAAAATGGTTGCCCCAGTGGTCGTTAAACCAGACATAGACTCAAAGGCAGCATCGGTGAACGACAGTTGGGTGGCTGGGTCGATATAAAAAGGGATCGCGCCAAATATACCGAGGCCGATATAAAACAGCGCTGTTATTAAAAATCCGTCACCACCGCGCAATTCTCGATTACTTCGAAGTGGTAACCAAAGCACTAAGCCGCTGATTAAGGTAACGAAAAACGCTGTGATAAATGTGTTGGTATTGCCCTCGTTATAGGCCAGGGCAACAATGATGGGCACCAGAAAAGTGAAGCTAAAAAAGGTCAGCAGCGTACCGGTGACGCGAAAAATGACGGATAGATGCATAAGCTGTTAACGCCCTTACTTAAAAGAACGTTAGTCCGACCTGGAATAAGCGTTCAACGGCTCGAATCTGAGATTTATCAACCATAAACAAAATCACATGATCGTCAGAAGCAACAATGACATCGTCATGGGCGATAAGCACGTTCTCGCCTCTGACAAGGGCGCCAATAGTGACCCCAACAGGGAGTTTAATTTCACTGATTTTGCGCCCGACGACCTTTGAGCTTTTAGCATCGCCATGGGCGATGGCTTCCATTGCCTCGGCGGCTCCACGGCGCAAACTGTGCACCCGGGCCACATCGGCTCGTCGAACGTAAGACAAAACAGTGCTGATGGTGGCTTGTTGGGGTGAAATCGCCACATCAATCTCTCCACCTTGGACCAAATCCACGTAAGCTGGTTTGGTAATCAGAGTAATGACCTGCCTAACGCCCAAGCGCTTAGCCATAAGCGAAGACATAATATTAACTTCGTCATCGTTAGTCAGTGCACAAAACGCATCGCACTGCTCGATGTTTTCTTCCAGTAGTAGGTCTCGGTCTGTTGCGTCACCGTGAATAACAACGGCCTTGTCTAATTGTTCAGCCAGTTTATCCGCTCGAGGCTTAGAGTACTCTACGAGTTTAACTGCGTATTCATTTTCAATAGAGGCTGCTAAGCGCGCACCGATATTGCCGCCGCCGACAATCATCACACGTCGGTAAGGTTGCTCGGCTTTACGCAGCTCTCCCATAACGGCGCTGATGTGTTCTCGAGCAGCGATAAAGAAGACCTCGTCATCCGCCTCAATAATCGTACTGCCCTCGGGCATAATCGACTGGCCGCGTCTAAAGATAGCCGCCACCCGAGTATCTACTTTGGGCATATGTTTACGCAGAAGACTCAGAGCATGGCCAACCAACGGGCCATCGTGATAGGCGCGCATGGCGACTAACTGTGCTTTGCCATCGGCAAAATCTAAAACGTCCAGAGCACCTGGGTGACTGAGTAATTCGTGTATTTGATCCGTAACCACTTGTTCAGGATTAATCAGGCGATCTATGGGCATATGGTTTTTGTGGAAAAAGCCTTCTTTACTTAGGTAGGCCGAAGATCTAATCCGCGCAATTTTCATGGGGGTACGAAAAACCGAATAGCATACCTGGCAGGCAACCATATTAATTTCGTCGCTAGAGGTTACCGCGATAAGCATATCCGCATCGTCTGCACCGGCTTTACGCAGAACATCTGGGTGTGAGGCCGAGCCCTCGATGGTTTGTATATCCAACCGGCTGCCCAACTCTTGTAAGCGCTCACTGTTTTGATCTACTAATGTAATATCAAAAGATTCTTTCGCTAGGCTTTCAGCTAAGGTTCCCCCCACCTGTCCGGCGCCCAAAATAAGAATTTTCATGTTTTTTCAGCCTTGGCTAAGCCCGCATAGTAGAAGCCGTCGGTATTTTTCTCAGTCGGTAGCAACTGCCAACCCAGTGAGGTAGCGCTACCATATTTAAGCTGCAAGGAAACCCGGGTCGCATCCACCTGAGCCTCAACAAATTTCTTTATCACTTGATCGTTTTCTTCTTCGAAAATAGAACAGGTTGAATAAAGGAGAGTACCCCCGTCTTTTAGCCGATGCCATAGATTGTGTAACAGCTGTAACTGTAGATCTTGGTGAGCCGCTAAATGATCGGCTTTTAACAGCAGGCGAATATCCGGATTACGCCGAATTGTGCCGCTGCCGGAACAGGGTGCATCTAACAAAATGCCGTCAAATTGAAGATCGCCACAGCAATCTTCCTTGGTGGCATCGGCACATAGCATAGTTAGGCGTGGATCTTTACTGTGGCCTAGCCGGGTGCCGATAATCTTAGTTTCGTTTAGGCGCTTTTGCTTATTGTCTAAGGCAAATAATTGATGGGTTTTGAACCGAGCACTCAAACGTTCGTGTAAGTGAAATAACTTACCGCCCGGTGCCGCGCAGGCATCGAGGATACTTGGTTCTGCAATATGTGGCGGTAACAAAGCCATTAATGTGTTCGCCGCGAGCTGGGCTGACAGATCTTGAACTGCAACTTCTCCAGCTAACCAACTAGGTAGTGTCTCGGCGTTTTGGGCCGCATCGAGCACTACTGTCTCGACCATTTTAGTTTCAGTGAATGAAATATCGTCTTCTCTGAGCTTAGCTTTGTAAAACGCAGGCTCAACTTTTGTGCTATTGATGCGCAATGTCATTGGGGCGCGCTGGTTGTTGGCAATCACAAGAGCTTGCCACCGGTTGGGATACTGGCTTGCCAGTTTTTCTTGGAGCCAAGCTGGATGATCGGAGCTTGCGTTGGTAAGCGCTAAATCTTGCTCCGAGCCCACGTCCTTGGGCTTTTCTGTTTGAGCGGCTTCCGCGCTCCGTTGTAGTTGTCGCAGTACTGCATTTACCAAGCCTCTAGCCCAGGGTTTGCCTAGAACAATACAGGCATTAACACTTTCGTTAATGATGGCATAACTCGCTATACCAGTGTATTTCAGTTGGTAGGCGCCCACTATCAGAAGTTGAAATAGATCCCTATCCTTATCGCGCAAAGGTTTCTTTAGTAGCTCAGTGACGGCTTGTTGCAGCGACAGGTAATGACGGGTTGTGCCGTAAAGCAGTTCTCTATGTAGGGGCGTTGAGATCCATTGAGATTTTTCTGCTCTTATCCAATCTATCGTTCTACCTCCCTCGATGATGTGCTGCAGCGCTTTGCACACCTCCATACGGGTTCTCGCACTCTCGTTTTTCTTATTCAGACCCACCTTAGATTTGGGGTCTTGATTTGTTCCTTTGGTATGCCATGAAAAACTCATAGGTTGAGGTCACCTTGGCTGTCTGCATTGCCAGCATCGAATTGCGTGCCTTCTGGTAAAAAGCGTTGAAAACCATTAATCGCCGCTGCAGTATCCATAGGTAAGCCTTTGCCTTTATTTATTCTAAGTCGTTGAATTTGCAGTTGCCCGCTGCCGCACTGAATGATCAAGCGCCCTTTGCGCGCCATAATCAAGGTGCCGGGTGCGTTGGCGTGTAGCCTGCCCGGCGGCGCCGATTTTGCCTCGGTTTCATCCAGCACAACGCTTGCTTCTAAAAACTGAATTTCCACCTCAGGTAGCGTGACGGTTACCGGCATTCTGTCGGCAAGGGCGCGAATTTGACGCTCAATATCTATGGCTGAACTGTGCCACGATACCCGCCGATCATCAGCGGTAAGCTTAGATGCGTAAGTAACACCTTCTTCACTTTGTGTTTGTGTTTGCAGTGGCAGCTTGCCGAGGACTTGAATAAGCAATTCGGCACCATTGGCAGCTAGCTGGTGTTCTAGTTGAAGAACCGTAGTTTGCGCGGTAATGGCCAATTTTCTTTCAGCAAATAAGGGCCCTGTATCTAAACCCTTCTCCATTTGCATTATGCCAACACCTGTTGCTGTGTCCCCGGCCATAATGGCTCTTTCAATTGGCGCAGCGCCTCGCCAACGCGGCAGAAGAGAAGCGTGAACATTAATGCATCCGTACTTAGGTATGGTTAAAACCGTTTTTGGCAAAATGAGGCCATAGGCAGCCACGATGAGTACATCTGGTGTATAGGCGACTAACTCATCCAAGCTTTGTTGAGATTTGAAATTTACTGGCTGCAAAACGGGAATACCCTTCTCTTGGGCAAGGGTTTTTACCGGGTTTGCTTGAAGTTTTCGACCTCTGCCTTTCGGTCTATCAGGTTGAGTCAACACCACGGTTGGCGCAAATCGAGAGTCTATTAAGCTTTGCAAAATGGTTTTTGCAAATTCCGGGCTACCTGCAAATGCAGTAGTTAAGTTGGTCACGCCTCTTCTTTATCTTTCTTAAGTTTGTTGTTGATGCGGCTGCGTTTTAGACTGGATAGGTAATCGACGAACAGCTTGCCATCCAAATGATCGCACTCATGTTGAATGCAAATGGCAAGAATCCCCGAAGCCTCCATGCTGATTTGCTTACCGGTAACGTCTTGAGCGTTTACCTCTATATGTTCCGAGCGTTGCACAGTTTCATAGATTCCAGGTACCGAAAGGCAGCCTTCTTCCCATGAAATGTTTTCCCCAAGTAATTTTAGCGTTGGATTGATGAGTACATAGGGCTCGTTATTGTCTTCCGAAACATCTACTACGATTAGCCGCTGATGGACGTTAACTTGGGTAGCCGCTAAGCCAATCCCTGGGGCCGCATACATGGTCTCAAGCATATCCGCCGCGAAGGTCGCCACCTCAGGTGGGAACTGCGTTATCGCCGTAGCTTTGGTGCGCAAGCGTGGGTCCGGGTGATGCAATATGTGAAGCAAAGACATGAGTTAACGAACGCCCTATGAAATAAAGGCCGCAGTATAACGCCTACGCTAACGGATACCGATACTTTGCTGGGTAAATACTCACGACAATTGCAGCTAAAAACAGCAACTACCGTGGATCTTAGGCGCTATTTTGGCATTTTCTCTTAGTTCAACCTATGCAGGTAATAGTGCAACCGGTTTTGGAGACTAACTAAAGCGACCCTTTTGGGCCAGATAAGGGATTCTTTTACAAAATACCCCAATGGAGAAAAGCTCTAATGGAGAAAAGCTCTAATGGAGAAAAGCTCTAATGAAAAAGTTCTAATGAAGAGACCTTAATGAAAAAGCTCTAATGAAAAGACCTTTATAAAAAAGTTCACCAGATCAGAGTGTTTATAGAAAAGTACAGTTCAAGAAAACACGCGCTCTAGAAAGGGCCGAAAACTAGAAAGGGCCGAAAAAGCCTAGCAAAAGCCCCGCTTATTTAAATACCAGCTTATTTAAAGGCCAGCTTAGTTAAAGGCCCTTCGGGTGCAGGGGCCTTCTATCAAGGGCTTGTTTAAACAAGGGTTTGTGTAAACAAGGGCCTGTTTAAAGTAAGAATTTTTAGCAACAAGCTTCTTCGAATTAGTATCTTTTCGAAGCAAAACCCTTTCCAAGAAAAACTTAGGGAGTTTAGGTTTGACCAGTAAAAGTGCGCTGCGACTTTGTGAGCTTCTGGCGAGTTGGCCTCGTCAGGCCATTCATAGTTGGCTTTTCTCTGTGAGTTCTCCGCAACAACGGTTGGCATCTAAGGAGTGTCCTCCAGCAATACAAAAACGCCGCAAAAAGTTAGCAGGGTTTGAATCAGAAGCTTGGTCGGAGAAGACGCAAATTTTTTCTATATTGGATGATGAGTTTCCACCGCTGCTAAAAATGATTCCGGACCCGCCACTGGTACTCTTTTGTCTAGGCGATATTAGCGTCTTGGCACAGCGCACAATTGCCATTGTCGGTGCGCGTAAATGCACAACCGTGGGTAAGTTAGTCGCAGAAAAATTGGCTGAGGACTTAGCGCAACATGGAATTTGTACCATTAGCGGTCTTGCCTATGGCATCGATGCAGCTGCCCATAAAGGGGCGCTTTCCCAAACTAAAGGTTGTACAGCGGCTTTTCTTGGCGCCGGCCTAGGCCATATTTATCCTCGCCAGAACAAACACCTTGGACAAAAAATCATTGCTGAGGGCGGCGCATTGCTCAGCGAGTATCCGCACAAAATAGAACCTCGCCCCTACCAATTTCCCGAAAGAAACCGGCTCATCAGTGGCTCTGCGTGGGCCACCATTATGGTGGAGGCTGGAGAGCAAAGTGGTTCTCTTATTACAGCTCGTATGGCCCTAGAACAAGGCCGCGAAGTTTTTGCTGTACCAGGCTCTCCTCTGAGTGCGGTGAGTAAGGGTTGTCACAGAATGATTCGGCAAGGGGCTGGGCTGGTCACTGACGCCAGGGAAGTTATAGAGGAAATGGGCTGGTCTAATTGGGTGAATGCCAACGCCGGCGTTGATGCTTCACCACTAGCCAGTAACGCCCAGGTTGCGACGGCTGCCGCGCATGAGTCCAACGCCAGACCTCCACAAGACGCTGGTGCAACGGATAAAAGCGCCGAACACCGAGAAACTCAGCTCAGTGCGG
>CAJJAQ010000124.1 GCA_905182095.1 uncultured Pseudomonadales bacterium | reverse complement strand
GACGGCTTTATAGATTCTCTAACAACTACAATCTCTATTAGCATAAATAGTGATCCACTCTACCCGCTGCAATGGCACCTGAATAACAGTGGCCAAGCGACTTTCTCCGATACCGGTGGAAGCTTAGGGGAGGACCTTAACGTAGACACTGTTACAAATGCAGGCACCCTGGGCCTTGGCACAATAGTCGCTGTAGTCGACGAAGGCATGGAAATTGCGCACCCAGACCTAATCGAAAATGTTGTTGCTGACGGTTCTTATGATTATGTAGAAGCTGATAATGACCCAACCAACCCCGGCATCATAGGAGACCACGGCACCAGTGTTGCAGGGATCATTGCAGCCCGAGGCTGGAACAATATCGGTGTAAGGGGCGTGGCGCCGGCAGCTTCTCTAAAGGGCTTTAACTTTCTTCGCAATCAATCTTTGTCTAATGAAATTGACGCATTGGGCGGCGCCTCAAATGCCCCTTCAGGAGATGTAGATATTTTCAATCTGAGCTTTGGTGTTAACACAACTACTGCGTTTCGATTAAACTCGTCACTAGAAGCGCAGCTGTTAGATGGTGTCACCAATCTTCGATCAGGTAACGGTGCAATTTACATAAAATCTTCAGGAAATGGCTTCAACGGTTTCGTATTTAATGGCACTACAGTCACCTGCCCCAATGCCGCAAATCTCGGACTCAGTTGCCAAAACACTTCTCAAGACCCCATGCACATAGTCCCCTATATAATCGGTGCGGCTGCATTAAATGCGGGTGGAACTGCATCGAGCTACTCAACAGTAGGAGCAACCAACTGGGTATCCGCTCCCGGCGGTGAATTCGGCCAAAACGCGCAGTTTTTAGGCTCAGGAAATGGCCGGCCTGCGATCATGACAACAGATCAATCTGGTTGTAGTCGGGGCTATGTGCGCCGCGCCAACACTAACCCCACACCCAACCCAAGAAATGCCTTTGAAGACGGCGGCAACCACGCATTAAATGCCATGTGTAGTTACACCTCCACCTTTAACGGCACGTCCTCCGCTGCACCGAATATAGCCGGGGTGGTCGCCTTGATGCTGTCAGTAAACGCCGATCTGAACTGGCGCGACGTAAAACACATACTTGCTACCACCTCCAGACAAATTGATGCAGACCGACCTGCGATCGTCGCTACAGGCATCGAATTAGAACCAGCTTGGACAACTAATGACGCAGGTTTAACATTTCATAACGTCTACGGATTCGGCGCGATCGACGCCAGTGCCGCAGTAGTTGCAGCTGAAGTCTATGTGGCCGATAGCTTAGGAACTTTTGATCAAGGAACGATTCGCAACAACAACTTGTCCCGCATGGTGGCCGACGGCGAAACAATCACGTCAATACTGAACGAACCTGACCAAGGCATAATCGAATTTGTTCGCGTAGAGATCTTCGCTACTCACGCATTCCCGGGGGACTGGACCATCGCATTAATCTCTCCGTCCGGCACTCGTTCGGTACTGCTGCCGGCTTTAAATGCATATACAACTTGGCCGGCTTCTGGATTTGAGTTGGGTAGTAATGCATTTTACGGCGAGAGCAAACAAGGGGATTGGACATTGGAAGTCACTGATCACGTAACAGATGACGTTGGAACACTAACATCCTGGAGCATTAGAATTTATGGACATTAAACAAAGGGCAATGAAGGTCCAACGTAACGTGCCTAAATATATTGGTGTCGTTATCGCAATTGTAGTGTTACTTACGCAATCTTCAGTGGCAGAAAGGTCTACGCCTACTAGATACGTAATCGATCAAACCTCATCCGTCACTTCTATAGAAGACGGCGCTATACAAATGGGCAAACCAGCCAACACCCCTTCATCTATCCGCTCTAGCACGTCCAGCGATAACCAGGCCGAGTACAAGATGGCCCTGGACAAGGAAACTGGACTGCAGGTTATTGCCACTCGTGTAATAGAAGTTAAGTACAAAGAAGGTGTTCTAATCGACCACCAACTAGGCGCCATTGAGTCTACCTATGGACTCACTAAACACTCTCACTTCCCGCGCCTAAGAATAATTTTTTTGCAAACCAGCAGTTTCAGCCAGATACAAAGCGTTATGGAAGCCCTATCCAATGATCACCGATTTGAATCAGTTAGACTTCAAGTCATAGAGCATATTAATACACCACGATGAAACTATCTCGCACTAGGGGATAGGCAACTAGTGCGACTAACTTTCACTGAATTCGCAACTGAACATTCACTAAACCGACATTTTCCGTTCGATCAATGCTAATCCGATCAATTAGAAGGCGACTATTTGTTTCTAAATCTACGATCCAACGCAACGCTTGGTCGAATGACTGATTTTGCAGCGAAATACTCACGCTGCCATCTTGCTCTGGCTGTAGACGATTGAGTTTTAACTGCATTTGGTTCGCACTGGCGGTGACCAAAGGAATTAGCGATTTTTGCTGCGGCGACTGCGACTTGTTCTGACTACTGGCTTGCAGCGCATTGTCATTTAAAGTAATCCAATCCACCAAAGACTGGGCTCTTTCATAGCGCAAGGTCTGTGCTTCTCGATATTCCAACAGCGGTTTCCATGCTGCCAAATAGATTGTCGATATTAGGCACAGCGAAACGATGGCCAAAATCACTTTGCGATCTGTGGCATTTTTCTCGGCGTACCAGTTGCCGATGCTACTGCTGCGCAACATTTCTGCAATAGGTGCAAATTTATTCACTAGTTATACTCCGCTGACAATCTGGCCCTAATGCTACTACCATCATTATCTGCATTAGTTACTTTTAGCAATACACCTTGAGATGCCGAGCGCTCTTTCAGCGGGTCTAACTCATTAAACCCGGGCAAAAGAACTTCGAAGGTCAACTCCATGCGTTGATGATTGAAACGCAAAGATTGTATTTTGTTAGTGCCCGTCACGCTGCCGGAAACCCTCGACAGCAGATCAACAAAGCCCTGAGGGTTTGTATCGAGTCCAGGCTGAGTGCCCAATTTGGCTTTTAATCGGCGGGTCAGCTGCCCCGTAGTCACTGGTGCACTGTCAGTAGGAAAATATTCCTTATAAAGAGTTGTCGCCTGATCCGTTAGCTCATTCGCTCGACTTTCTGCCCAATAACCTTCAACGGCAAAAGAGGTCATAGTAACAATCAGCCAAATGCCTAGCAGCGCAAAAATACCCACAACAGCATTACCTGACCCATTGGCCGGGCGGGCGACTTTGTATTCGCCCTGCAGTAAGTTAATTGGCGTCGCTGCAGTGAAACGCGAAACCAGATACTCAAAACCGTCGCGTAAATCGTTTTCCACGATTAAATTGGCATCCAGCTGACTCGTCTCAATATCTGTAAGTTCGCCACCCACGCATATGACTTTTTCTAACTCCATGTTAGACAAAAAGCCCAACAGTTCTGACCGAGCTACACTGGCGCTTTCATCGTTTGTGGCAATCATCACTTCAAACTCACCGAACACCAGAGCACATGATTTACTCTCAGCGGAAAGTAACTGCCCTTCAGAAACAATATTCCCCGGAGAAATTGCAGCGCGACTAAAACACTCCTGCCACTGACTTAGCCTTTGCTTGCTGATAAGCGCACATTTAACTGGCTGTCCTGGCCTGATTTTTTCGTGGGCAATATGTAAATTTTCAATATCGCCAGCAACATATTCTTCTAAAGCATAGGGTAACGCTTTCTTAACTGTACCCGCGCTACGCCCGGGAACTTCGCAGCTCAAAAGCAAAACCTCATCACCAGGAATGATAGCAACTATATCTTGGGGCGATTCGGGCCAATGAGCATGAATGTCTTGCAACAACGGAAACTCTTCTAATGAGCTTGTTCCAGACTCAACTGATGAATCGGTAAGCAACCGCCAATGCAATCGTAGCGATTGAACATCCGTCGATAGGAGTTCCTTATCACCCTCTTGAACTTCAGTTCTAACAAATAACTTAGGCACTATAATTCTCTATCTATCCACTTCAATTTCGATCTTCGATTGAAAAACCTTAGCAAAATCTCTTTGTATCAATGTTAGTTCGCCAGTCTCCTCATTACGAAAAAACAAACTGGCTATACTCATTGTACTTTCACCCACCTGCACCTTAGCGTGCATTTCAAAATACTCGCTGGTCACGGCCAATACAGGCCTAACTATTTCAAACTCCGGATTAGCGTCAATAAAGGTAGACACGTCCACGAATCCGCGCTCAGAATCCGCCAAGCCTTGAGCTGAGTCAATGGAAATCCCTGAATCTAACGAATATAAAAGTGAAGGGTTTGCAGTATTTACGTTAATTTTATTATTCGATGTTGGCAGCACACACAAGTGCGGTGTGACGGCACTAATGTCTTCAAATTGAATATTTTGTAAAAGTAACAATTCCGAAATATGCCGCATGTTTTGGTTTGCTGTCCTGTAGGGAGGGGAAAGGCCTAGGTAGGCATTATCTTCCGCACCAAAGCCAGTTACACCTTGATCCGCATCCACCCAATCCTTAATCAAATCTGCCAACCCGGGGTCTAAGTCCAAATTCTGTAATAGGCGTTTTAAACGCTTCAGATTGTCCTCGCCAGCCATCCCGGCCAAGCTGTTGATGTTAAAACAACCGTTTAGATCTCTAACCTGGGCCTCCAGATAACCACCCTTGTCTAGCTTAAAAGGCAGCACCGGTTGCGCCCATGGCTCTTGCAGATGGTCTACCCCAGGACCGCTAATACTAAAGTCATCAAACAAAAGCTGCCGGGCCAATTCTTCCGCACCATAAGCATATTGAAGCGCTTGATTCTGTTCGAAACTGTTTTGGTGCTGACTAACAACCAAATTATGATTTGAAAGTAGTTGAGTACTTAGAGCTACTAGTATTGCCACAACTAAGAGCACGCTGATCAAAGCTAAGCCGCGTTGCTGCCTTGCCGACGATATTTGTTTAAGGGCTTGGGGCCGCATTTGGCGTCTCCCCTAATTTGGCGCTAGGCACCTGCCAAATACGTTCCACCACGCCAAAAGGCGCAATTTCAATACGTAGAATAATGGCAGCCGGCTCCGTCGCCTGACCATCCTGTACTTGAGGAGGCCAAAGTTTATGTTCTTGACCTTGGTTATCAAGTACATAGAACTCCACACGATCAACATCCTCGAGCAGGGTTTGGAAAGCTGGTTCGGCATCATAGCCTCGATCCAATGTATGCCAATAACCACGCACGAGATTAGAGTCTTCAAGTCGATAGCTGACTCGCTGCAATTCAGAACGACGGTGCATGAGTGGGTTGCGCCACCCTACCCTAGTCATTTCAATAAACCCGTCGGTATCAACAAGCAATGGCCCAAGTCGTTCAAAATCATCGGCACTTCTTATTGAGCGGTTGCTCAATTGGAGAACGTCGCGTTGTACTATTTGCATAGCCCTGTGCACCATGGCCAAACGGCCACCCCTATCCTGTAGATGGTCTTGAGCACTTATTGTGCGCGACAAAAGTTGCCCGCTAATCAATGCTACTAAGGCAAAAATGAATAGCGCGACCAGAATCTCGATGAGTGTAAAAGCTTGCTGGCGGCGCATCATCAATAACGCCCAATGAAGGCAGTCAAATGATCGTAGGGGCCTTTGCGCTTACCCTCGGTAACCTCATAGACATTCACTTCCAGCCGGCGTAACCAAGGGTGATCTGTCGCCTGTGTGGTTGTTTCAATCTCCCACTGCCGCTGCGCCATAAACACTTGGGTATTGATCTTTCCCTCGGGCAATACCTGACGTTCAATACGCTGCGTAATGCGTATTTGAGTGATGTGATTACTGGCAACCCAGTTAGCTACGGTTTTGCGTTCCAAAGAGAAAGTTTGATTAGCCACGCCGCCAATTGCTGTAGCAATAGCAGTTCCAACAGCGCCAATAATGACCACGGCAATGAGCATTTCTATAAGGGTGAAGCCTTTACATGAATAACCTTTCACAATGAATTTTTTGACTTTTCGGCGCGCACTTGAGAAAAACCATCAGATGCAAATTTCCAAGTTGCACCAGGCAACTCATCTATCTTTAGTTCCAGTTCAAAAGGACTTACCTCACCGCTGGAGAAGAAAATTAGATCCGGCAACTCTATATCGCCAGAATCAACTTGGCCCGGATACTCCTCCACAGTCACTTTAAAGCGCAACGTGTAAGCGGTTTTTTCTGCTTTGAATGGCTTCGTGGTGTAGTCAAACCATTGACCATATATTTGATCAAATTTGGCAAATCGGTAGTTATCTTTTGCAACGAACATGCCCCACTCAGAGTTCGATTGGATCGCGCGGTCGCGGGCCATCTCAATTCGCTGAGCCAACCTCTGAGCATAGGCATTTGCCGAGTAATGACTATTGGACGAAGAGAAGGAAAAACCAACCACACCCACGGCAATTGCAATAACCAATATAACCACAAGGATTTCTATCAGAGTGAAACCTTGAGCGTGTTTTTTCGCAAATGACATGTTAACCATCATTGGTTAAATTTTGACAGCCTAGAGGTTATCTAAGCTGATATCAGCATTGGTGCCTTCGCCGCCTTCTTCTCTATCAGCACCTAAACTGATCAAATTGATACGGCCATCATTATTCTCGTAAATGTAAGGCATTCCCCATGGGTCTTCAGGCAACTTTTTGATATAGCCATCAGGGTTCCAACCTTTCGCTTCAGGAAATCCACTGGGCTCTTGCACCAAGGCTTCTAACCCTTGATCTGAGGAAGGGTAATTGAAGTTATCCAAGCGATAAATATCTAGGGCTGAGGACAGCGTACGCAGATCTGTTTGCGCAGCTTGAACTCGAGCGGTGTCTGGGCGGGACAAAATCTGTGGCGCAACTACGGCACCGAGAATTCCTAGAATGACAATTACCACAAGAATTTCTATGAGGGTAAAACCACGCATGCCCTTGCGCCCTAGCCGCGCAACACCGCGTAAAGGCATTCTCTTAGAGGCTGAAGAGGTAACCAATGGGCGGCCTTGGCAAGCCGGGGTTGTCTTTGTTTGCCTGGACAAATTATTCATTCTAGGTATCTCTATAAGTGTAATTTTCAAATGGCTTACTTCGCACGCTTAATGTCCAAACTAGTACCACAAACCATCTGATCCTTGTACGCAAAGGCGTTATTCTGTGCGTTGGTGTATTAACTTTTTATTATCTTAACCATCAAACCAATTGATTCATGCTCAGTAACGGCAGCAAGATCGCCATCACGATAAACAATACAACCCCGCCCATTATCAACAACATTATGGGTTCAAACAGTTTCACCACTGTGGCGACGACGCGTTCAACTTCGTTCTGCTGAAACTCCGCCACCCGCCCAAGCATAGTGTCCAACTGGCCACTTTGTTCACCCGCAGCAATCATGTGTAGCATCATTGGTGGGAACTGACCCACCTCGGTTAGGCTTACTTTCAAACTTTTACCTTCACTGACACTTTGTGTGGCTTTCTTCAGCCCGCGTTGCAGCCAACTGTTGGCAACGACATCGCTGGCAATCAGCATAGCGTCCACCAAGGGCACGCCGGAACGAGTAAGAATAGACAATGTATTAGCAAATCGTGATGAATTCGCGCTGCGACTGATTCGCCCAACCAAAGGAATATCAAATTTTACTCGATCCCATTTTAAACGGATATCCGGCTGGCTAAGCAGCCAACGAGTAGCAATTACAAGCAATACAAAACCGCCAATAATCAACCACCAATAGGCGGATAAAATTTCCGTCATTTGAATAAGCACTACTGTAAACCAAGGCAACTGCTGCCCGGTATCAACAATCACAGTGACCATTTCCGGCACTACATAAACCATCAACGCGCCGACAATAAGAAAAGCCAAGCCCAACAGCACCACGGGGTAAACCAAAGCCATTTCAACATTACGTGTGGCACTAAACTGACGCTCTTGATAATCAGCCAAATTTTCTAGAACGTTATCTAAATAGCCCGACTGCTCTCCTGCTGAAACAGTTGATCGATACAAGGCATTGAAACTGCTTGGGTATTCACCAAGACTTGCCGCTAAGGTGAAGCCTTCCAGCACCTTGCTGCGAATTGCCATCACCAATAATCTAACGTGTTGCTTTTCCGACTGCTCGGCCACCGCGGCTAGGGCTTCTTCAATTGGCATACTAGAGCCAATTAGTGTGGCTAATTGTCGGGTAAATAATACACGGTCAAGACCGCCCAAATTACGCGCAAAAAGTGAACCTTTATTGGCAGAACCAGATGACTTGCGATCCCGAGTGGTTTCTATTGCCGTTGGAAATAGTGTTTGGTCGCGCAATAATTGACGCGCATGTCGGGCGCTGTCCGCCTCAATAACGCCTTTTTTCTGCCGCCCCTTAGCATCAAGGGCTTTGTATTCAAATGCAGCCATGGCTAATTTTGCGTCTCGTTAATCATCAAGACTGACCCTTAACACTTCCTCTACAGTGGTAATACCTAACAACACTTTTTGTACGCCATCTTGACGAATACTCGGTGCCTTGGTGCGCGCATAAGCGACCATTTCGTGTTCGCTGCGACCGTCATGGATATGTTGGCGCAAGGTTTCGTCAATAGTCACCATTTCATAAATACCTGTACGGCCACGAAACCCAGACTGAGAGCAAGCAGCACAACCCGGTGCAGTAAAAACTTGGGCCTCTTTCTCACTCAAAAAACTTAATTCAACTGGGGTAGCAGATCTAGCGACCCGGCAATCTGGGCATAGAACTCGCACCAGTCGTTGCGCCAGTACGCCAATAATGCTCGAGCTTAAAAGAAAGGGTTCCACTCCCATATCCATTAATCGAGTTACCGCGCCAATGGCACTATTAGTGTGCAAGGTGGACATAACCATATGGCCGGTCAAACTTGACTGCACTGCAATCTCAGCAGTCTCTAAATCGCGGATCTCGCCAACCATCACCACATCTGGGTCTTGGCGTAATATCGCACGTAAGCCCCGCGCGAAAGTCATGTCGGCCTTATTGTTAACTTGGGTCTGACCAATACCAGGCAGACTGTATTCAATTGGGTCTTCAACGGTAAGTACGTTAATTGCTGTGCTGTCTAACTCAGCCAACGCCGCATACAGCGTGGTGGTTTTACCGGAACCCGTTGGACCAGTAACCAAGAAAATACCGTGGGGTTTGTGCACGACCTTTTGCAAGTCTTGCAATGTATGTGCTTGCAGACCCAGGCGCTGCAATTGCAGGCGCCCAGCTTGCTTGTCTAATAGTCGCATAACCACACGCTCACCAGAACTCGCCGGCAGGGTGCTGACTCGCACATCTACTTCCCGGCCGCCCAACAATAGTGAAATACGGCCATCTTGTGGCACCCGTTTTTCCGCAATGTCTAACCGCGCCATAACTTTAATACGCGACACCAGCAGCGATGCAAGTTCCCTACGAGGCCGCACAACTTCGCGCATCACGCCATCGACACGGAAACGAACCACCAAAGTTTTATCAAAGGTTTCAATATGCACATCAGAAGCGTTTTCTCTTATCGCCTCGGACAGTAAAGCGTTAATCAATCTGATAATTGGCGCATCATCAGTTTGATCTAAAAGGTCTTCAGTTTTTGGTAAGGCACTGGCTAAACTGGCAAGATCCATCTCGCCACCAAGGTCCTCTACCATCTGCTTGGCTTCGTTAGAATCTTGAGAATAAGCCGCCGACAACAATTGATCGAACTCGTCTGCAGCAACAATTCGTATTATTGTAGGATGTTTTGCAATGCGCCTAATTTCTGCCAAAGTCGACAACCGTGGCTGACTTTTTGCCGCCACTTCGTAGGCGCCATTGGCATTTGGTTGCGAATCAAGCACCACACCAAAACGGCGAGCAAAGGCAAAGGGTAGAGTAGGCATATAAGCCCGCTTTTCTGAATGACCAGCGCCGATCACCTGCTCTTCTGCCACTAAGCCAGACTCCATATTGCTATTCATGCCTAATTTTCCTATTTAAAGCTTCAAGGCAACTATTCCAAGCACCATTCAATTGGCCCAGGAACAACACTCAAAACCAATCCCATCAGCAAAGCTGCAACAAGCATTTACTCATAATGTCGTCGCCCGGATAGGCATTTCATTCATGCTGCTACATAACTCATATTATCAAGTAGCACCTAACGCATGGGTTTATTAGACCTCAACCGGGGCAAAAAAACACACCAAGTTAGCCGTATAAGCATTTCGCCTCTGGCCGGTGCATTTCGTGCTTTATAAAGCCGGACCATAGTATCATTAGTTCATCGTTTACCGAGGGATGTATCACTTTGGATTTTGTTGGCAATCATATAATTTCGGTTGGGCAGTTTGACCGGGTGGCAGCGGACCGCGTGTTCGAAGTTGCGGACAGCATGCAGCCCTACGCAATGCGCAAAAATATCACTCGAGTTTTGCAAGGCGCGATTCTTTCAAACATGTTTTTTGAACCCAGCACCAGAACTCGAGTTTCTTTTGGTTCTGCTTTCAATTTACTCGGCGGCGAAGTGCGCGAAACTACCGAGGTCAAAGCGTCATCTTTGGCTAAAGGTGAATCCCTATACGATACTGCCAGAGTGTTGTCTGGCTACAGTGACGTCATCGTCATGCGCCACCCAGAATCTGGCAGCGTTGCTGAATTTGCGCAAGCCAGCCGAGTGCCTGTGATCAATGGCGGAGATGGGCCAAATGAACATCCGAGTCAGGCGCTACTAGATTTATATACCATGCGCACAGAAATGGCAGCCAGCGGCCAGAGCATAGATGGGTTAAAGATTGCCCTGATTGGTGATCTGAAATTCGGCCGCGCAGTGCACTCGTTGTGCAAACTGCTCTGTCTCTACGACAACATTCAATTGAACCTCATTTCTCCACCAGAACTGGCGCTACCTGAAGATGTACTAGATCTACTTAAAGCTGCCCATCACAAAATAAATATATTCCACGACATGGCCGAGGGTATCCAAGGCGTTGATATTCTTTATGTCACCCGAACCCAGGAAGAACGTTTTCCATCTCAACAAGAAGCGGACAAATATAAAGGCCTGTTTAGGCTGAACCAAGCCATTTATACCCAAAATTGCGCGCCCAATACGGTGATCATGCACCCCCTGCCGAGAGATTCTCGAGCACAAGCTCAAGAGTTGGACGACGACCTTAATCAAAACCCCAACCTCGCTATTTTTCGCCAAACAGACAATGGCATGCTCATTCGTATGGCGTTGTTTGCACTGGTTTTGGATGTGGTAGATCAGGTAGACAAGCAAGCACAGCCAGTAACTTGGTATACCGCGAAACGGCACATACCTATGTAGTCTTTGATTATTATGCGTTCTTATTTTGGGTACTTATTAATGATCTACACGGCTCGCGCATAAAGCTGGGCAACATGCACAAGTGCTTTAGCAGTGGCAATTTAGATGAGT
>CAJJAQ010000123.1 GCA_905182095.1 uncultured Pseudomonadales bacterium | reverse complement strand
ATTGAAGTAAATGCAGGGTTAACACACTGGTTAATCAGTAAAGTTGGCTATTGGCCCTAGTTGGCGCAACCCTAATATTTATGCGCGAATGATTGTGTACGGGCATAAAACACAGTGCAAAAAGCCCAAAAGCCCAAAAGATAAAGAAGAAAAAGAAGATAAAGAAAAAAGAAAAAAAAAGAGAAAGAGAAAGAGAAAGAGAAAACTATGCCAAATAGCAGCGAAACCGACCAAGCATCTAAGCTGGATTGCCCACGACCAGAGTATCCAAGACCTATATTACGCCGAGATCGCTGGCTGAATCTAAATGGTCAGTGGGATTTTTCCGCAGATCCAGATGGCGTGGGCGTAAGCGAGGGTTGGCAAAACCGTACTGAATGGTCAAGCACCATCACTGTGCCTTTTGCGCCAAACAGTTCTGCTAGTGGCTGTGCTATTGACCCTAATACGCAACGCGTTTGGTATCACCATAGTTTCAACAATCCAGGTTGGCAGGGTGAAGAAGTGGTACTCAATATTGGTGCCTGTGATTTTATCACCACAGTGTTTTTGAACGGTCACAATGTGGGCAGTCATACGGGTGGCTATAGCCCGATTAAGATAAATATTACAGGGGCGTTACAAGCTGGGGAGAATCATCTCGTTATTGCAGTGAAAGATTCAGGGTCCTGGCAGCAGCCGCGAGGTAAACAAGCCGGTGATACTCGGTGGCCAATAGACTACGACGCAGTCATTGGTATTTGGCAAACCGTATGGTTGGAGCCGGTTCAAGCCACGCATATTGAAGTGCTTAACTACGCTTTTAGCATGGCTGAAAACAGATTAGCGCTAACTATTAATTTGAGTGATAGTTTTGACGGTGAGGTGCAGGTAACCGTAGCTAAATCGAAAATGCTCGTCAATGCTCAAGCACCAGATACCAGCAAGGCAGATACTGAAGAATATTTCATAAGCCAAGTAAGCCAGCAGCGCTCCGAAATTAAGACCGCACTGCATATCCCAGACCCTTGTCTTTGGTCGCCAGATTTACCGCAACTGTATGACGTGACCATTGTCCTTGTGAATAACCAAGGCGCCGAAGTGGACCGAGTTGCAAGCTACACAGGCTTGCGTGAGGTAGCGGTCGCAGCAGGCAAACTATGCCTTAACGGTGAGGCCATTTATCTGCGCGGCGTATTAGATCAGGGCTACTTCCCCGAGGGTTGGTATACGCCGGTCGATGACGCGGCCATGGTGCGCGATATAAAGCTGGCCAAACAATTGGGTTTCAACTTGGTTAGAAAACATCAAAAGGCGGAGGACCCAAGATACCTATATTGGGCCGATCAGCTTGGGCTGATGGTTTGGAGCGAAATGCCATCGGGGCGTATTTTTTCGAACAATTTAGTTGAGTCATTAACTCAGGAGTGGACGGCTTTGGTACGCCGAGACCAGGCACACCCCTGTGTTATTTGCTGGGTACCCTTTAACGAATCTTGGGGGGTGTGGCATCAATCGTCGCGGCCACAGCAACGCGCTTTTGTAGATGCAATTTATCACCTAACCAAAACCCTGGACCAAACTCGTCCGGTTGTGGCTAATGATGGCTGGGAGTATTCCTCTGGAGATTTATGGACATTGCATCTATACGATAGCGCGTCAAACGACTTGAGTAAGCGTCTAACCGACTTACAAAATAACCCACACGCAACGGTGTCGGATGATGCTAATAGTCGCGTCGGCACCTTACCCGGGGCCGATCCAACGGGGCTGCCCATACTACTGACTGAGTGCGGTGGGGTGGGTTTTACCGCAGAGCAACAGCAAGACGAGCATTTTTTCTACGGCACTTGGCCAGTTAACGCACAAGAGTTGATGGCGCGGATAGAAGACCTGGGTCGTGGATTGTCCAGCTTGGATGCGCTGCAAGGTTTTGTCTGGACCCAACTCACGGACGTTCAGCAAGAGATTAATGGGTTACTGTACTTTGACCGTCAACCCAAACTGCCTGTTAAGCAGTTGCAACGGATATTTGCAGCTATCGGAGAAAAATCTACGGACTAACTTTTGTAGTTAGTCCGCGGGGTACTATTCAAACTGCGCCTCAGATGCAGACTATGATTCAGATTCAGATTCAGATGCAGACCCTGACCCTAATTAGAACTAAAATTAAAACTAAGGTAGAGGCTCTGCATAAGTAACATTGCTCTGGCTCAGTTGGTCTATTTCTACCTGACTAAAACCCAATTCTTGAAGTATTTCTCCATTGTGCTCGCCAAGGCTTGGCGTATGCGCATGGATATTGCTAGGCGTATTGGAAAACTGTGCCGGTGGTCGCGGTGAGCGAATTTGCCCTGCACGTGGATGTTCGTAAGTCCACAGTGCCTGCATGGCCTGAATCTGAGGGTCGTCTGGAATTTCGTGACGCATATTGATGCGCGAATACGGCACATCGTTTTGCTCAAAGCGCTCGCACAGGGTATCAGTAGTAAATTGACTGTAAGCGGCGTTCATCAGCTCATTCAGCGCTTCTCGATTTCTAGCCCTAGACTCAAAATCTTGGAAGCGCGGGTCGCCAATAAGGTCGTTCAGTTGTAACGAAGCCAAAGTACCGTCTATTTCTGCTTGTTGGACAGGCATTGCGGCAATCCAACCATCTTTGGTTTTGCGCATAAACATACTGTGATCGCCGTCAGGTACGGTCTCAATGTCGTCTTCCAGCAGGGTGTAATTCGGCATTGTATCTGGCCAGAGAAAAAACAGACTGGCATCCAACATGGACAATTCTACGCGCTGTCCATGGCCTGAGCGTTCGGCTTGAAACAGAGCCGCTACAATTGCTTCGGCTGCAGTGAGTGACGTAATTTTGTCACAAACCAAATTATTCACCATTGCCGGGTCACCTTTGGGTTGCAGCGTAGCAAAGCCACTGATGGCCTGAATAACCGCGTCGTAGACCCTGCGCTTGGCATATGGGCCTACGGCGCCGACGCCGTTGATAGAGGCGTAGACGAGCTTTGGTTGCGCCTGTTTAAATTCATCGTAGCCAAGGCCTAGTCGGTCCATCACCCCAGGACGAAAATTTTCCATAACCACATCAGCGGTAGCAATAAGTTTACGTGCAATAGCTAATCCCTCAGGGCTTTGTAGGTCTAAGCAAAGAGAGCGCTTGTTGCGATTCATTGTGGCAAAGGGTCCAGGCATGCCATTGCTCTTGGGTAGGCCGCCGCGCATTAAGTCGCCCTTAGCTGACTCAATTTTGATTACCTGGGCACCTTGATCGCCGAGTATCGAAGCCGCAATTGGACCCGAATAGACTGCTGTAAAATCAATGACCCTGACTCCTTGGAGAGGACCCGTTGCCGTACCGCCTAAATTTATCCGCTCTGCCATTTTATAATTCCCCATAAGATGACAAAGGTTTAACAAACTTTCACAAACAAGCCCAGAAAAAAGAGTCAAAAAGCGCCAAAAAGGAAAGGACTGGCAGAAGCATAGGGGCGTTACTTAGAGGATTAAAGCTTGATGACACAATGGATGCCAGAGGTATGTGTTAGGTATGAGTTAGGTTAGCCGATAAGCAGCTAGGCGGAGAAAACTTACGCATAAGTCTAATGCGAAAACCTTATGCAAGCTTGTGCGGAGGTCAAATTCAAAAATCTTATGTTTTTTAAAGCCCATTCTTACGTAATAAGAGCGGTAACTTTTACGTAATAAGATAGGTGGCTCTTTGGTAGTAAGAGAGGTAACGCTTAAGTAATAAGAGAAACTCTTTAGTAATAAGAGAAACTCTTTAGTAATAGGAGAAGTTCTTAAGTAATAGGAGCAATGCTTAAGTAATAAGAGAGGTGACCAGATACACGGCAAAAATGCCGAGAGCGAGGAAGCTCTTGAGATCGAAATATGTCTTTAATACTGTCATGGCCGCTAAGGTATAGAAGCAAGCCCCGGTTCGGAAATACCTTATTGCGATATCTTTATAACAAAAGTGGTGCTAACTCAAATTTCCAGCTGAAGGTGCTGGGAGCAAAACTTTCGTCGTCACTTTTTTACGGTCAGCCTCGCGGTCACTTTCGCCGCCACTTTTACCCGATAGGGCGAGCCTTTAGAATTGCCGAATAGCGTTAATATCTAACGATACAATACAAGTAATAGCGCAATGGGCGCCACGATAATCCATAGGCCAACACCCAAGCCAATACTGCGCATAGACATTTGACTCAACGTCTGGCGGTTTATTTCGAGGCCAATCATAGCTAAAGCGATCACCAGCAGTGCCTTGCTCAGCAGCCCAATATAGCCAACAACAACAGGCTCTAATGGAATAAAGCGGCTGATAACGGCCATGCCGACAAAAAGTAAGACGAAAGTTGGCACGCGAATCTTTGCCTCTCGGCGGCCGTAAATTAGACTCACAGCGAATGCCAAAGGAATCAGCCAGAGCGTTCGCCCGAGTTTTACTGCGGCAGCAACTTGGGCTGCTTCGTCGCCATAGATTGCAGCTGTGGCGATAACGGAGCTAGTGTCGTGTATCGCCAGTGCCACCCAGGCACCAAAAACTTCCTGACTTAAGCCCAGTAGGGTGCCAATAAAAGGAAAGGTCAACAGGGCAACGATATTGAGCAAAAAAACCAATGCGGTGGCCACAGCAAATTGTTGGGGTTTAGCATTAACCAAGGGGGCTAGAGTGGCAATAGCGGTACCACCGCAAATGGCGGTGCCACTGGCAATAAGCGTTGTTTCTACCTCATCAGAGCGCAGAAATTTGCCCATGAGCAGGCCTAAGCCTAGGGTGCCTAAAACAAACACAGCAACAATCACACCGTAGTCCGATGACATTTGCATAAGACTGTCTATGCCCAAGGAAAATCCCAGCAGAACAATGGCTGTTTGCAGGCTCAGTTTGCCAATTGTGGCGCTGTTTTTGATGGGGTTCACATTGAGGGTCAAGCGCAGCAATAAGGCACCCAATAAGGCGTAGGCAGGGTTCTGGAAATATATACCCAACGCGATGACTAAGAACACGCCAAGCCAGACTAGAGCCGACTTTTGTCGGTGATCTTGTGGATGCTTTTGTGAGTGTTGTGGTGCTACGTCCTGAGATGTTTCATCTACAGTCATGTTCGCCGTTCCTCTCCCTCTACTGACGTCAATCCTATAGCAATTAGCTGCTGGGGCTAGCTTTGTTTGTAGTAGTCAGCTTTGCTAAATGTTGCGATTGCCCTAAGCGGCGGCGGGGTTCAAAGACTCTTGAGTCTTGATGCGCATAAAAAATAGCCCGAGAATGATCAAGTTAATGACGCCAACCCCTGCTGCATAACTGAAGGACCACTCATAGTTACCGGTAGCATCGAACAGTAGTCCGCCAACAACGCCACCAGTGCCCATGCCAATCCAACCAAAAAACGAAGTAATACTCATTGCCCGGCCAGAATATCGTGCTGACACCATGGTTCTTGTACAGACTAAAATGGAGGACATAACACCCGAGTAGGTAAAGCCAAAAACGATAGCCAACAGATAAAGATTTAGATCGCTGTGAAAATAAGGGAACCAAAGTACCGATACTGTTTGCCCAGCGGACATTAGAATATAGCCAGGTAACGCGCCAATGGTGTCGCCAAGTTTGCCACCAACAATACGCCCAAAAGCGCCACTGAACATAAGTAGCGTTAAAACAGTAGTGGCCTCATCTAATGTTCGGCCGTTATCCGTTAACAAGGGCACCAGATGCACAATGGGTACAGCCATACAATTGCAGCAAAAAATGATAGCCATGCTGATCCAAATAATGACCTCCCGCTCGGACAACGGAAAATTACGTACTTCCACCTCAGGGCTATTCCGCGCCACTTCCCGCAGCGGAGATTCTTTAATTAAAAACGCAATCGGAAAGGCAATGCAAAAATAAACGACGGCACTTATCACATAGGTGGTTTGCCAGCCATATTGCTCCAATGACATTGCGCATAGGTAAGGCACAATACCTTGTCCTACCGCGCCTCCCGAGGCTGTAACGCCAAGGGCCAAGCCTGGCTTATGGGTGAACCAAAAGCCCACATTGGCAAATAGTGGTGAGGTCACCATGGCGTTGCCAAAGGCACCAAAAAGGAAATACAGGCCATAGAACTGATATATAGATTGCTGACCACTTAGGGCGAAAAGGCTGGCAGCCATGGCTATTGCTGCGATAAAGCCAAAATATCGTGTGCCATATTTGTCTGCAATATAGCCCCACAAAATGCCAAATATCGCAGAGAAAAACGAGATAACCGTATAGCCCAGAGAGGTTTCACCTCGGGTCCAACCAAACTCCGCAGACAGTGGCTTAAGAAAAACTGAAATGGTGCCCAAGGTACCGAAAGCTAGGGCGCTTAGGGTGAAGACTGCAAATACCATAACCCAGCCGTAGGCGGGGTCTTTTGCCGGCGCATGCATTTCATCTGCGATCATTGTATCTAAGCGCCTTGGTTAAACTTGCACAAACATCATAGCCCACAATTGAGACGACGTTTTCAAAAAGCTTTCTGGCGGGTTGACACAGCAAAAGTGTGCTTATAAATACTCGAAGGCTTAACTAATAAACCCAACTTGGTCGATTGGCAATTGACAAATTTTCGTACTTGGGGTTTTGTACCAGTGTCGTATATTCCAGAGTCTAAGATGCAAAACCTGCCAAATTCCACTGAAGTCATCATAATAGGCGGGGGCATCGTCGGCTGTTCTATCGCTTATCACCTAACTGAACTGGGTGTAACAGATGTACTGCTATTGGAACGGAAGCAGCTGACCTGCGGCACCACATGGCACGCCGCTGGGTTAGTTGCTCAACTACGAGCATCGCAAAACATGACTCGGCTGTCTCAATACACCACAGAGTTGTTTGCCAATCTCGCACAGGAAACCGGCCAAGAAACCGGTTATCAAAAAACCGGCTCTATCTCCATGGCCCTTCACGCTGAGCGGTTTGAAGAACTAAAACGTCAAGCCAGCATGGCCAGTGCCTTTGGCGTGGATTGCGAGATGGTCGATAAATCTTTCGTCAACGCACAATGGCCCGAAATAGACACCACAGATATGTACGGTGCGGTTTATCTGCCAGGCGATGGACAGACCAACCCTGTCGACACTACCCTTGCGTTGGCCAAGGGCGCTCGTAGTCGCGGCGCAATGATCGCTGAACAAACTTTGGTTGATCGCTTGGCCATTGAAGACGATATTGTTGTGGGTGTGTATCTTGAAGATGGCACGTTAATACGCGCCAAGCAGGTAGTCATAGCCGGGGGTATGTGGTCACGCGATTTTGCCAGTCAACATAACGTTAGGTTGCCTTTGCATGCGGCCGAGCACTTTTACCTCGTGACCGAACCGATACCTAGCTTTACAAAAATGAGACCCACTCTGCGCATGCCCGATGAGCAGGTTTACTACAAATATGATGCGAGCAAACTTTTACTCGGTTGTTTTGAGTTAGAGGCCAAACCTTGGGGTATGGAGGGTATTCCCAAGGATTTTTGTTTCGATTCACTGCCAGAAGACTTTGCGCACTTTGAACCTCTGTTCGAAAAAGCTCTTAAACGCATGCCCGAGTTAGCAGGTGCTGGCATTAACCTTTTCTTTAATGGTCCCGAGAGTTTTACCGTCGACGATCGCTATTTGTTAGGCGAAACCGCCGAAGTTAAAAACCTGTTTGTTGCCTGTGGCTTCAACTCCATTGGCATTCAATCGTCCGGGGGTGCGGGTAAGGTTTTGGCCCAGTGGATGCAGCAGGGCAAACCGCCTATGGATTTGTGGGATGTAGATGTTCGCAGAACCTTTCCCTTTCAAAGTGAGCCTAAATTCTTATATGCACGCACCAAGGAAACTCTAGGGCTACTCTACGATATGCATTGGCCGCACCGACAATATGCCACTAGTCGCAATGAACGGCTTAGTCCGGTGCATGCGGCCTTGGAAGAACACGGCGCGGTATTTGGCGAACTGGCAGGGTGGGAGCGCGCTAACTGGTTTTCTCTGGAAACGGAAAACACCTACAAATATACCTATGGAAAACCTAACTGGTTTGATGCCTGCCAAGCCGAATGCGATGCGGTGATGAATAACGCCGCACTTTTTGATCAATCGAGTTATCCAATATTTATTGTCGAAGGGCCCGAGGCACTAGCGCTACTGCAATGGCTTTCTGCCAATCATTTGGATGTCGGTACTAAGCAAATAGTTTATACCCAGTGGCTAAACAAAGACGCTGGCATTGAGGCCGATGTGACCATTACGCGGCTAGCGGTAGACAAATTTATGGTGGTCAGTGCTTGTGCATCTGAATTGCGTGATGGCTACTGGCTAAACAAACACAGCGGTGACTTTGATTGCACGATAAAGCACGAGCCTGAACTTGTAATAGTTGGTCTCATGGGGCCGAAATCTCGGGATATTCTGTCGGGCTTAGTGATTGGGTCTGCTCAACGCATAGAAGATTTAGAGTATTACCATTCCGCGGAATACCTAGTTAATGACATTCCCATACGAACCAATCGATTAAGTTATGTGGGCGAACTGGGTTATGAGCTTTATGTGCACCGTGATCAAGCCTTGGCACTTTGGCGCACATTGATGGCTGCCGGGCAGTCTTATGGCCTTAAACCGGCTGGGATGCACGCTATGAACGCGTGCCGTATGGAGAAGGGATACCGCCATTGGGGCCATGACATTCATGACCACATCAACCCTTATCAAGCAGGGCTAGGTTTTGCTGTGGCCATAAACGCAAAGGATCAACGCAGGGGACCAGAATTTCTCGGGCGTAAAGCGTTAACAGGCACGAAAGGTGTGCAAACCCAGCGGTTGGTGTCTTTAGCCATAGACGCAGTGGATGCGCCATTTATGCTGCACGATGAACCGATCTATCGAAATGGCATTCAAGTAGGAATCACTACCTCAGCTGCATGGGGGCACCGAGTTGGTAAAAGCTTGGCTATTGCGGTAATCAATAATGCACAGGGGGTCAGCGCAGACTGGCTTAAAAGCGGCGAATTTGAAGTGGAGGTAGCCATGCAGCGTTATCCAATTGAGGTGCAGTTCGCACCTTTTTACGATGCAAAATCCACAAAAATGAAGGTCTGACTACGCGACGAAAAAAACCAGCTGTTAGCTGGAGCATTGGCTTTCAGCTATATTGCTGAAGCTTAACAGGGGAGACGTTCACTCATGCCACATTGCAATCTATTACCCACAACAGTCATCGTGCTTGCACTTAGCCTTAACTTGTCGGCAGTCCATGCCGAAATTAAGCGCACTCATACAGGCAAGCCAGACTTGTCTGGCACTTACGATACCGGCACGCTGACGCCACTGAATAGACCGAAAGAATTCGCTGATAAGCAGTTTATGAACACAGAAGAAGCAGGGAAAATTCAGCAGCAGATGGCCGCTCGCTACGATATTTTTAACCGCGAAAGCAGCGCGGACCGCAAAGCGCCAGTGAAAGGCGGCGATGGCAATAACACAGCCGGGGCAGGCGGAGACGGTGGCTATAACGCA
>CAJJAQ010000122.1 GCA_905182095.1 uncultured Pseudomonadales bacterium | reverse complement strand
GATGACGGCATTAGATATCCTTATGTCTTCCTATGCCTTAGAGATGTTCGCTATTGCTTTGCCCGGTTTTGTAGTGGTCAAAGTACTCTCGCCGGCTTATTTTGCCCATCAGGATACACGCACACCCTTCCACTACGCGGTCGTGGCTGTGGCAGTAAATCTCGCTGCCAGCTTGGCAACTTTTCAGACTATGGGCCATACAGGCCTTGCCATGGCTACAGCCTTGTCGGCATGGACTCACGCTGCCTTGCTGTACATGGGGCTGCATCGTAAAGAACTCTACCGCTTGGATAGCAAGGTTGCTTTAATCGGCGGGAAAACGATTTTGGCCAGTTCGCTGTTGGGTGCAGGTTTGTTCTTTGCGCTACCGGATGGCCAGCTTTGGTTGGCGATGCAACCTTTGCCAAGAATAGGCTGGACTGCCGTGGTGATGTTTTGCTCAGTAGCAGTTTATGCGTTGGTTTTGTTGTTGCTGGGAATGCGACCGCGTGATTTTAAGCATCAAAGCAACGGCAAGTAAATTTGCTCAGGCTAGGCCTTGGGAAGTAAGGGCTCAGGTGTGATCTAGGTTGGATCTCGAGGGCTATAGTTTTAAGTTATTTGTAGCTTAGTCCTAGCTTAGTCGTAGCTTAGTAGTAGATTTTCATCGACTTTGTGTCACTTTAATGCCAGAAAATTGCTCTTTGGCGAATAGAATTTCCCACTAGTTGAGTTAATCCGCATATAATCAAAAGTATGGAAATCATCACTGGCTTGCACAACATTCGCACACAGCATCATGGCTGTGTACTCTCTATCGGAAATTTCGATGGCGTCCACCGCGGGCACCAACGGCTAATCGAAAAACTTTGCCAGGCAGGTAAAGAGCATGCTGTTCCTAGCATGTTGATGACTTTTGAGCCTCAACCTAGAGAATTTTTTGCTGGCGAAAAACTGCCAGCTCGACTGACGCGTTTTCGCGAAAAAGTGTCGCTGCTTAATCGTACGGCGTTGGATCGGTTGTTTTGCTTACCCTTCAACGAAACTGTTTCAAATATTCCAGCTCAATGGTTTGTTAAAGACTTTATGGTTGACCTCGTTGGCGCCAAGCACGTGGTTGTGGGTGATGATTGGCGCTTTGGTCGTGGCCGCGAAGGCGACTTTGCCATGCTCCAAGAGGCCGGTAAAAAATATGGCTATGAGGTCACTTCGCTAAGCACGTTGTTGGCAGGTGAGGAACGTATTAGTAGCACATTGGTGCGGCAAACTTTAGCTGACGGTGATTTCCCCAGGGCCCAAGAGTTGCTTGGCCACGAATACTTTATTATGGGCCGTGTTGTTTATGGTCGGCAGTTAGGTCGTCAATTAGGCGTGCCCACGGCGAACATTCGCCTGCAACGTTATCGCGCTGCGTTGGAAGGCGTTTACTGTGTGCAAGTTGAAGGCTTGCCCGGCGATAAGCCCCTCGACGGTATCGCCAATATTGGCGTGCGGCCAACCGTAGATGGCAAAGAGCCTTTACTGGAAGTGCATCTGTTTGATTTTGCTGGCGATATTTATGGCCAGTTGATTCAAGTAACCTTTAAAAACAAGCTTCGGGACGAGCAAACTTTTGCTTCAATCGATGATTTGAAAACTCAGATTGAAGCTGATATTCAATCAGCGAAAGCTTGGTTCTCAGCCAATTGATTGCGCTCGTCAGGTCGATCTGTCTTAGTTACTCACAAGAAAATTAAGAGGTTTGAATGTCTGAAGTCAGCCAGCAGTCTACCGCCGATAATCAAGGTGAGGATGTAAAACTTTACCTGCATTGGCGTTGGTTGGGCCTTGGTTTTCTAGTTTTACTTCTGGACCGCCTAACCAAGTATGTGGTGGTAAGTGAGCTTGCCTACGGTGAACGTATTCAAGTTCTTCCTTATTTTGCTTGGGTGAGATGGCACAATCCTGGCGCAGCGTTTTCTTTTTTGGCTGATGCGGGCGGTTGGCAGCGGTGGTTTTTTATTGTTCTAGGGGTCGGCTTTTGTCTTTATATACTTTGGGAAATGAGTCGCCTGCGCCGGAGTGAAAAAATGTTGGCGTGCATATACGCGCTTATTCTTGGCGGCGCGTTAGGTAACCTTTGGGGACGCATGACCAACGGCTATGTCGTCGACTTTATTCTAGTGCACTATAAAGATTATATTTTTCCTGCCTTCAATGTAGCTGATTCTGCGTTGTTTTGCGGCGTAGCGTTGTGGATGATTTTGATTTTTCGCGAATATCGCGCCGAAAAATAACGCTTGTGCAACTTCTCATTGAGTTAGTCGGGAAACCGCGATTGCGCCTAAGTCTAAAGCCCAGATCGCGTCAGTGCAGTAAGAACTTAAAGTAAAAACAGAGAATAAGAATGTCCGACATTATTGCTTCATCAGAAAGTTCCAAACCGAAAATAAAAATGGGTTCTTCGGTCAAACTACATTTTGCTTTGTTGATGCCCAGTGGCGAAGAAATTGACACTACGCGGCGCGGATCCCCTGCATCTTTAGTGCTGGGTGACGGCAATTTGCTGCCAGGCTTTGATGCGGTTTTGGTCGGCCTTCAAGAAGGCGACGACGTGCAGTTAACGGTACTGGCTGAGGACGCATTTGGTGCGCGTAACGAGGCGAACATTCGCGTCTTGGCGAAATCTACTTTTGCGCAAATGGATTCCCAAGATGGTTTAGAGCAGGGTTTAGTGGTGTCGTTTCAAGCCCCAGACGGTGAACTGCCGGGTGTAGTTGTAGATGTCTATGAAGATACTGTGAAGGTTGATTTTAATCATCCGTTGAGCGGCAAGGACATTATCTTCGACGTTTCTATTCTGTCTGTAGATGAGCCTATGGCTAACGAGGCTGGTCAAATAAACTAACCTTGTTAGGTGGTGCTGTTGCAAAAATAGCCGTTTAGAATTGTTGGTAGGCGCTGTAGTTAGGTCTTAACAGAGTGCCATACAGTGCCGTCATAGAGTGCCATACAGTGCCGTCATAGAGTGTCATAGAGTGGCATAGAGTGCCATCGCGTAAAAACGTCGCGGTCGAGGCTCAGGGGCAAACGATAGGTTGGCCATTGCCGCCTTCGTGAACGCCGTCGCTATCATAGTCGTATGATGGGTAGATGCGTCCCGCAGAATTAATGGTAATTTGTCGAGTCATCTCGGGGTCGCCACTGCTCGAACAAAATAGGAAGCGGCCATTCTGCCAGTCTGTCAGGCCATTTTTTTTGAATCTTAAATAGCTGCGGTTGCGAAACGCACGCCAAGTTACGTCTATTCCAGCGTAGTCTCGGGGCAACAGGCCAATTACCTTATCTCTGCCATTAACTTGCAAATCGCCATTGTGATCGGTAAATGCAACCGAGCCTTGGCCCCAAGTATTGCGTGGACCGCATCTGACGCTGTTAGTGATGCGGTCTACCGCGGCATCATTGAAACTCTGTGGGCCAGCGTTAGGGCATAAAATCACTTCAGTACGCTGAATTATCGCTGCACTGCGAGCATTTTGTAGAAACACCATGAAGTCGCTTAAGGCGTTATCTGCGCGCTGATTTGTCAACTGCGATTGATAACCTGACACAGCCAGACCACCCAACATACCTATGATTACCATTGCGGTGAGCAATTCAAAGAGGGTGAATCCGCGCCCGTATAATACCCTTTGGCAGCCTGCCAAATTACCTCTGTGGTAGGTTATATAGAACGGTAGGGTGGGTAAGCGTTGAGTCGAATGCATTGCGCTAGAGTAATTAGATTGGGCGCCAATTAAAGAGGTTATGGGCGCTCTTAGATGTGGGTTATCGCCCACTTGAACAGGTTTGGTGTACTGATTTTAGACTACAAAAAAAGGCCGCCATTGTGGCTGCCTTTTTTCTAAAGGGTCGATTAAGGCCTATTTTCAGGCCCCATCTAAACTCGATATTTGACCATAGGGCTTGAGGTGCTTTCGCGAACTAACCCTTTAACTTTTCTTTTCTGCTGTCGGCAGGTTTTCTACACTGGTGCTCTCTGCACCGCTGACCGGTTCATTAAAATCTTTGGGGGAATTGACGGTTATGGGCGGAGGTACATCGGGTCTATCAAATAGGCCCAAGGTCATGATATTCGCCCATGATCGATCTCTATTCCTAATACGGGTTTCCAGCACAAGGTTGCCAGCGCTATCAAAATCCTTGTATTCAGGGTGGTTTATGGCAAGCACTCTGAGCGCCCGATTAGCTTCTTCCTTAAGGTCTAGGTTCCAGTTGGTTTCAACTAAAGTCGCTAATGCATCCGCTCTTGCGGGGCTGTCCGGGTAGTTCTCAAGTACATAATTGGCGCGATTAGCAGCGGCAATATATGCGCCGCGTGTTAGGTAATAGTTAGCAATCTCAATTTCAGATTCAGCCAAGATGTTTCGTAACTGCAGCATGCGTTGTAAGGCATCTGGCGCATATTGGCTGTCTGGGAAACGGCTCAACAATATGCCAAAGTTCGTGTAGGACTCGTTGAGTGGGCCCATATCTCTTTTTGCTGGGGTGGCTGAAACCAATCGATCGATTAACCCGGGGTCATTCTTATAGGCAGCTAGGGCACGTAAATAAAATGCATAGTCCACGCTGTCGTGACTGGGGTGCAGGCGAATAAATCGATCTGCCCCTGCTCGTGCAGCCTCGGTATCTGAGGTCATGTAATGTGCGTAGATAAGCTCAAGTTGCGATTGTTCAGCAAAACGTCCAAATGGAAATCTTGCCTCCATCAACTCGAGTTGCTCAATAGCCAAGGAAAAGTTTGAGCTGCGCAGTGAGCGTTGAGCTTGGCTGTAGAGTTTTTGCTCTGTGGTTTCTATCGCCTCAATGTCGACATCGTCATCGTCATCGGATCCGAGAAAGGGTATTAGGCTGCAGCCGCCGAGTAAGGTGGCAAATAACAGTGTTGTCGCTACTGAGAAAATTCTCATTTGAGTGTTCTCTGGTCGTGTTTTATCGAGCAAAATGGAGCTCCATTTTTGATAGCCAATATTGGTCGGTCTTTAAAGATCGCTATTCTTACCGAATTCGGTAGGGTTGCAAACTAAATGAATAATATAAATAAAGAAAGCACTAGCCAAATTTCCCAGCAGACACCGATTCCCTTGGAATATGGCGGTCAACGCTTCGACAAAGTAGCCGCACTGATGTTTGCGGAATTTTCTCGTGCCGAGTTGACGCGTTGGATTGTCGAAGGTGATTTAACACTAAACGGAAAAACTACCAAACCTAAAACTACGGTATGGGGTGGAGAAGTGCTAGCACTTAATACTGTGCGGGAAGTCCGTGAAGCGTGGGATAAGGCAGAGCCGGTAGAGTTTGAGATTGTCTACGAGGACGAAGACATTATCGTGATCAATAAACCAGTTGGTTTAGTTGTGCACCCGGGCGCGGGCAATCCTTCAGGTACGCTTGTCAATGGTTTGTTGCATCACCGACCTAGTTTGGCCGAGTTGCCGCGTGCAGGAGTGGTGCATCGACTAGATAAAGATACCAGTGGCGTGATGGTTGTAGCTGGCAGTCACAAAGCCCAGCGGCATTTAGTAGAGGCCATTCAAGAGCGAGCTGTAGAGCGCCGCTACATGGCCATCTGTGAAGGTGTGATGGTTGCCGGTCAAGATATTGATAAGCCTATTGGGCGTGACCTTAAGGTGCGCACGAAGCAGGCGATCAGAGACGATGGCAAGCCTGCGCTAAGTCAGGTACGTGTGCGTGAGCGCTATCGTAGCCATACCTTGGTTAACGTTAAATTAGGCAGTGGCAGGACCCATCAAATCCGTGTGCATATGCAGAGTATTGGCTTCCCACTCGTGGGTGATAATCGTTATGGCTGTCGACGTATTATTCCCAAAGGTGCCGATCCTGAAACTATTGCTGTATTGCGAGGTTTCGACCGCCAAGCGCTGCACGCAGCAAAGCTTGCATTTGCGCACCCCCAGACCGGCGAAATGCTGAAATTTGCGGTGGCGCCACCTGAGGATTTTAATCAGTTAATTGAGGCCTTGGCGGACGATGCGCGCTGAGCCTTCTTGGTTGCCGGCCAATTGGTCGCTAGCCACTGACAACAATGCTCTAGGATTCACAACTACCTGTTTTGGCGGTGCCAGTGGCGGTGCTTTTG
>CAJJAQ010000121.1 GCA_905182095.1 uncultured Pseudomonadales bacterium | reverse complement strand
TGGTAGACACGCTAGCTTCAGGTGCTAGTGGCCGCAAGGTCGTGGAGGTTCAAGTCCTCTTCTGGGCACCATTCTCGGCAGTACATGATACGCCCGCTCGAACGCGGCATTCCACCCAAACTAGTATGTGCGCGGCCGCTTCAGATAGCAGTAATATCCTAGGTGGGCCACGATAACAGAAGTCCCGCTCCTTTAGGCAAAGAGAAATGCAGGCTGGTCCAGCTCTGCGCGTCTTTGAAGTACTTTATTGTAAATACCTTTGCCCCAAAAACAGCAGTGCCGCAGTAGCTGCCAAGCTGGTTATTCTATTCGCCAAACAAACAGATTCTTTGCAAAACACTATTCTAGATATTGAGTATTCGGCGTTTATTTGCCAAATTGATTGTTGTTAAAACAATAAAAATACGGGAAGAACAGGTTGAAATTAGCTGGGCTGATTATCGGGCTATTGGTATTACCAGGGGTTCAAGCAGGCTACTTCGCAGAGGGCGACACCGGTAATTGGGATTTTTACGACCGCAACAACGCATCCGAACACTACGCCCAACTTGACGCAAATAGCTCAGAGCAATTTTACTTCGGCGCTCCGCGGCTGGTCCTGTACTGTATTCAAAGCCAAGGCAATTTCGGCGCCTTTGTGAGCTGGAACAAATTCATCGATACAACAATTCACCCAATTAGACTGGCCATTGATCAACAGCCGACCCTACTCATGTCTTGGCTTGCTGGAGCGGAGGGCGAGAATAGCTGGCTGCCAGCGGGGCGATTTAGCAGCAGAGTGCTCTGCGATGAAGAGGATTGCACTGGAGCCAGCCGAATATCAATGACGCGACTTGATCTGATTGGAGAAATGCTAAAGGCGCAAAGCATAAGTGTGGAGACAACGGATACTGAGGGCAATTCATGGTCTGCTATATTTGCTCCAACGGGTATGCGAATGGCGGCTAAAGCAACGCTAGGGTTTTGCGGCATTAACGCAAACGCACTGTAAGCGTCAAACCAGTTCGAAAAAAACCTCATTTGTGCTCACTTTAACTTCACCGAGCTTTCACACTAGGTTCGCAGAAACAGGATTTTACTCTAGGACTGAAAAAAGGCCAAAAACATGAAACAAGTCATTACAACGATCTTGAGTATGCTGTCCCTAACGCTGAGTTTTTCTGCGCACAGTATTGAGTCTCTTGGCTATGCAGTACTGGCCAATGAAGGCGACATAGAAATCCGCAAATATGAACCACACTTGCTCGCCTCCGTCAGAGTAGCTGGCGACTTTGAAGATGCTGGATCAAAAGCATTTCGGCCTCTGTTCAAATTCATAACTGGCGAAAATACCAGCGATTCCAAAATCGCTATGACTGCACCCGTTATCCAGACCAGCGACGACAGTGAGTGGTTAATCTCTTTTGTGATGCCTAAAGAATACGACCTAGAGAGTTTGCCAGTGCCGGCGTCCGCAGTGGTAGAAGTCAGTAGCGAACCGGAAATGGTTATGGCCGCTATGCAATACAGTGGTGGCTGGAGCAAATCTCGTTACCAAAAGCATGAAGACCTTATGATGCAGGCCCTTGCCAACAGTAACTATAAACCCTGCGGAGAACCCAAATGGGCTCGTCACAATGCGCCGTTTACGCCTTGGTTTATGCGCAAAAATGAAATCTTGGTGCCGCTTTGTAGTGAACAAGCACCCCTACTCTAAAAGCTCGCGGATAGCGCCTACCCGGTTCTTTTACTCAATTTGACCACTGCTTCGGAGCGTCTAATGCTACCAGGGCAGCTGGCTGCCATCTAAACGGTAGAACTGACCGGTCTCTTCAGGGGTCAGCTTTTCAATCAAAAGGTCCAACTTTGCAGCACACTGCTGGGCTGATTGCAGCGGCGCCTTGCGCTGCTTCACAAAAGCCTTTGATAGGTTACTCACTGTGGTGCCTGGATGAATCGCCACAATTGTCGGTGTGTTACGCCAACGACCTGCTTCAATGGCTAAACAACGTATGCCCATATTTAGTGCTGCCTTTGCCATGCGGTAACCAAACCAACCGCCCAATTGATTGTCTTCAATACTGCCCACCTGTGCAGAAAGGAAAGCCGCCTTAAACCCGGGGACGACTTTCAACTTATTCGCCATGGCGGAAAACAGCAAAATAGGTCCTATGGTGTTCACCGCAAAGTCATCGTGAAGCTTAGCTCCGCGAATATTGCGCATGGACTTTTCCGGCCCGCCCAAGGGTCCTTGCAGATAACCACTGGCGCAAATCCAACGGTGAATCGGTAACTCCAAAGCGGCAAGTTGTTCTGTGCACTGCGCTATTGATTGATCATCGCGCAAATTGCAGGTTAGCCAGCGAACCTTGTCATGCACCGCGCTCACAGGTAGGTGATGTATTGCGATAATCTGCTCGACCTCAGGATTGAGTAAGTATCTTTCTAGCAACGCCGCGCCAATCGCGCCGGTCGCTCCAACAATAAGAACATTCATTAAATTTATACCTTATTACTCGACGGTTAAAAAACTACCTTATCGATGTCTTTTGACCATTGTGGTGTCAAAATAGTCAACACTTCGTGGACAAAACCAACCCAAATGCGGGTTTGCGTTCATTATTTGCATTTAAACACACAATTGTCCAACTTTAATTTGACATTACATTGCCAACGCGTGACTATACACGCTCAAACATAGACACAACCAATACGGACCAGCAAATGAGCAAAATTAATCGTAGAGACTTCATTGCCACAGGCGCTGCACTTTGGGCCACGGCACTCATCCCAGTTGTCGTTCGCGCAGAACCAGCAGCACCAATTCTGCAGGAGACTGACGCTATAGCCGTTGCGCTGGGTTACAAGAAAGATGCTAGTGCCGTGGATGTCGTTAAATATCCGAAGCGAGCAGGTGCCGCCGGTGCAAGCCAATTTTGTTCCAACTGCAGACTATACAGTGCACAGGCAGATGGACTAGGTGGGTGCTCAGCCATTCCGAACAAACTCGTTGCTGGCAAAGGCTGGTGTAACGCATGGATTCCAACCGCATAGGTTGATTCTGCGAAAACTCCGACCAACCATTACTTAGACGCCTTAGCCGTGGACATGGATAACTTGTACATCTCTAAGGCCTAAGGGTTTGCAAAGCAGATTCTTGAAACGATACTGTTAGACATTAGATCGACAATATAAGTGCGGACTCCTCTGTGCTGAAAGCAAGTATAGACACGAAAGCACCAATAAATAGGCGTGGACAAAATGGATAGACTGACAATCGGAGCAGTGGCAAACCTTACAGGCGTGCCCTCCCACACACTGAGAAAGTGGGAAAGCAGACATTCAATAGTTGTCCCTGACCGCAGTGATTCAGGCAGACGGTTCTATAACAACAGCCACGTTCACAGACTTTTGCTGGTGAAAAGGCTTATGGCAGAGGGCCACGCGTTAGGTGAATTGGCCAAGCTTGGCACAGACGGCTTAGAAGGGCTGAGTTTGCGCCATGACCGCAGTCGCTCAGAAACCTTAGAAGACGGTGTGGATGTGGTCGGGTTAAATTTGGCTCCAATGTTCGAGCGTGCAGAACCGGAAATTTGCCAGAGCTACAGCATTTATACTCAAACATTGGAAAGTTGGCTAGATCGGGGTAATCAACCCTCGCGCCATCACAAAGCATTACTTGTGGAAAGCGACACGCTCCCAGACACCACTGTGGAAGCCCTCATTAAACTAAGGAATGGTGCTTACCAAAGAGTCATTATCGTTTACGCTTTTGCGCCCAGGCGCATTGAGCAGCTATTGGCCAGTCACGGTATTCAAGCGCTGAAGTCGCCTATTACCGCTGACCACCTGAGAACCATGATGAACACGAAGTCGCTAGATGTGGCTTCAGAGCCTGTGCAGATCGGCATCAGTGCGTTCAACCCTGAGCAGCTCTCAAGCATCGCAAACATGATGCCTAGCCTGCACTGCGAATGCCCGAATCATATTGCCAAGCTCCTCATAGACATCAGCGGTTTCGAAAAATATTGCCTACAGTGTAAAGATGACGACCCCAAGGAAAAGGCATTACACGCGCAGTTGGCTGAAATGTCCGCTCGAGCCAGAACTATCTTTGAAAGCGCTTTACGCTCCGTTGCTGTCACAGACGGATTAGATTTGGACAACTTGCCTTAGCTCAATTGCCTTTCGCCATGAACAGTGAAAGAGGGCAAAACAGCACAACAACGCCCTAGGCATGAAGGCCTAGGTGGCGGCTTTAGGGCCACTTAACGGCAGTCGAAGGTTTGGGTTAAACATTCCCGTCTGCTGCTTAGCAATTTTGCTCCAATGAGCACTCGCTCCTATGACCAATATCCCTCTATGTTTCGATTTTGATTTAGCCTAGCGCCAAGAGCAACTATGATGCCCTTGAGCAAACACACCAACAATCAGAGTCGCCAAATGGAACCAGAAGCTAATGTTTCGCCACTGATCATCGTGGACTGGGGTACAACCAATTTTCGCGCCTACTTGGTTTCAAGAGCGGTTCATGAATATGGCACCTGCCAAGCCAAAGTAGCAACATCTGACGGCCTGCAGAGTGTTCTGGGCAATTACCCTGAGGTTTTGGCTAGTCATATCGGCCATTGGTTAAAGAGTGCTGAACCAATACCGATTTTACTCAGCGGCATGGTTGGAAGCCCCAATGGTTGGATAGAAGTACCCCACATTGCCTGCCCTGGGAATATACAAAAACTCGCGCAGAACGCGCATAGGGTTCGCGACTTCAACAAAGGCAATACTTGGATCATTGCTGGCCTATCCGGTCACAGTATCAGCGGCCACTTTGACGTAATGCGCGGTGAAGAAGTGCAATACTTTGGCGCAGCGAGCATTATCAAAGAGCAAAATTTGCCTACTCCAGAAATCATTTGTTTCCCCGGCACTCACAACAAATGGATAGACGCCAGCGCTAACGCGGAGGGCCAGTTAGAACAATTTTCCACTTCTATGACTGGGGAAGTTTTCAGTTTATTGGCAAAACACTCACTGTTGTCTAACTCAATCTCCGAACACTCGTCCTGGCAGCATAAAGCCTTTCTTGAGGGGCTAGACAACAGCGCGAGTGCAGGCGGAATAATGCACCAACTGTTCACTGTAAGGTCGCTACAACTGTCTGGGGCACACACAAATGATGCGGGTGAAGCCTACCTTTCTGGCCTGTTGATTGGCAGCGAGATCAGATCCATGCTGAACACACCTAACCAAAGCAAAGACAAAAATGTTGCCATTGTCGGGGCAAATGATTTGACCATGAGATACAAGTCGGCATTAGAACATCTTGGACATTCTGCCTTCACAATCGATGCCGAAGAGGCGACTATTGCTGGCGCTTTGAAGATCGCTCAACACCTTAACCCGCAGGCATAAATTACCTATGAATCACCCCATCTCGCACTATTTGGAGCAAATGCCGCTGGTGGCTATTTTGCGCGGCATTACGCCAACTGAAGCTCTGGATGTGACTGAGTGTCTTATAGATGCCGGCATAACTATCGTTGAAGTGCCACTCAATTCACCCGACCCTTTAACTAGCATTAATTTGCTGGCGGAAAAATTCGGCGAACAAATACTGATCGGCGCGGGTACTGTGTTAGATGTCGAGCAAGTACAAAGTGTTGCTGATGCTGGAGGTCGCCTAATTGTCTCGCCCAATACCAGTGTATCTGTGATTCAGGCAGCTGTTGCGTTGAATATGATTTGTGTTCCGGGCGCAGCAACGCCTTCCGAGGTTTTTACCGCGCTGGCGGCCGGCGCTCATGGCGTAAAAGCTTTTCCTGCAGAAATGTTAACGCCGCAAATCATTAACAGCTGGAGAGCGGTTTTACCGAAAGATCTGAACATATTGCCTGTAGGCGGTATATCCACAGACAACATGCAAAGTTATTGGCAGGTTGGCGTTAATGGTTTTGGCATTGGCGGCGCCCTCTACCAATCGGGCAAAAGTATTCAGGCTATTAGCGCCAGCGCTAAAGAGTTTATTCAAGCCATACACAAGCTGCGGCAAGGCAACGAAAACTGATACGACTGGATGAATGCTGATTCACCGGCAAGTAAGCTCTTGGCTGACCGCATCTGGCAGACAAAGAGCTCTCACCATTGCGTTATGAAGCGCTAACTAATTTTGCCTTTTGCCTCAATAAACACCCTGCGAATTCGTGCATCTACGCCACGCACTTTATCGCCAAGATCCGCTACTGCCTTCTCTAAATCATCTGAACCAAGTCCTGACGCAAAGTCAGCAGATAGCGTGACTAAAATGTATTCCGGCCCCATGTGTAGAGTGGCGATGTCATTAACCCCATCAATGCGAATATCGCCGGCAAAAATTTCCTCAATACTGGTTTCAATGACTGGGTGGGCACTTTCCCCAATGAGCAAGTTTTTACTCTCCAAAGCCAACCAATAAGCAGTCCCTATTAGCACTACGCCAATGACAATAGAGGCCATTGCATCATAAATTGGATCACCGGTAATTTGATACAGAGCTAAACCTAACATGGCCACCAGCAAACCAATCAGCGCCGCGCTGTCTTCGAACAGAACCACAAACAGAGTCGGGTCTTTACCTTCTCGAATGGCTTCATAGACGCCGGTATCACCCCGACTAAGATTGAATTCCTTCAGCGCAACCCACAATGCTCCGAGTTCAAACAAGACCGCAGAGCCAAGGACAATGTAGTTAATGAATACATTATTGATGGGCGAAGGATCCGCTAAATGCTTAATGCCTTGATAAACCGAAAACGCACCACCCATAGCGAATATCAGCATGGCAACAACAAAGCTCCAAAAATACACTTCTTTGCCGTGACCAAAAGGGAACAGTTTACTTGGCGGGAGGTTGGCGCGGCGCAGACCGTGCAATAATAAGCCCTGGTTCGCAGTATCTACCAATGAGTGAATGCCCTCACTCATCATTGCAGCGCTACCAGTGAAGGTAGCCGCCGCGAATTTAGTTACAGAGATTAACCCATTACCGACTAACGCGGCATAAATGGCTTTTTTTGAAGATCCAGACATGACGTGACTTCCAAATACTTAGAGTGAGTGAAAATAACATCTCTATGGGATGGGTTGATAGCCTCGTTCTTCGCCTTTAGTGAATACACCCACAGCATCATGGGCATGGAGGCTTTCATGGTGCTCAATGCGCACCCAAAAATCACGCCAACGGGAATCGTCATCTAATGCAGTTTTTAGTCTTCTACCTGCGTCTTCCACAAACATCGGATTTTTACCATTGAGCCGAGCAAACTCTTGCTCGTCTTCTCTTTTAACCGCGCTTTGTACCGGCGTTTTAAGCGCGCCTTCGAGTTGATCTACTAACGCGGTAATGGGCAGGTCATCATGGGAGTCGTCTAGGCGAACCAATGCTTTGGCAGTACTACGCTGGCTATGCGGGGTCGCCAAAATACCTTCTTCGGTACCAAGCCATGTATGCACATCACTGATTTTGATTTCACCTTGGCTACCAAAATCTTTAGTGAACTGTTCTTGAATAAGCTGACGCGCTAGCGCTGCGGAACAAGGACAGGTAGACGAATAAGTGACTGCGACGGACATTTCAATAGCAATTTCGCCATTGATCAACGTGCCTTTAACCATTACCGGATATGAAGCCCAACCGACGTTATCGCTAATCAAAGCAGGTCGGCGTATGAAGTGATCAAATTCGAATTGAACAAATGCATTCGTACTCAGATCATTATGCGACTTGAGAATATCTGCCAATAAAGTTTTCACGCCAGACGCGGTCAACGGGTTAGTTGTTGCGTGTTCATCTAAGAGTAAATACAGGCGTGACATATGAATGCCTTTGGCCATTGGGTCGGCCAAATTAACGTATACCTGAATGCTGGCGTGCACTTCTTTGTTCTGCTCGCCATCTTTTACCTTGAGCGGCTGGTGAACATCACTCATGCCAACCCAATCTAGAGTCTTCTGTGCCTTGGTGAGGGTCTTGTTTGCCACATCCGGCATATCAAGAACAGGTACAAGCTTAGCTGTGCTCATCAAATTTCCTACAGTGATAATCTAGACGATAGGCTACGGCTTTGCAGGTCAACGAAATGTGAACAAAAGGTACGTATTTCTGACCTCTAGGTTACATTTCTTTAAAAAACCTCTGCTCTGCAACAGCGGTCCGTCTACCGACTTGGGCGAATCAACAATGATCGCCGGATCTGACCTTATGCTACCCCATTTGTACCGCGGATCAACATGGTGTAACGCAAACTAGATCACCAGTTTATAGTTGCTCTAAATCGGCATTCGTTAGTTGCCGCGCTTCATCGGGCAGTAAAGTCGGAATACCATCCGATATCGGATAGGCCAACTTACTCACTCGACACCATAGTTCTTGTTGCTCGCGCATATAGATCAAAGATGTTTTGTTTACTGGGCAAACTAATAGTTCTAATAACTTGGAATCCATGCTTTTTGATCCTCACTTGACTCATTCAGCAGATGCTTAGCGACAACAAAATCCTCTCTTACCTCTGGCTCCTAGGGTCTCAATTGAGCGCGGTAATGGTAAATAACCAATACCGCAGAGCAAAATCTACTTAGGTATCGAATGGACTTCTTAAAACAATAGTTTCATGGCGGTTAGGCCCTGTGGAAACAATATCTACTGGTGCGCCAATGGTTTCTTCAACTTTACGTATATAACTCTTGGCCGCAGCGGGCAACTTATCGAAATCAGTAACGCCTAATGTTGATTCCTGCCAGCCCGGCACTTCTTCGTAAATCGGCTCTAAGCCTTCGTAATATTGACTGCCAAAACTTGGGCTGCCGTTTTCATCTGCGCCGGCATAGCCAACACAAATTTTGATGGTTTCAAGCCCGTCTAAAACATCTAACTTAGTTAAACAAATGCCAGAAATACTATTTATTCTAACGGCTTGACGCAGCGCTACCGCATCGAACCAACCGCAGCGTCTTGGTCTGCCGGTGGTAGAACCAAATTCATGCCCACGTTTTGCAAGGCCTGCGCCCACTTCATCAAACAGTTCTGTTGGGAACGGCCCTGAACCTACACGAGTGGTATAGGCCTTAGTAATGCCTAGCACATAGTCCAAATAAGCTGGCCCAAACCCAGTGCCTACCGCGGTACCGCCGGCTGTAGTGTTAGAGGAAGTTACATACGGATAGGTCCCTAAATCCACGTCGAGCATGGCGCCCTGAGCACCCTCGAACAAAATATTCTTCCCTGCTTCGCGCATGTCATGAAGAAGTGGCACTACATCCGCTGCCATCGCCTTAATCTCTTCTGCCACGCCAGCACAATCCTCGAGGGTCTTGGCAAAGTCTACTGCGGGCTTCTTATAATAGTTGGTCAACATAAAGTTATGGTATTCGGTGACCTCAGCAAGCTTGTCAGCAAAATTTTGCCAATAAAACATATCACCTAAACGCAACCCACGACGCGCCACCTTGTCTTCATACGCTGGTCCAATACCCCGACCGGTAGTGCCAATTTTCTTTGCGCCACGTGCTTCTTCGCGGGCTAAATCTAATTCAATGTGGTGAGGCAAAATCAGCGGACAGGCCGGAGAAATTTTTAGCCGGTCTCTAACCGGGACCCCTTTGGCTTCCAGCATGTTGATTTCTTTGAGTAACTCGTGGGGCTCTAATACAACACCATTACCAATTACACATTGCACATTTTCGTGCAATATTCCCGAAGGAATGACATGTAGTACTGTAGTCTCGCCATCTATTACCAACGTATGCCCGGCATTGTGCCCACCTTGAAATCGCACCACAGCGCTGACTTCGTCAGTAAGCAGATCTACTACTTTACCTTTGCCTTCGTCACCCCATTGAGTGCCGATGACGACTACATTACGTCCCATTCTTTCACCTTAATTATGCTCTGAGTGTTACTCATTTTTACGTGACCACTTGCCACTGACCGGATTGATTTTCTAACCTACCTACGCAGTTATTGGGCGCGACCTCATCTACTGACAAGGCAACAACAACTCGGTGCCCTTGCTCTCTGAGCTTCGCAACTGCAGCAAATAGACTGGCGCGCTGCCCTTCTATGACATGAGGGGCAAAATATACGGGTTCTGGCGTAGAGTTCCCCCCCAGTAATTGCTTTAAGCTGATATCGAAACCAGTAGCAGGCCTGGCTCTACCAAACACTTTACCAACGCCATCGTACCGCCCGCCTTGGGCTAACGCCTGACCATGCTGAGGGTGGTAAACCGCAAACACTGGCCCATTGTGATAGCCATAACCCGACAACTCGGACACATCAATTCTCAGATCAACATCGGCTTGATGAATGGTGATCATGTTCGCAAGAGTAGCTAATTCATCTAGAGCCTCGTGTACCGAAGTTGACGCTTTAGCCAATACTCGCCGAGCTTCGTCTAGAGCACTTACATCCCCCATAAGATTGGGCAATGCTGCCATCATCTGCGCCTGCTTAGAATCGCCCAACAGATTGATAATGTCGGACTCACCCTTGCGCTGAATACGTTTAAAGAGTTCTTGTTGATCTTCACTACGGAGAATTTTTGCGCTGATTAACTCCGCAACCAGATTGCGGTAAATGCCCATGTGTCCCAGCAATAGCACAGGTTGCTGAATGTCTGCGATGCGCATCACTTCGAGCATCAGCGCTATAACTTCTGCATCTGCCACCAAACTTGGCGCACCAAAAATTTCAGCGCCTGCTTTAAGTGGCACTCTAGAGTCTTGGGAATTTTGTGGACTGGCAAATACAACTGGACCGGCATAGCAAAGGCGCTGCACGCCGTCAGTAATAATACTGTGTGCGTCGATACGAACTGCTTGGGAGGTCATATCAGCACGAACACCCAGCTGTCGACCGCTGACTTGATCTACAACCTTTAGAGTTTGCAGATCAAGATCCTCGCCACTACCGACAAGTAGTGCATCTAGGTATTCGATCAGTGGAGGGTCCACGTAGTCGAAGCCCCAAGCTACAAAGACGTCGAGTACGCGCCTCCGTAGGATCTCTAAATCCCATGCGCGAGGCGGTAGAAGTTCGTCTACCCCTCGAGGTAGACGCCAATGTGTACTCATCTATTTCTTATATTTACGGGCTAGCGGTTTTTACCGTCGCCACTTTGTAGGTATTTGAAGAAGTCACTGCTTGGGTCAAGTACAAGCAAATCGCTCTTATTATTGAATACTTCGCTATATGCATTGATGCTGCGATAAAAGCTATAGAACTCAGGGTCTTTATTATAGGCACTTGCGTAAACATTTGCTGCCTTTGCATCACCATCACCGCGCAATTGTTCACTTTCTCTATAGGCTTCCGCTTCCAGTACAACTGCATCACGATCCGCTTTAGCGCGAATGGCCAAGGCTTTTTCCTGCCCTTCTGCTCTGTACTGGCGTGCTTCAATCTCTCGCTCTGAATTCATACGCTCGTAAACGGTGCTGGACACTTCAGAAGGTAAGTCGATTTTCTTTACGCGAACATCCACAACTTCAACGCCCACTGACTCACGCATAACGCGGTCAAGGTCGTTTTTCAGGTCACTCATCAATTCATCACGCTGACCAGAAATAACTTCATGCATATCACGTCTACTGATCTGGTTACGCAGACCTTCGTTCATTCGCTCTTGCAGCAAGCGTTCTGCGCGGCGCTCATCGAAAGAGGTGCCTGTGTAAAATTTCTCAATGTCGGCCACACGCCATTTCACAAAGGAGTCTACGATGAGCGGCTTCTTTTCTATGGTGTAGTAGGTCTCACCTTTAGAATCTAGAGTCAGCACTCGTGCATCAAACTTCTTCACTTCTTCAGCCACTGGCAATTTGAAGTGCAGACCCGGCTGGATGGAAGCGTCAACAAGATTACCAAATTCAAGCAAAATGGCTTTTTCGGTTTCTAACACTCTATAGGCGGTCTGATTAAACAGTCCCACGCCTAACAGAACTAAGACGACGAATAATAAGGTTTTTGTAGGCATCTCAAATTCTCCTAATTACTTCTGTTTCTGTTATTTGAACTAGATCGACCATTACCCACATCGCGGCGCAACTGCTCCATCTCGCGGCGCAAAGCAATAATGTCGTTTGAGGAGCCGTTATTACCGCCACTCTGCTGGGTAAGCTTATCTAAGGGCAAATACATCATATTATTTCCGCCTTCAATGTCTACCATCACTTTGCTGGCATTCTTAAAGACTTTTTCTAGCGCATCAATATACAGGCGATCTCTGGTTACTTGCTTGGCCAGTGCATACTCATTAAGCAACTTCTCAAAGCGTTCTGCTTCACCCTCAGAGCGTGCAATAACACGATCTCGGTACGCTTGGGCTTCTTCGAGTTGGCGTTGAGCCTTACCACGCGCTTCAGGCACTATCTGTTGCGAGTAAGCTGTAGCTTGGTTGATGAACTTTTGCTGATCTTCTTTAGCTTTTTGCACATCATTAAATGCATCTTGAACCTGCACTGGTGGCGCACTTCGGTCTATGTTGACCTTGGTAATATCAATACCTGTACCGTAGGTTTTCAGATAACTGCGCAGGCGTTCTTGCACCTCTATAGCAATGGCTTCACGACCATCAGTAATGACTTGGTCCATGGTAGCCGACCCTGCAACATGGCGCAGAGCACTTTCAGTGGCTTGATCCAAACTTTTCTTCGGATCTCGAACATTAATCAAATAGTCCGCAGCACTGGCAATGACCCACTGCACTGTAAGACTGATATCAACAATGTTTTCGTCCTTGGTCAGCATGGACGCTTGGTGGCTATGCGACTGTACTTGGGTCACATTGACCAATTGCACTTGGTCAATTAACGGCGGATTCCAATGGAGACCTGGCGTTACCTCTTCGTCCATCAACTTACCAAAGCGAAAGACAACACCTCTTTCCTGTTCGTCGACTTGATAAACACCGCTAAATACATATAGACCCGCTAATACGATAATCAACAAGCTAATTGAGCCAGCGGATATACCGCCGCCGCCGGGGCCTTTTCCACCGCCGAACAAGCCGGACAATTGGCCCTGTAATTTACGTATTGCTTCATCGAGATCTGGCGGACCTTGCTCTCCGCGATTACCCCAAGGGTCCTTGTCTCCACCGCCTGATTCATTCCAAGCCATGATTATTTGCTCCGCATCGTTTTTATTTGCATTAAATAACATTCTCTAACTGCACCGTTGCATCAAGCAGATTTGCTTTACACAACAGCGCACTCATCATTTGGATAGCGTCTGCTAAGTAGTACTTTGTTAATCGTACTTACTTAGTAACACTTTCCTGTAACTGCACATTTGAATTTTTCTTAAGCTGGCCGAGCAATTGCTCGTCAGCTTGTACTGTAAGCTGCACACTACCATCTGTCAGCATAGTTTCATCTAAAACCGCACCTGATTGATAGAGCCAGGCGCGAGTTTTACCATCTCCGGGACCCAGTAGCACCTCATGAGGTGCAACAACGCCTAGAGCGCCACCAATAAACTGCATCAATTCGTCTAACCCTTCGCCTTTAGCCGCAGAAACCAAACGGTCCGAATGCTCAAAGCGCGCTCTTTCTTCTATCGAAAGCAAGTCAGCCTTATTCATGACTCTGATACTAGGCACCTCAATAGCACCTATTTCTTTCAATACCGCTTCCACCTGCTCAACCCGCTCTTGCCAATTAGGGTCGGCAATGTCGATCACGTGCAAAAGCAGGTCAGAGTGTACCACTTCTTCAAGAGTTGCTTTAAATGCTTCGATTAAAGCGTGAGGCAATGCACTGACAAAACCTACTGTATCAGTTAACACAACTTCACCGGCACCCGGCACATTTATACGTCGCATTGTGGGGTCTAGCGTTGCAAACAACTTGTCCTCGGCTAAAACATCAGCATTGGTAACCAAGTTGAACAGCGTAGACTTGCCGGCATTAGTGTAACCCACCAATGACACGGTGGGTGTGCCGCGCCGATTTCGCCCACGTCTATTTTGTTCCCTGCGCTTGGCCACATCGCTAAGTTTCTGCTCTGTGGCTTTAAGACGCTCGGCCAACATGCGTTGGTCTAATTCAATTTGTTTCTCGCCTGCCCCGCGCAAACCGATACCACCTTTTTGCCTGTCAAGGTGGGTCCACCCACGGACCAAACGAGTCTGAGCGTGCTTGAGTTGAGCTAATTCAACCTGCAACTGCCCTTCATGGCTACGCGCGCGCTCGGCAAAAATTGTCAAAATAAGTTCTGTACGGGTAATTAGACGACAATCTAATTCCTGCTCTAAATTCCGTTGCTGAGCGGGCGACAAATCATGATTAGTGAGTAATATTTCCGCATCAGTGTAAGCAAGTTGCGCCTTGATCTCTTGCACCTTGCCACTACCCACAAACCAACGTGAATCCGGTGTCTCCCGGCGCGCAACTATTGTATCTACAACAATGAGGTCGGCAGAGCGCGCCAGTTCTGCAAGCTCGTCACCATCAGGGTTATCAGCTTTGCGCAATTCAACTTGCAGCAACAAAGTACGTCTTCCCGCTTCGGGGCGATCAAATAACATAGGTGTTCATAAAGATTGTGCTGACGTTGGGAACTATAAATTGCTTGCCACATGCCGGCGTTCCATCAGAGAAGGATTTAAGCCGAATTCTGGTCACTGGGAATAGATGGTGGTGAATATTCTAATTTCAAGAGAAAAGTTACCCTCGAAAAGATAGCGGGGTTCATCACTATGGGGAGATCAGCTCTGGCATCACTTCTCCTACTCATGGAGGTCACTTCGTTCAAGCCACCTATGGGTTAGTTGCCTGAATTGCTTTCGTAGCACTGCGTACCTTTAAGTAGGCCACAGGTGTGTAGTCTCTTGCTTCTACTATTACTCCCCTGCGCGGTTTGAGACTTGCTAGAGGTTCAGACATCGCTACCGCTCGACATCCTTGGTGGATGTAAATAAATTTGCGCAAGGGGTCTAGGCTCGGTCTTTAACCAACGCCCGTGAAAGCTCATTCTTGCTCTTCTTCCGAATCCGCAAGTTTAACATTGCGCGCTGGCACAACTGTCGAAACTGCGTGCTTATAAACCATTTGGCTAACTGAGTTTTTAAGCAAAATCACAAACTGATCAAAAGACTCGATATGGCCCTGAAGCTTAATGCCGTTAACAAGGAAAATTGAGACTGGGATTCGCTCTTTGCGCAGGGCATTGAGGTAAGGATCTTGTAAAGTATGTCCTTTGGACATTTTCGACTCCATTTATTCTATTTGGTTGTTGTTCTTGGTTCTTCTTGCTTCTTTTTGGTCTTTCTAATTGGTCGTTCTAATTAGTCGTTCTAAATTATTGCTAAGTTAATACGATTGTTCTGCGCCTCTTTATTACTGGCCTAGCCGTTAGTCACTTAGCTTTCTGCCTGGCTGACTATCAGAATGTCATTACAACTCACTGAAAAGTCAATTAACGCAGGAGGCTAGCAGAACGGCCTCTTAAATGAACGCGTTCATTATACTCTTAACCAATTTATTCATTTACATACGGGAGACCCGAAAAAGGACACGTTCTAAGCCTATGGCAGAAACCAAGGTATTTAGAATCATTTAGCCTTCGCTCAGTTTCAACAAAAGACTTTCCCTAGCGAAACAGGTTTGTACACTGTTTTTTGACCGTTTTACCGAGACAACCGGATAGACGGTTATATTCCACGACGGGTTCGCTTGGT
>CAJJAQ010000120.1 GCA_905182095.1 uncultured Pseudomonadales bacterium | reverse complement strand
TAAACCAGACCTCGGCTAGGCTAACCACGCCTTGGACCAAAAATGCCAAGGTACTTGGTGTAGCCATTCGCGCCAATAGAGGTAGCGGCGGGGCGGTTAGCAGGTGTTGGGTGCGTGGATCCATATTCAAGTTCTTATAGTTACTTTAAAAAGCATAGTAATAACTTTAAAAATGAAAGTCACTGCGAATCAATAGAGCAACAACGAATATCGAAAGCACCTTTTTTGTCTGAGGCTCTGGGTTACGTGGTTAAGTTTGAAATGCTCTTTCAGCTAAAAGCTGGGCTATTGCGCAGATAATTTTGTATTCGTTTTTTTTGAGCAGGGGCCAGGGGCTGATGGCTTTGCGTTTGTGAATGGAGAAAGCAGCGTTCATCGGGCAAATTCAGCCGGTTTGAGTATTAGCCTACTTCTTTACTGTTCCTGGCTGGGAAGGAGTGTTCAGAAATGTGGCGACAAAGTGCACCAGTATCAGCAGTGTTAAATCGCCCGAATTATCCAACAGTCGACTTAAACCTATTCCTCCTAAAAAGGCGAAAAGGCAGTTTTGCCATTTCCAGCGTAGAGTAAAGTAATGCAGCCCGGCAAACAGAAAATTACTTAGCACAACGGCTGCAATTGGGCCTGTAGATGATTCCAATACAAGGGGCAGAAAAAGCCTAAAGGCCAGTTCTTCCACAGTGGATATGTAGAGTAGGTAGGCAATCCAGAATCCTTGTATGGAATTTAAGGTTAATCCCTTGCGCATTAGAACTGCATAGAAAAATCCGAGAATTGCCAGTAAAACTAGGGGGTATTTTGCAGGACTGGCAGAAAAACCTGCCATTGCATCCCAGAACACGGTCGGTGTTGAAAGGAGCCAAGCTGTCGAGCAGGCAAAGATGCCCATGGTTAGACCGTGGCGATACAATACGTGTAGGAATGTAGAGACTGGCGCAACAGGGCCTGCATAGTCTCTTTGTAATCTTCCCATTCGTACTGCTCCGCTGATTGATCAAAAGGTGATTGAGTCTGGTGCGGCAATATACGCAAAGTGAGCTTTGTATACAGACAAATTTTCTGGCATCGCCACCTCATACTCACCGCACTGCTTGCGCGGATCAGTGGGCGGGGCTTTTTGCTCCTTTTTGTTTGATAAGAGGGGACAGTAAGAGGGGTAGGTGATTCACGTTGGTTAGCTCCACCAAAAAGTTGGTGTATCAATTGTCTTGGGAATTGTGTTTGCCGAAGGGGACGCTGCTTTGCCGCTCTTTAACAGCGATGAGCACATGCTCTGAATAATAATAAATGGGGAATAATATTACTAAAATTTTGGGATTAGTAATTTGTACGGCGCTAACACTTTGGGTGATAGACATGGCAGCTGGGATCCCTGCCTTTATTGAGTCGATCAGCTCTCTTTTAGTGGTATTAGGTGCGGTGGGCTTTGCGCTGGCTAAGACGGTACCACCAACTTGATCGCCAACCTAGGCGCTGGTGCTGTGTGCTTTGGTTGGTTGGGGTTGTTGGTTGGAGTTGTTGGTTGGCGCCATCGGTATTGCGGAAAATAGAGCCGATCTAAGCAATATTGGGCCCACTGCTGCAATAACCTTTCTAACCGTTTTTTATGGATATTTTTTCAAAATTTTTGCAATAGCCTTGGCCCTAGTGCTAGACGCTGAGTGAAGTCGCATTTTTTGGGTGTTTAAAACAACGCGCATTAATCAACCGCTCCATTTCACAAAGCGATTGTCATTACTATCAGGCGCTAAAAGTGGTCGGTTCGCTGGAGTGGCGCTGATGCCACCCTTACGGGTCAGTTAAGTTTTCTTGTCGTCAACTGCCAATGCTTTGTCTAGGCTTGCGTGAAAATGGGCAAGCGCCACCTCGTTGCGCCCATAAGTAACAAATGCCTGAGCGCCACTTTGATATCCGCGCTGAATTTTTTCTCCTAGCATGAGGTCTTCTGCCTCAACGGTGTCTAGTGCCAAGCGTAAATTTTTTTCCCAGTGGCGTTGCGCACTGTCGCTAGTGACGAGCTCTGGTGTGTACATAGACAGCACCATTTTGCAGCTATTCGGATCTTGCCCATCAGGAAACATACGCCA
>CAJJAQ010000119.1 GCA_905182095.1 uncultured Pseudomonadales bacterium | reverse complement strand
TTGTCATTAGGTCAATAGAAGGATCAACGCCTAGGATAGCGTTCAAGTCTTCTGGGTTTTCCATAAAAGATGCAATGGTAGTAATTGGACTGACTACTGCTACTGCTTGAGAGTCCCTCAGTGGCGTTACAAGCAACAGATCATCTAGGGCGTTGTTCATATCTGTATCAAAGCCACCAAGGCTCACCAGATTACATACTCCCGCTCTTACTGAAAAACTACCGTCACTTGCACTGATTACAAACTCTTCTCCAGCATCTAGGACGAAGTTGCCATTAGTATCACAGAACACTGAAGATCCAGTGATGTAGCCGTCTACAACCACGCCAGTTACGATTCTGTAGACTTCTACTTCAACGCTTTGGCTGGTAGATCCTGAGCTGTTACGGCAAGTAAGAGTGAATGTCTGATCACCTAGAGCGGAGAGCGTTAACGCCTCAAAGCCACTTGTGGATTTAACACCTGACCAGCCATTAGAGGCCGTACAAGACTCTGCAGAAGTTGAAGACCAAGATAAATCTAGGGAGTTGTTAAGTTCAATAGAACTTCCACTTGCATTTGACATAGAAACAGTAGGAGAAGGAACAGCAGACGAACCACCGCCACCACACGCGTTTAGCAACATCAATGTGGAGATAAAGGTTAAGTATTTGACAACGGTACTAATACGCATCACTAGATAAGATAACTTTTCCTTACGGTAGTCAATAGATTACTAGTTAAGCCCATTAGGCTAATAAAAGTCTGGGTAATCAAAAGGGCCTACTTGTTACTGCAATATTCTTGGTCAGACTTGTAAGACAGCTCCTTAATGTTATGAGTACATCTTGGAAGGGGTTATCTCTTATCCGTACTACTAATGGAACGGCTTCCCAGTACCTACCTGCCTTCACCAACTAATTTATATATATAACTAAATAGGGTGAGGCTCTTGGATCTTCAGCGTTGTTCAAATTATGCGAGTTAACCTCCTACGCCTAAGAGCTAAATGCCTGAATTTAGGGAAGTTCTGGCCCATGTTTAAACACCATTCAACGCAAGGATAAGAAATGAGATTAATTATTACTGCTCTTCTGCTGTTGAGCTCCGTAAGTGCATCGGCGGCCTGTAGATGGATATGGGTAGACCACGACTACAACGTGGGTACTCCGGCAATCAAAAAACAGGTATGTGAATCATCCATTGATCGATACCCAACATCCAATTATGCCCGCTCCTTTTAGTGCCACTTAAGTAAAGAAAAATTATGTAACGATATCAATAACTAATGATCGCTCATGGCTTTCTGGTTATGGCCATTGGTCTGATTGCCGGCTTTATGTTGATTTTTTCACTGGTTGGTGGTTTTGAATATTGGCCGGGTAGCATTGCCGACTTTTCAGTTTATGGCAGCGTAGACGGCTGGGTGCGTGCTCATACAGGTGGTATCACCAACGGCATGTTGGTTGTGATCATTGCGCTGGCGATGCCTAAGTTGGAACTCAGTGGGCGCATGAATGCATTTTTTGCATGGGGCTGATTTACGTAGGTTGGTCTTTCACCGCCTTTTATTGGATAGGCAACGCTTCGGCGAATCGGTCGCTGACGTTTGGCGACAGCCCGCTTGGCGCCGCTGACTGGTTGAGTGTGATTGGGTTTTTGCATGGTTTGCCGAGTATTTTTATCGCACCAAGTGTTTTGTTCATCGGCGCAAGGGCGGCATTGAATGTGCTCGACAAAGACTAGAGGTATGACACTAGGTTTTATTATTACTCAAAGTGTAAACCGGCCACTGAGAATGCCGAACTCGGTCGTTATCGCAGAGACATGAAGCGAGATTTTTAGCTGCGCCCTAAGCGGCGTTTGCCCAAAGACAAACAAAGGTTACTGTTTCTCTGGCTAATTGTCTTGTGCAAGACGTCATTACAAATTAACTCCACGGTGCGACTAAATAACTTCCATTTAGGCGTATTTTGAATTTACTCCCAGCGTTGAGATTGATAAAGAAAACCACTATGCAATGGAGTAATTAAAGACGGTAAAGAAACTGTTAGACGGCACAAGCTTGTTTCATTTTTGAAACCCAGCAATTTGATTGTTCACCTGGTATTTAACAAAGCATCCACGCGCTCATCTTTGTGCCAATGTTGCGCCGTCCTTGGAGACGAACTGTTATACACCCCTTCAACGTCATAATGTTCCCTAGAGTTCCTCTTTCATATCGTACGTCAGCCGCACCTTCATATCGTCATTGCATACACCGAGGTAAAAAGAGTGGGTCGCACTTTTGAATATCGAGAATTATTGGAATAACCGCTCGATATCCTCTTCAGATGTTTCCTCACCATATTGTATTTCAACAATATGGCATGGAGGGTTATTAATATCGTTAATTATTTGATGCCACTCTCCAACGCCAATTCTGATCACTTGATCTCTTGCAAGTTGGACAGTTTCAAACAGTTCGGGGTGGTGGGTATCTATACCAAGCTTTACTTCGCACGCGCCTTTACTGACGAACCAAATTTCACTGCGTTTGAAGTGGCGCTGGTAACTTATACTTTTCCCAGGTTCGACTATAAGTTCTTTTACCTTTACCGCGGTGTCGCGAAATAGATCACGGTACTTACCCCAAATTCTATCTTTAGAGGGGTGCTGCCACTCCTGCAAAATCCAACTACTAGAATTGGCTTTATTGTTACCCCCCACACCGAATACGAATTCTATTCCACCAACACTCATTTCTGGAATGTTATTCTGTTGCCGGTCTCCTCCATTACAAAAAACGATCGTCGCCTCAGTAAAAAATGCTTTAGCGCGCACGAGCGCATCTATAGCACTGTCATCGTCATCGTTAAATTCCCATACTTCATCAACCATGCGCAGGTTGCTGATTATATTGGCCCGTTCCTCAAACGGCATAAACGGCCTGCCCTTCTTACGAGTCAGCCATTCATCGCTGTTTACCGCAATTATCAATTTATCACCGAACTTTTTCGCTGCCTCAAAATGGGCAATATGTCCGGAGTGCAGTGGATCAAAGCCGCCGCTAACAAGGACCACCTTTTTCATAGTTTCTTCCGCCTGTTTCACCTCAACCGCCTCATTAGCACCACCATTTTTTAATATTTTCAATCTATAGGAACTTACTTTTACTGCTTTCTCAGAAACTTACCTAAGCGACTAAATTTCATATGCAGAGGTTCACATAGTATGCTGATGCAGGATCAATAACCGCAAACATTAAGCACAATACTGCAAATGCACGTTTACCTTCATTACTATGAAACAAGACATTGCAGCATTTGATTTTTCTTTTTTTGCTTCTTATTGCAACGACACTGGCAGTTAAGGAATGGGCGTAGGCCAACTGCAGTGAAGCCAAAAAAACGGGTAATGGACATTATAAATAACCCATTGAAGAAGCAACAACAATTCAAGTTTTGCTTATGACCATGGTTGCCAAGAATCCGACAGCTAGGCAGCGCAGGGTAGCTTCTAAGTAACTGCTTAGTAACTGCTTAGTAACTGCTTAGTAACTGCATGATCTCGTCTATAAAGCTGCTAAATTATCCAACCTTTTTCGCGCAGAATTCTAGTTAGCCAACCTAACTCCCTGTCCCAATTTATGACTGAAACAATGGAAGAGAAGTCGTCAGTCCAATAGGCGGTAAACCGTTCAGCCGGCCAATCGCTATCAATGATTTCGCTTGGCAACTGTTGGATAAATGCTTGATTTTTTGTAACAAGTACCCAACTACTGCTATTCGCCACTGAGCCGAATTCTGGTTTATCAACAACTAGCAACGCATCCATGCCAATTTCTTGCGCCATGCGTTTAACAAGGTTTTCAAGTCGCATAAATCGATTTGAAGTGTGAATGGCTAAGATGCCATTTTCAGCCAAGCTGCTTTGGTAAATTTCAAATGCCTCAATTGTTAATAGATGCATAGGAATGGAATCACTTGAAAAAGCATCGGCAATGATTAGGTCATAGGCAACTTTGTCCTTGCTTGCAGCCAAGTACTGAAGCTGCAATCTGGCATCACCTAAAGTTACACCAACGGTTCCCTTGCATTGATCTAAGAAGGAAAAGTGGTTTTTTGCGACATCTACAACAAGCGGATTAATTTCATAAAAATGAATGGTGTCGTTTTTGTTAAGCCATGCGCAGACTGTGCCCACGCCAAGCCCAACTGCAGCCATAGAAATTTTGTTCTCTAACGCAATGTTTTCTGATGCATGCAAAAACTCAATAGATTTACCAAGTCCACTGGAAGCAGAATAATAAGAAGTAGGTGTAAGAGGAATAGATGGATCAATGCTTTGAGATCCATGCAAGGTTCGACCATTATTGAGCGTGCGCAGCTTAGCAAAATCTCTGACTGTCAGTATTCCGTACTCATTTCTATCCTGCATAACAGTAGTCGTTTCTAGAAATTGACGGTCTATGGAGGTGATAACGATTGATAATGTAACCAACCCAAAGACTAAATGTAATGGGAAAACCCGCAACGAACTTTTTGTAATACTAACCAAAGAACCAACGCCAGATTGAAAAGCAACCCACGCCAGAAGCAAAGGAACGCAAACAAACAGCAGGCGAATTTGAAAGTGGTAATAAGCTAGTAGCGCGTCTGGCGAAAAGATCGCAATGTAGATACCACTGGCCGCACTACCGATAATCAATAAAAGAACAATAAATTTACTTCGAGCGTAGGTTTTTCGTTGTGGTTGACTAGCGTGTCTTAGGTTCTCATTAGCGATACTGGTTAAATAAATGATGAGAATCAAAATTAACGAAATTTGATATTCGTAAATACTTGAAAATATCTGGGGAGCAATTATGGCAACAAAAACACCGCCCAGAGCGCCACCAACAGCTACCAAAAGATAGAATTTGGTCAAATAATATTCGGCTGGTTTGATCAGAGAAAGCTCGCCATGACAGCACATGGATGCACTAAAACAAACCATAGAATAAGCAATCACTTGGAAAATAATGGGGGCTGCGTTACCCGCTTCTAGGACAAAACAGGATAAAACCGTCGAAACTAGAAACAATGGGAAATATAGTTTTCGTAAATACCATCGTGAGTGCTCAAAACATATAATAAAGGAAATGAGATACAGACAAAGCGGTAGTATCCAAAGAAATGGCACTGCACCCACTTCGTTAGTCATTAAATTGGTAGTGGCTAGCAATGCTGTAGATGCGAGGGTCGGCAAAATCAACCAGAGTGCCGTAATACTTCTCGGCGGAGTGGCAACCTTCTCCCCAAGGTCTGAGGTGCTTTGAATTAGAGCAGGCGATACCTTTTGGTATTTATAGCCCAATACTCCAATCAATAAGGCAAAAAGAACAAATGCCACTGACCAAATAGTGGATTGATTGGACAAGGAAAAATAGGGCTCAATCAAAAATGGATAGGAAATTAGTGCGAGTAAAGATCCTGCGTTTGAAAGAGCAAACAGTCGGTATGGCGACTTATCTGGATGCGTGCGACTTTGCCATGACTGAATCAAGGGACTGGTGGTGGAAAGAATAAAAAACGGAGCGCCAATACAGGCAACCAAAAGCAGCAGAATGCTTAAGGTCGGCGCCGACCCATCAACAGGCATCCAAGAATCATCTGGTTGGATGGGCAAGCAAAGTGCTGCAATAATTAGTAGTGCGCTATGAATAATCCATTGGCGCCTGGGCACTAACCGCTGGCTAATGAAATGAGAATAGGAATACCCTAGCACTAAAACAATTTGGAAAAACAACATGCACGTTGTCCACACCAAAGATGTGCCCCCAAACCAAGGTAGGATAAAACGAGCCACCATCGGTTGAACTTGGAACAACAAAAAAGCACTGATAAAAATTGTAACCGCGTAATGCAACAAGTGCTTCCACCCTTAAAATTATACTGCAACTAAACCGGCAAAAATTATACCGACTGTAAATCTAACTTTGGTCTATTTTTGCATTTTTCGGCAAGTTCTGTGGCGCAGTGCTATGCCCTTTTAACCAATTCTGGCTTCCGCCAACACGGTATCTACGAAACTAATTTAAGAGGGGCGAAGAGCGACATTGCAAGGCGACGTAGTACCGCGATAACTAAAACGATAACTACAACGATAACTACAACGATAACTACAAGAATAACTACGACGATAACTACTAAAAGAAACAACGGATAAAGGCCACACCTGCCGTTGCGTCGCTGTCTGATAGTAGTGAAAAGTTACAAGTTAGATAAAACTACAGATACTTAAGCGAGCCTAACTAAATGTGGGAATTAGAAAGGACCAAGCGTAATCATGGCGCATTAAGACTTCCGAAGAAGCAAAAGGAAAGAAGCTCTGGGCAATATTTTAATGCACCAACCGCACCACTTCTGAGGACTAAACTTTAAGTTCGACCACCGTCAATAGTTAAACTTTGGCCCGTTATCATAGCGCTGTCGTCGGCAGCTAAAAACAAAGCAAGATTGGCCACATCCACTGGCAACAAACGTTTCTTTAGCGCAACTTGTTCCATCCAAGCAGCCTCTGCCTCGGCGGTCAACCAAGTATCAAGTTGCCTCTGGGTAACAACCCAACCCGGTAAAATGGCGTTTACGCGGATATTAGAACCGCCAAAGTCCTTCGCCAAAGATCTGCTCAGCCCCACAATAGCGGCCTTGGCTGCAACATATCCTGCCATGTTGGCCGGGCCAAGCAACGCATTAATAGAGCTGAAATTAATAATTGAACCACCCGACATTGCCATCAACTCTGCTGCGGTTTGCGCGGCAAAAAAGGTCGCGTCAAGATTAATGGCCATAGTGTCTCGCCAGCTTTCAGGTGTGACATCTGCTGGTGTATGCCGCATATCATTGGCCGCATTGTTGACCAATGTATGCAACGGCCCTAACTCTGTTGCAGATTCACGAATAGCAGATTGCAGGACAGCCACGTTGGTGACGTCCAGTTGCTTAAACCAAGGGCGCATGCCAGTACTTTGCTCTAGGTCAGCGGCTAGAACGTTGGCTGCATCGCCATCTAAATCTACAAATGCAACATTGGCCCCCTGTTCGCTAAATGCCCTAACCATAGCCGCGCCAATACCCGTTGCACCGCCGGTTATAAAGACGGTTTTGCCAACTAGCGATGAATACTTTGTCTGCTCGGTCATGAATGCTCTTCTGAGTTATTAAGGTACTAAGCTAAATGCTTAAGTTAACAAGTTTGATTATATGGGCTTTACCTAAATTCACTAGAACCTATGTCCACAAGCTATGCCCACAAACTAGACGCCTCCTAACAAACCCTCAAAAACCACTCCAGAGCCCAAGTTGGGCTCACCTAGCAAGAGCCTTAGCCTAAAGCTTGATCTGAAAGCCTGATCTAAAAGCTATAGCCTAGTTTGTAGGCCTGAGCCTAGAGCGGTAATTATTGGCCTAAGGCACGCCATGTGCTACCGAGAATTTGCTATATTCCTTTCGCAATTCTTTCGTTGTTCAGCGTTATTCAATTTTGGTGCTTCTTATGGATTTTAAAACTCAGCGTGCTTGGCAAACACCAGATATAACCTCACAGCACCGGATGTCGGCTCATACGCCTCTCTCCAGCTGGCGCGATGAAAATGCGGCAAAAAATGATGCCCTCAGTGACTCCATATTATCCCTGGATGGCACCTGGCAGTTTGCTCTGTTTAACAGTGTAGAGACTGTACCCTCATCTTGGCCATCTGAATTGCCAGACATGCAGGACTTACAGGTGCCCGGCCACTGGCAACTGCAGGGGTTTGACCACCCCATTTACACCAACGTGCAGTTTCCGTTCCCTTGCACACCGCCGGTTGTGCCCCAGGCAAACCCAACGGGTTGCTACCAACGCAAGTTTTCGATTCCAGATAGTTGGTCTAAGGAAGACCAAGTTCGGGTGATATTCGATGGTGTAGACAGTGCATTCCACCTTTGGTGCAATAATCATTGGGTAGGATACTCCCAAGACAGCCGGTTAGCGGCAGAATTCGATTTAAGTAAAGTTATTGCCTGTGGGCAGAATACCCTCAGCGTTTTGGTCTTGCGTCACTGCGACGGCAGCTATATGGAAGACCAAGACATGTGGAATCTGAGTGGTATTTATCGCTCGGTTCGACTGCTGAGAAAGCCACATTCTAGGATGACAGACCTGCGCGTCACGGCCACCCTTGACGATCGCTATGAAGACGGCCTCCTTAAACTAGAGGTACAAACTGAGCATGCAGAAGATTGCTCAATCGCTTTAGCATTATATGCTGCAAATGATTTAGCCGGTGCCGCATTACTAGAACAAGTTCACTCTGTGGGTACGGGTCACATAGACGAAAAAGGTGCTTATACAGACCGCTGCCACCTTTCGATCCCGGTACACAGCCCCAAACACTGGAGTGCTGAATGCCCAAACCTCTACCGACTTACCGTCACCTTATTGGATGCAAAGCAGCAGCCCATCGAGTCCGAAGCCTATGATGTGGGTTTTCGCTCAGTGGACATCATCGCAGGCCAACTCTGCGTTAACGGACAACCGCTGTTGGTGCGCGGGGTCAATAAGCACGAGCATGATCCCGCAACAGGTCATACAGAAAGCCTGGCGCTGGTTGAGCAGGATCTGCGCTTAATGAAACAGAACAATTTTAATGCCGTACGCTGCTCCCATTACCCCCATCAGCCTGGGCTCTATCGTCTTTGCGACCGCCTTGGCCTTTATGTAGTGGACGAGGCCAATATAGAAACTCATGGCGTGACGCCAATGAGCCGACTTGCCAACGACCCAATGTGGGCCAACGCGTTTTTGGAGCGCATGGTGAGAATGGTCTCAAGGGACTTTAATCACGCCTGTATTATTCTTTGGTCCTTGGGCAATGAGTCCGGTTATGGCGCCGTTCATGACGCAATGTATCAATGGACCAAGCGCATAGATCCCTCTCGCCCTATTCAATATGAAGGCGGTGGGTCAGATACCTATGCGACCGACATTATTTGTCCTATGTACGCCAGAACTGACTCTGAGACGTTGCAACATCCAGACTTGGGCAATAAGCCTTCCTTAAATAAATGGGTAGGCTTTGCGGATGAAGAACGACCTATCATTCTCTGCGAGTATGCTCACGCTATGGGCAACAGTTTAGGTAATTTTTCTGATTACTGGGACATGTTCCGTGAACACCGACGCGTACAAGGTGGCTTTATATGGGACTGGGTGGATCAAGGTCTAAATAAAACTACTGCCGAAGGCGTACCTTACTGGGCCTATGGTGGCGATTTTGGGGACGAAATCAATGATCGTCAGTTTTGCATTAACGGTCTGGTCTTTCCCGACCGAACACCACACCCAACATTATTTGAAGCCAAGCGCTGCCAGCAGCCTTTTACTGCACGCCTACATAGCAAACACGATGTGGCCGTTACTATCACCAGTGAACTCCTATTTAGAGCAAGTAATAACGAATGTTTGCACTGGGAGTTTGTCACCCAAAGTCCCAACTTGGCTAAAAATAGTTTTGGTCAAGACAGTATTGCCCTTGAGTTGGCGCCCGCAACTGCCTGCAAGATCCAGCTAACTAAAGCGGCCCCGGCAGTAACGGAGCCATGTTGGTTAAACCTATGGATTACTCAAGTCGATCAAACCGATTGGTCTGATGCAGGTCACGAGGTGGCTCGCTGGCAATTCATGCTGCCGTCGCAACTTGACGTTCAGCCTAAGCTCATAGCAGAACCTATTGCGATCAATGATTGCGCAACAGGTTATGAGGTCATTGCAGGGCCTAATACTTGGCAACTGAATCGCAACAGCGGCTTGATCGACAGTTGGACTAAGAACGGCAAGGAGCAGTTAATTGAGCCGTTGATAGATAATTTTTTTCGCGCCCCTTTAGACAATGATATCGGCACCAGTCAGGCCTATCACGTAGACAAACATTCATGGCTCTCGCGCTGGCAAGAGGCGGGAATTTTCAATCTCCAACACCGCTGCTTAGACATCCGCGTCGATCATAAGGCTGGCTTACTCGAGGTGGACCACGGGCACTATCATGAGGACAAACTTCAGATAAAAACCTGCTGGCAACATAAGTTCACGCTAGACGGTGCAATGACGGTTGCAATTGAAGTGCAAGTAAACGGCGATATGCCGCCAATACCCAGAGTTGGTGCAAGTTTCCGCTCAAACCAAATAACAGAAGATATCAATTGGTTTGGTCGCGGGCCTCATGAAAATTACCCTGACCGATTAATGAGCGCGGACTTTGGCCAATGGCAACAACCCGTTAACGCCATGCACACCAACTATATTTTCCCCTCTGAAAACGGCTTACGCTGTGACGTCAGTACTTTGAACATAGGTGATCTATGCATAACAGGACATTTTAATTTCAGCGTCAGTCAATACGGTCAGGCACAGTTGGCGGCAGCTCGACATACCCATGACTTAACCGTTGCTGAAGGGCTATATGTCTACATTGATGGCTATCACATGGGGGTTGGCGGCGACGATTCTTGGACACCTAGCGTAAAACCTGCATTTCGTCTTGATGCCAGCCATTACCAATGGCAATTTTCACTCTCTTAATCGAGTGCGTTAACAGGGACGCTTTGGCTAGAGTCTGCTTTAAGCACTTAACCCGGCGCCCTACTTTGATGACCAGGCTTGATATGCACGAAGATAATTTCGATGCATCGCCGGACCAAAAGCAGGCGGGGAGCTGCAAACTCCCTACTAAGGCATCCTGACACGCCTACTAAAGGCACTCTCCGTCGCCGCCTTGCGCACCCTCGGCTTCCCATCAGGAGAGAGAATAATTAGCGCTATCCAGCACTGACCGAGGTGAAATATCCATAACAAGTTCTAATCAGCTACGCTCCGTCGCGCTAACAACTTTCAACAAAATGACTGCCTCAGCAAATTCCATTAGACTCCCGGTTCCTCAAATTTCCACCGAATCGACATCATATGAACAACACAGAGAAACTGGAATTCACCGACCAAGTTGCAGTAGTCACAGGCGCCGGACGCGGCTTAGGGCGCCAACACGCGCTGCTCTTAGCGTCACGAGGCTGCAAAGTCATCGTCAACGACTTGGGTACGGCCTACGACGGCACTGGCAAAGCAGAAGGCAAAGTCGCTGACGAAGTAGTCGCCGAAATTAAGGCATTGGGCGGTGAAGCTGCGGCCAACTATGATTCCGTAGAGCAAGGCGAACTCATTATTGCAGCGGCAATGCAGGCCTATGGTCGCATTGATATCGTTGTCAATAATGCGGGAATTTTGACTCCAGAGGTCTGGTCTGAACTGACCCTTGAATCTTGGCAGCGCACGATCAATATTAACCTAACCGGTGTTTTCAGCGTCATGAAAGCGGTATGGCCTATCTTTATCGAACAACAATATGGCCGCTGCATAATGACATCATCTCCGGCTATGTACGGTGCTGGAGTGGCGGCCTACGCGGCAAGCAAAGCTGGGTTAATTGGCCTAGCTAACTCCCTTGCCTTTGAAGCGCGCAAACTGAAATTAGATATTAAATGCAATATCTTGATTCCTCAGGCCGACACCAGAATGACCCAAGATTTTGCATCCTCCGTCAATGAACGTCGCATTTCACAAGGCAAGCCTGCATCGCGCAGTGCACCCGCTGAGATTATGCAACGGCTCTCCCCGGACAAGGTCTCAGCCATGGTGGCATGGCTTGCACACTCAAGTTGCCAAGCTCAAGCCAGCATTCACGAAGCCGGCGGTGGCTACTTCGCTAGATTGAATTGGGCACGATCAGCACCGTTATTTGCGACAGAATTAGAGGGCGTTGAGAATGCACCGGTCCCTGAAAATATTAGAGATGGCGAGGCCACACTGGCAGATTTTGTAAATGGAGACATGCCAAAATCTGGCGATGGCTCCATGGGGTCGCCATCTGCGTTAGAACAAGTTTTCAAACACCTAAAGTCTGAATAATTCTACCAAGCTGGCGGTCTACCCAAAGATTAAAGCAACAGCTGAATTGGGTAGCGCCGCTGTCAAAGAAAGATGCATTCGTGCACAGGCTGTAGCTAAGCAAAAGCTAAATCATCAATGCCTTGCTCAACCTTGCTGCGGCAGCAAAGCACCAACTACCTTAGAGGATTAGCAGAACTGGCAATACTTGTTCGCAGACATAGCGCGACTAAGGTAAGTCCGGCTAATACTTCGATCAGCAAAACGCTGAGCGCCAATACGGGTTCGCTTGTATCCATAGCGGGATTCAGGCGGACAAATATTAAGGTGTAAAATTTGCCACTCAAATATCCCCATGTAACCAGCTGCAAAAGTTGCCCTTGGAGCAGCCGAAGTGAACGCAACGACAACAGCAATACTATAATCGCGATATAGTCATCTACTGAAAATAGCCAAAACTTATCAGTCATTACCAATACTGCCGTCTCACTGAGAAAAAGTAGAACGCAGAAAACTATTGTATAAATTCTCAATACTTTAATCATAAACCCTCTGTTCTATCAAAGCATCGATAGCATTCACCAACTGCTACAGCAATTTCAATGTGTTAAAAAAGTCGGTCTAGAACATATCTAGACGCACCTAGGGCAGCGGCACTTATTCTTTCTCAGAGTTACCTAACTTCAGCATAGACTGCCAGCGAAACGGCAGCAGAGATTGATGCCACCAAGATTGCGGGAACATCTCATCGTGCTCGCCCAAGCCGAACTCGTCGATATTTTGAGCAGACTTTGGCATACAGCGCGTACCGAATAAAATATCAAAAACGATTAGGTTGTTGCCATAATTACTGTTGCTGTGTCGAATAATTGATGAATGATGCCAGCGGTGCAATTCGGCACCTGCAAAAATCCAGTTCAACCACCCGAGCTTGTACCGGACGTTAGCGTGTTGCCAGTTGCCGTGTAAGGCTGTGAACAAAGACACCAAAACCACCACTTCTGGCGTTGCACCAAACAACGCCAACGGTATCGCGGATGCCAGACCACTAAGACATAGGTCAATAAAGTGGAAGCGCGGCGCATTCAAAAAATACAGGCGTTTTGAACTATGGTGCACCGCGTGAAACCTCCACCCCAAATGCCATTCATGAAAGAGACGATGACGCCAGTATGTACCGAATTCGCTCACCACAAGCCCAAGTGCCACTTGGCTCCAAACTGGTAACTGAGTTGGCCACGCGACCAACACAAATGACCCAGCAGGCTCTGCAATTACACTGAAGAACAAATAGATAAGACCTGCTCGAAGCAACAACGACAATGGTAAGGACAAGAACTGATGAATTAGATCAGTAGCGATATCACCGTGTGACTTTCGCCACTGCAGCGTGTGGGGGTGTATCCACTCCATAATGCCTGCGGTAAAAAGACTCAATATCCCGATGGGCAGAATGGCCGCTGGATTGCCCGGATCGATAACCATCAATGCCACCGCGAAAGGCAGTAGAACGCACACAGGATAAATCAACCAAGTGAGTACGGCTCTTGGCATCGATGAACCATAGTCCACGGTTTTAGTTACTGTTGTAATGACCCCACCCCCAATAGGAACTAACTTTCAGAAAGACATCATCCATCTAACCTACTGGGTTAGCGACAATGAACACCGTTCAATTCAATAAGCTATTGTAACTAAGAAGGCCAACCAATCTCAAGTAACATTGATGCTTTGCTGACCTGCCCTAATGTTGAGAGGAATATGATCAAGGAATTTATGCGA
>CAJJAQ010000118.1 GCA_905182095.1 uncultured Pseudomonadales bacterium | reverse complement strand
TCTGAATAAGTAACAGTCTCACCTGTCTCAGCCATAATGTAGGCAATCTTTTGCGGGGTTTCCGCTGCAATATCTGCTGGACTCATATTTCCCTCTCCCATGCTCACGCACTACTTGTATAGGCGCGGTTTAGTCTCTTCATTATTAATCGCGAATAACTTGCTATCTATTCACGTACAAAAACGGCCGTTAGATCTCGTATACCTCTCATGTATTTGAGATCTCTTGGCCTCATTAACTCGGTTCAGTTCAGTTCAAGGTTCAACGAAGCCGAATTCATACAGTAACGTAAGCCCGTAGGTTCTGGGCCATCGGGGAACACATGCCCCAAGTGTGCATCACATTTGGCACAAAGTACCTCAATACGGCGCATACCCAAGCTAGTATCCTCGTGGTTAATTACCGCATCACTTTCTACTGGCGCGTAAAAACTAGGCCAACCACAGCCCGCATCAAACTTAGTCGTGGAATCAAACAATTCGCTATCACAGCATTTACACATATATTTGCCATCGCGCTCTTCATTCCAAAAAACACCGGTGAAGGGTCTTTCGGTACCGGCTAGCCGAGTCACCTCAAATTCCTCAGTCGACAACATCTGGCGCCACTCTTCCTCGGTCTTGGTCACTTTGTCTTTATTTTCAATATCAGTCATCGGAAACTCCAAAATATTCAACTTTGTTAATGCTAAGCTAAAGCCATCACCTTAGACTAGCCCACATCGGATACTTTTACCGACTGAGCTTAATAGGAAAAGCACATGAGCCGCGTGACTACAGATCAAACATTGGACAGCACACCAACGGGCAAGCGCCCAATCATCAAGTCAGCCAAACTTGAAAACGTGTGCTATGACATTCGCGGACCAATTTTAAAGGCTGCTGATCAGCTCGAAGCCGAAGGCAATCAGGTTCTGAAACTGAATATCGGCAACCCTGCACCCTGGGGCTTCAATGCACCGGAAGAAATTCTACGCGATGTGGTGCGCAACATTCCCAACTCCCAAGGTTACTGCGAATCTAAAGGTCTCTTCTCGGCTCGCAAAGCGATCATGCAATATTGCCAGCAAATTCAAATCGACGATGTCGATGTTGAAGACATATATATTGGCAACGGCGTGTCGGAACTAGTGGTTATGTCCATGCAGGCAATGGTCAATGATGGAGATGAGATTCTTGTACCCAGCCCAGACTTTCCATTGTGGAGTGCTGCGGTAAACCTCTGCGGTGGTACGCCAGTACATTACCTGTGCGATGAAGAAGATCAATGGCAGCCTGATCTAGCAGACATTCGCAGTAAAATAACGCCAAATACCCGGGGTATTGTGGTTATTAACCCCAACAACCCCACCGGCGCGGTTTATCAGCGCGACATGCTCTTGAGCCTAACAGGCATAGCCCGTGACCATGATTTGGTGGTATTTGCTGACGAAATCTACGACAAAATCCTGTTTGACGATGAAGAATACATTCCAATGGCCTCACTGGCCGACGATTTGTTGTTTCTTACCTTTAGTGGGCTGTCAAAATCCTATCGGGTGGCTGGTTTCAGAACTGGCTGGATGGTAGTCAGCGGCGACAAAACCCGGGCTAAAGACTACATTGATGGCTTGGACATTCTCGCCTCCATGCGCCTTTGCTCCAATGTACCCACCCAACATGCCATTCAAACAGCCTTGGGTGGATACCAAAGTATCAACGAACTCACCCAAGCCGGTGGGCGTCTATTTGAACAAAGAAATGTTGCTTGGCAAAGACTGAACGAGATAGACGGCATTTCCTGCGTAAAACCTAAGGGTGCGCTATATTTATTCCCCAAAATTGACGTCGCCAAATTCAACATCGTTGATGACGAAAAATTTGTCTTAGACTTTTTATTGGCAAAGAAAGTATTGCTGGTTCAAGGCACCGGGTTCAATTGGAAAAAACCAGATCATTTCAGAGTAGTATTTTTGCCTCATGTGGAACATTTGCATGAAGCAATGAATCGTCTGGAAGACTTTCTCGATACTTACCGGCAATGACAATTGCGCTGCTATGACCGAGCCGATACCGGTATATGTATCACTGCGCAAGTCGCTAGACTTGCTCAGCTTCATCGCCATTTTCAGTGTGCTAGTTACACAAAAATGCAAGAGCGGGTATGTTCCAAACTCTCTCTAACTATCTAATATAACGAGCAATTACCCCCAAGGACCGCACTTTGAATTGTGCTTTCAAGCAGAAACACGCAGCATAAAGTAGTGAATCAAACGCAAAAAGCATTAAATTCTAGAGACTCTGTAGCTGGGTATTCTGGCGCAGAGCTATTAACTATTTAGTTGCTCCGACCTTCCAGGCCATCTTCGCACTCTCTGACTCAATTGCTACCGGAAGATCGACCTTAAGCCCCGCAGAGCTGAGTTGGTCACAGATCATCTCAACTCCAGCATTATCAAGACCGGCATTGAGCATCGAAACCATCCTCCGCTCATACCCCCGAGTGTCGATTTCAAGCTGCTCTACAATTCCAATTTTTTGATGCAAACTCAACTCACCCGCTCTCTCAGGGTTAAACCGGCTGCCGAGTTCATTCAAAAAGTAGCCGATATGACTCGCATCGGGCATCTGATCGCCATATCCATTTAGGCGCTCAGCCATCTGGTTAAAAAAGGATTTCAACTCTTCAGCTCTGGGATCACTCCGTGGATCACGATTGGACTTATTCAACTTACTAATCGCCTGAGGAGTTTTACACTAGTTTGAGTCAACTCGGAGCGCTGACACCAGGCAATTTGTTGGAGTGCAGATTTAGAATGCAGAGAAATACTGGAGTCGGCGTGGTGTATGGCAGCCCGAAACCGCGCTCCAGGCGCTAAAAAACGTGACAATTCGATTGAGGCTTTTTCCGTATCGGAGTATTCAAAACCGAACTGACTGACTGCAAGGTCTACTGATTCATCTGCTAGCGGCGTGTCTTCAATGGAGGTGTGATCGTGTACTTGTATCTCGGGATGTCCTCGATAAAATTTAGAGTTCGCTAAATCAGCATAATCAACGGCAATCCATGTCAGCTGCTTTTGATCGGCACCGACCGAGGAAATGCCAATCTCCAGAATCGCACCGTTACCAGTGCCTAGATCAACCACAGAGTTGCCAACATTAAGGTGGCTAAACACCTCTAGCCAGTGGTCCCGTGTAGCGCCAGAGTAAGTATCGGTCTCGTCACTGACAAAAGTGGTGGAGAACCCTTTTTTCCAGTAATTGCTCCAGGCGTCCGAAGTGTGAGGGAGGTGGAGGGGTTTCATTGGCACTGTCTTTCAGAATTTCAATGCTATCCACCGCTGAAAGGGGGATAGTATTTAGATCGACAGTTGACTCTCCCGTCAACGGCGAACCAGGTACCCGGCGACCGTTAATCAATACAGCAGTATACTCAGAGCCCAACCCCTTGAGGTCGACGGTAGCGATTTGACCAAAACTGCTTCCAGATCGCTCGCGGAAACTTCCGAAACTGTTAAATGTGGAGGAACGCAATAAGTCAGACACATTGTTGACGCCGGACAGTTTAATGTCGAGTGCGTCGATCCGAGTGATTGGTTGCGGTGCGTCAGAGATCGGGCGAGGAATATTGGTACCAACTACGATACCTCCTCAATAATGTCTTCTTGAGCAAAGGCTGAAGAGCCTATACTCATCAGTGCTACAGTAGAACTAATGGCTGCGCTAAGCGCTTTCTTTCGGAAACGTCTCATAAATCCCCCTAAGTACAAAATAATTATTTGACACCGACGGTTTGGACCGCAAAACGCAAAGAAACCCCAAAATCAGGACTAACCCTCTCTCCACGAAAACTCAATCATCAATACGTCAGATAATTCTCAACGAAGCAAAAACTTATTTACCATTTAGTCAGACATTTGGTGTTTTTTAGGAGATTAGCGGACAGAGTCACTCCAGCTAACTAGGTTTCTTTTCAATTTCTGACCGTTAATGAACTTTGTAAGTGGAGGGAGGGCCTCGTCTTTTGAGCAAGGCAAACGCTGGGTTTAGCTGATTTAGGAAAAGTCCCGAGCTACACGATAAAGCAAAAACTCATCGTAACCCGTGAGTATTGGATAGACCCGTGACAGCTCTTGATCAAGCGCAGCGTCACCGGTATCTAGCAACAATGGGCGACCATCCAAACTAGCAAGTTTAGTCCGCGAACCCACTATTGTGATGTCATTCGGTCCGGTTAACTGCCTTATCAGTGCAGCCGTTATTTGCTGGTTACCGCGGCCAAACAAAAATCCCTGATTGCGCGTAAAACTCATAACCAAATGCAGTCGCAGCTCATGGCTCAACGCCAACAGCTCCACCGCGGTCTGGTCCTGTAAAATGCCGCCATCAGGCAGCAGTACATCGCAACCGAGTAATGTGCCATCGATGCCAAACGCCTGTTTAATAGACAAGCAAGTACTGCCCGGACCAAATATATAGGCCTGCTTTGGATTGGCGCCAAATTCATCCAGCATGTAATTAGTGATTTCAGCCACCACCAAGGACTCATCCTCCATGCCCCCAACCTTCATTTGCTGTAAAAAGCCTGAAGATTCTGGCACCCATAGGTCACCAAAATGCTGGGTGCCTACCGCCTGCGGCCTCTGTGAAGCATTTTCGTCGTTTGATACGTTGATGGGCACATAATCACGAACCTCACGTGCCATGCGCCCAACTAAACCGCCAACGGCAAGTGCTGCCACTACTTCTGCGGCAGCCGCAGGGCTAATAGCAAACACGCCGCTGTGCATTTTCACCCCAGACGGCAGACCCAAAACCATAGTCTCACTGCTCGCGCCAAGTAACACATCACGGGCGGTACCGTCGCCACCGGCAAAGATCAGCAAGTCGATACTCTGCGCAGATAATGTGCGCGCTGCAACTTGGCTGTCGTGACCTGAACTAGGCCCGTCACTGCGCCCAAGTACTTGAGCATCAAGACCGGCGTGCGCAAGCACGACCGCGCCCATTTCATCTGCCCACGTAAACCATTGAATCTGTTCGGCCTGAGGGCCCAACAAAGTTTTCAATTGCTGTAAAAATATTCGGGTACGCATAGCAGCTTGAGGTATCCCCGAGCGCTGCTTCGCCAAAGCTTGAAGCTCAATGCCGTCGCTGCCTTTCAGCCCAACGGCCCCGCCTATGCCTGCCAGAGGATTGAGTAACAAACCTATTTTTAATGTGGAGTGTGTCACTGGTTCACCCGCTCACAACTTTTTCAACCTGCTCGGCAATGGCAAGCGATGCGGTTAAACCCGGGGACTCTATGCCGAGCAGGTTAATGCGGCCGGCAACGCCATGGTGAGTCGGTGTATGAAGCATGAAATCTGCCGCAGCAATACCGGGACCAGATATTTTGGGGCGGATACCGGTGTAACTTGGATGCAAACGTTGAGGATCCAAATTGGGAAAGTAGGCTTGAATAGCGGCGACAAAATCCTGCTTATACGATTCGTCAAAACTATAATCCACATCATCAATCCAACGCACATCCGGACCAAATTTTACTTGCCCAGCCATGTCTAAGGTTACATGTACTCCCAAGCCACCGGCCTCGGCCGTGGGATAAACCAGCCTAGAGAACGGTTGTGCACCGGTATAAGAATAATAATGGCCCTTGGCATAATAGGCCGTCGGCGCGCCGGGCGTATCGGTAGAAAGTTCAGGCGCCCAAAGGCCCGCACAGTTAATTACCCATTGCCCAGAAATGTCTAACTCGGCAGTGCGAACAATGCTTTTTTGCCCCTCAAGCAGTTGGCCCGACTCAATACTCAGCACTTTGGTGTTAAGCGCCACCATCCCGCCGTGTTTTTCAATGATGCCCTGCAAACTCAGCATATAAGCATGCGAATCCACTATGCCGGTTGAAGGCGAAACCACGCCGCCGAAACCCACCACCTCAGGTTCCAGTTCAGCGAGTTCTTTCTGAGAAATCCAATAGAGGTCGTTCACGCCGTTGCGCCGAGCTTGAGCTTGGTAGCCAGCAACTATGTCGCGTTGAGATTCATGCGCGGCCACAATAACCTTGCCGCACTGTTTGTGCGGCACAGCAAACTGTTGGCAGTGCGCATAGAGCATTTCGCGACCACGCACACAAAGCGCGGCTTTAAGACTATTTTCTGGATAGTAAATTCCGGCGTGAATAACTTCTGAATTACGCGAGCTGGTTTCGCTGCCAATCAAATCATGCTGTTCCAACACAATCACTTCATGACCTGCGGCGGCAAGCCGAGCCGCGACAGCTAGGCCTACGGCTCCAGCGCCAATAACAATACAATCCACGCTATCCATTAGTTAGGTCAACCTCTTTAAGCCCAGAGAGGGCTTGGCAGAACTGCATTGCACGCATGCCTGCAGAAGAATTCAACCATTCATCTGTTTGCGCTCTGCGTCGAGCAATGGCGTTAGCAAATGCCGATATATCACAATTTAAATTATCTGCGCTGGGGTTGAAGATCACGTTCGCCGTTTCAGCAAAAACCGATTCTAAAGACTGTGTACGCAACTCTGCTGCAAAAAACAGCTCCTGCTCGCCAGCGCTACGCGGCGCAGCAATATAGGTATAGGCAAAATCCAAACTGTTACGCCTGTGTGCTCCAGCAATACACCAATGTGCCGCCTCATGCAGCGCAGAAGCAGGAAAATTTTCACGAAAAATTAGCTCGGCTGGCGATACTTGACTTGCCGGTAGATATAAAGGTTCGTCGGCGCCACCACGCATCTTCACTCCATAGGTTAGAGCAAAGCAGCCATTAAACACTGTGACGATTTCCTCAGCACTAGGTTCACTCGAAGAAGAGGCTCTTGAGGTAGGCAAAGTGCTCAACCCTCAAATATCATTTTGGCGGCCTGCAGCACTCTAGGAAGCCTTCTTCTGAATCCAGAACGATAGGACAGTGTGGCCCGACGCATCGGTACTTTGCTCGCTGGCAACCAGTGTATGTCCCATGAATTGACAAAAATGCTGAAAATCCCGTTCCGTAGTCGGGTCAGTAGCGATTATCCGCAGAACAGCACTGGCAGCCAATTTACGCACCGCATTGCGCACCAACATCAGTGGTTCAGGGCATACTAAGCCGGTCGTATCTAGCGCTTCATCAAATTCCAAAATACCTCCAGCGAGCCCCGAGTATGGAAAAAAGCCAGAATCAAAAAAGACTCTGGACCCGACCATGGTAAGCGAGATACCGTTCAAATTACAGCGAGGTCAATAATTGTATAGTTTGCACCACCCATCCCATCGGCCCTTGACAGCCCTTATAGGCCAACACACACTCGCTTGAACATTTTAAGTAGACAGTAGAAAAGTTAAACTTAAGTCGAACCTCGCAAACATTTCCAAGGGGCACCCACCGCGGAAAAATACAAGGCAAAAACTGGGCAAATAGAGCGCAAGCGATGGGCGAGTAAAAGGTAAAAAAAGGCGAATAAAGTCGTCAGAAAGCAAATTTTACTAAATGACTGCTACGGCAAATTGAGAGCAACAATGTGGAATTTCGATAGAACGAAAAGTACAGATGAAATCTACAGGTCTGGGACAGATCAAGGTCACAGACGCCCTTCTATCGCTGGGGTCAACGCACAAGCCCGCGGATTCATAAGTGGCATATTGGCCTTAGCCACGTTACTTTCAGCGCCATTGAACCTACAAGCAGCCCTAGCGTCCCAACAGTCGCAAACTCAAGATGTTTACCAGTTTCTCCAAACTCAGATCAGCCAAGATGAAATCAACGAGGCAAAACTAGCCCTTAAGCAAATCATCCTCGATATTGAAGCCAGTAGCGGCCGCTATGCGCCGGAACTGATCCAACCTCTGAGTATTCTTGGCAAAGCACAAATGGCCAGCGCTGATTATATGCCTGCGGTAGAAACCTTCGACCGCGCAATTCACCTGACACGGACAAACTTTGGCCTATTTGACGCTAATCAAACAGCCCTAGTCTACCTCCAGGCCGATGCTTATATAGCCATGAACGATTTGCGTAATGCACAACAGCGCGAAGAATATGCTTTTCAGGTGCTATCCAAGAGAGCCTCAAGGAAAAATTTGCTTATTGGCATGCTTCGCTTAGGCGAATTTCACTTGGTAACCTACAACTTCTTGGCAGCGCGCACGCTATTTCGACAAGGTTACGAGGTTTTGCAAGCAAATGGATTCAGCGACTCGGATTCCGCAATTCCATTTCTTAAGGGCACTGCAAACTCCTACCAAATGGAACGCTTTCCGCCCCTATATTTTCAGGAACGCAGAGTTCAGGAACTTGGTCAAAAACCAACGAACACGCAAAACCTGGATTATGGCTATGAGTATCTTTCCATCAACGATTTCCCAGCCGGCGAGCGTGCGCTACAAAAAGCTGTCAAAATACGTCAAAGTGCGCTGATTTTTCGTGACGACAACCCAAACTCAGAAGTCCTACAATATAATCAAGGGTTAGTGAATCAGGCGCTACTGGATCTCGGTGACTGGCATCTTTTGTTTGGCAATCAAAAAAAAGCGCACACCCTCTATCGCGAAATTCACCAGCAGCAACTGAAATTCCCCAAAGAACTAAAAATTGGCTTAGACAGGCCTCATCTGTTGTATTTTCCGAAACCGCAGAAGCTAAAACCGCCGCCGCTACAAGATCGCCTTGATATGGCAACTGGCAGTATTACGTTAGAATTTTCTGTCGAAAAAAATGGCCGAATTCGCGGTTTGAATACGGTCGCCTTTGAGCCGAACGATGCAATGGAATTCCATACTCGCCGAAGCATGCGGCAAGCAATTTATCGACCAGCATTATTTGACGGCCAAGCCCAAGTCACTCCAAAGCATACATATATTCATACTTATCAATATTTCCCCAGCCTCAAAGAAAGACAAAAAGAACTTCGCAAGTTAGAGCGGCAGGAGCCACAGGCAGTACTACCGGGCAAGCAAGTGAACAACTTAAAAGAAAATAACAACAATGCAGTCAATGCCATCAGCGGCACTGTCGAGTCAACTCCTGAAGGCAATCTATGAGCAACGCTAAAGCAAGAATGTCGCGCCAACAAAGTGTCTTGGCTTCTGGCCAAGCCCGCACAACACTAAGCCGACTTGGAATACTTATTGCCTGCATAGGGTTTATTCAAGCCTGCGCGCCAATCACACAGTTACCCCAAAACTTGCCCCTGCCGACACCACCTGCATCGCAAAGTCCATCTAGTCCTTCGTCTGGATTACCAACCCCACCCTCACCTTCAGGTCCACCATCGCTACCCGCACCACCAGGACCACCCTCCTCACCTGGACTGCCCTCGCCTCCAGGTGAATTAGGCAAAGCAGGTGAACCTGGCAAACCGCCAGAAAGTCAGCTACCACCAGGCTCAGACTCCAACGCAGATGGCACTCCGGGCCCAGATGGAGAGCCTGGCTGGTTAGAAGATCTAGAAGGAGGCCCCACGGACGATTGGCAAACGAGCAACGAAGACAACAGCAGCCAAACCAATGAAGGCGAAAACGATGGCAGCGCTGAGGCCAATGAGCATCAACCGGGCGAGCGCAAATCCGCAGCAGAAAAGGACCTTGAGGGCGCATTAGAGGATTTCGACGGGGAAATTCTCGCAGAACGTGGCGCGCTGAAAAAAGCCGCAGACAGTTATCCGACGCCCACAACCCCAGATTTAAAACAAGGTGGTGAAACAACTGCCGGTGCTGACGACACTACCGCTGACGCTTCCCGTCAACAACCAAGAGCGCGCATCCCCAATCGCCCACCACCACCAAAAAGAGGTGACGAAGAATTAGCAGACGACGTACCTGATGCCAAGGATGACGATATTATTGCACGACAATTGCGCGAAGCAGCCCTGCAAGAAAGCGACCCCGAGCTAAAAGAAAAACTCTGGCAAGAATATCAACGCTACAAAAACGGCTAATCAGGGCAATAAACATTGAGGAATAAATATCAATAAACACCACCCGGTAGCTCACTCTCCAAAAAGAGAAGTTATGGCGCCGTTGATCATAATCATAGGGCTGTTGCTGTGCGGCTGCGGCAGCCAAGTTGTGCGTGAAATTGATAACACTCCGCCGGAGCAAATTGCTTTCGAACAAAGTGAAAGCCAGCTATTGGACAT
>CAJJAQ010000117.1 GCA_905182095.1 uncultured Pseudomonadales bacterium | reverse complement strand
TCGGTGGGCTTATTGGTGGTGTCCTTTGCTCAAGAGTTGGCTGAATACTTTATTGGCGATGGCGCGCTGACCATTGTTTATACCGTACAATTTATTTATGTCTTGGGGGCAATGATGCCGTTGCTGGCGGTGGAATTTGCTCTTGGTGGCGCGTTGCGCGGCGCTGGAGATACGCGCTTTCCGTTAATTACCACGGTGCTCGGCTTGCTGGTCATGCGTTGCGGCTTAGCTGCTATAGCAGCCTATTTGGGCGCGCCAGTCATTTGGGTCTATGCGGCGTTGATAGGTGATTACGTATTGAAGAGCGTTTTGTTGATTTGGCGCTTCCGCCAAGGCCGTTGGAAGACCGTTGTGCCAAAGTCATATTCCGGCTAGTAAAAAGTAACGGATCTAGCTTAAGGTTTGTTGCGAGCGTCTGCGCGAAGGGCCGAGGAGGAGATGTTATTGCGGTAAGCTTCAACGGGTACGCCTTGGCAGAGTTGTGCAAGGGTTGGCGGTAGTTCTAAGTTTTCTAAAGCGATGAAATTATCATCAGCAGCACGACCAAAAACTAAAAATTTAATCTCTAAATCAGCCAGTGCTCTGAATCCTTGTTCACGCAACTTTTCATCGTTGGCATAAAATCTCAGCTCGCCAATGCGCGCAAGCGTATCTGTTCCTAAAGCAAATGTTGCGCCGGGAAATGCTGCTGCTTTCTCAGAAAAAGTGCTCAAATTCGTCAACCAAACATCGTGTTCGGTTATTTTTTCAAGGCGCTCAGCGGTGCTTAGAAAGTCGATGTCTGGTTTGTCGGCATTGCGCAGGGTTAACTCAAAAGCCCCTCTTCGTCCGGTAATGGACTCAGCCACTTTGAGCACGTCCTTGTGGCCTTGGTGTACGGGATTAAAAGAGCCGGGAAGTAATAATTTGCCATCATGATCACCTGTGCACCAAGTATGTGGCGAAGCCTGAAGCAACGGCAGCCATTGTTTTTGTGCAAGGTGACTTTGTTTTTCTATGCTTGATGCGGTTGCAATATCGGCCTCGGCGTTAGATGGGTCTAACAATGCCCAGCCTATACTCCACCAAAATGCCTCGGTGAGCTGGGCTTCTTGTTCCTGTCTTGATTGCTGGGCATCCAACAACAAACTAAATGAGTGGGTGAATTCGGAGGCTTGAATGGCCCAGTGGGCCCGGGTCTGCCCCTTCTTCTCTCTAGTGGTGACCAGGCTTGCGCTGGCGCCAAAACCAAATATTTTGCCGTCTGCTAGTGCGTTGGCTCGCTTAAAAGCAGCCATTGCCATGGCTCGGGCCGTTGCCGTTGCTACTGCTTGTTCTGGGGCCTTGCCGAGCAGTTCAGCCAGTGATTTTTCTGCATAGGGGACTGTGGCTTCCAGGACCGTATTGGAAGCGCCGGGCACTTCGAGCAATTGACTGATTAGCGACGCACCGCCACCGGTGACGTAAAACACGCCTTGCCAAGGCGAGGCGTGTAGTTTGGGTGCTAGGGCAGTCATAGAATTACGCTACCGCTAATCTGCTAAAAAAGTCTTAACGCGTTTGACAAAGCCGCCTAACTGATCGTGATGGACCCAGTGCCCAGCATCCGCAAAGGCTTCTACTTCCAGCTCACAGTTGAAGCTTTTGGTGCGACCATCAGCAATTGGATCTGATGCCCATGACTCTAACCCGCGAACCAACAGCGTGGGGCAGGTGATATCGCCATACAGGGTGGCCATCTCGTCGAATGGCACGCCTATGGGGGCAAAGTTTCTGACGTAGTTGTCGAACTTCCAGCTGAATGTGCCGTCTTCGTTTTGGTTGCTGCCGTGAATGGTCAGGTGCCTCGCTTGATCTTCGGACAGGTGGGGGTTTTCTGTCTGCATGCGTTGGAATGCTTCTTCCAAGGTCTGATAGCGACGAGGCAGGCGTCCTGAAGATTTGCGTAGATCATTCATCCAGTTGTGCAAGCGTTTGCTTATTGGCTGATTGACGCGCTCTTCGATCATTTTTGGTGGTGGTCCCATACCCTCAATGGCAACAAGTTTGTGAACTTTTTCAGGGTGTAGGGCGGTATACAGTGTGGAAATTGACCCACCTAAAGAGTGACCAATGACAGTCACTGGAGACATCTTTTTTTGTTGCAGCAATTGCGCTATGTCGTAAACGTAATCAATTTGGTTGTACGATCCACCTTCCATCCATTGGCTGTCGCCATGGCCGCGCAGGTCTGGGGCAATAATGTGATAGTCGTGCCGGAAGTGCTCAGCCACCCAGTCCCAATTTCGACAATGATCGCGGCCGCCGTGAATCAAAATCATAGGCGGCGCATCGGGATTACCCCAGTCTACATAATGCAGGCGTAGTCTTTGTGAGAAGTAAGTATGTGAGGTTGGCCCAAGCATAGAGGTCATCTGAATTCCATTTTCCTAGCTGTTCATGGCGCTAGTATAAAACACGTTGGCATGATCTGCCTCACGCTTTCACCAACTAGCGGCGGCTAATTGTTTAATGCGTACTTTTTTCTTGCTCTTGAGAAAGCACTTGTTCTTGAAAAAGCACTTTGATGGCGGATTGACGTGCTATCACTGCTTCGATAATAAACCCCAAGATAAGGATAAAAGTGGCGGTTATATGGTTGAGCAAATCTAAGCTAAAGCAAATTTGCGCAGATAAATAAATGCCAACTACGCGAATAATACTGCCGTAGGCCATGCCGCCGGTTTTTCGACTCATCATCAGGCGGCCATGGAAGAAATTTCGGTAGATAATAATTGTCGGCATAAGGCACATTATTAATGAAACGTCTTTGGCAATATCGACCAAGTCGCTAGGCAAACCCATGAGGTCTGCCCAGAGGATGTTTGATAGCGGGGTAATGGCAAATATCAGCATTAATGCGGTGAGACCCACAGCCACTAAGGTAAGGAACTTTTTCTTAGCTGCTATGTCGTCAAAGCCAAAAGTAATGAAAAAATGACGAAATTGGTTAGCCGCTTGTTGAAAAATCATGCTGAAGTCAAAAGCGACTCTGAGCGCCGCAATAGCCAGAATGCCGTCTGGGGCACGAGCCACGAAGGCAAATAGAATGGGGCGACTCAGGGCAAACATGACGCCGGTTGTAGATACCGGAATAAAGAATTTCAGCAGGTCTTTGTAGGTGACATTTGCGTGTTCTTGTTTTTCGGGCGCTACATACAAGTAGTAGCGCGCGTAGAGTAAAAGGCCGATAAAAAGAATGACGCCTATGGTTTCTGCGCCTACTACTACGTACACCGGTTGGCCCCCGGCGGCAAAACCTAGTAGCAACGCGACGATAACAGTAGCCAAATAAATGAAATTGAAAATAGTCATCCAACCAGTGAGGCGAGACTGCACAAGTAATCCAGAGTAATAGTGACGCTGACCGTTAAGTACTATGAGCGGACACAACAGCGCAAGGTAATGGGTTACGCGAGCGACAATGGGTGCCTCGATGCTGAAGATAAAGGCGATGAGCTGTGCGCCAATCTCTGTGAATGCAATAAACGCCAGTGGCAGCATGATGCAAAAACTAATGATGAGCACAAACAGCCATGAACGTTGGGTGGCAACCGGGCTGCGAGCATAGACATTAGACAGTTGGGCAATGAATTGCATACCTGCATTGAAGGTGCCGAATACGCCGTAGGCTAATGCAAGTACCGCAAGTTCTGTGACCGCTTCCGGGTACCTGGCCAAAGTTGCATTTTGGAATTGCAGCGATAGCACCATGCCTATACCGGTTAACGCCAGCGGCCAATAGAATTTCCAGTAGGTGTACATAGGTAAGCCGTTACAGGGGAGGGGTATTATAGGGAGATTAGGCTAATGTGCAGTAACTGCTTATGCCAAGCCTTATGCCAAGCCTTAAGACAAGCCTTAAGACAAGCCTGTTGCTGTGAACAGGCTATTTTAAGACGGCCGTTAAGTGTCTGCGAGAGTGGGTTGTTACTGCCGGAATATCAGGCTAAAAGTTACCGGCACGCTATGGCTGATGGAGGGTAGGCCGGCGACATTACGCAGTTTTTCTATGCCTTCAACTACGCTCAAGGAGTTGGCGTTGAGGATAATGGGTTTAAGCGTTTGAACTTGCACGCGGTTACCTTCTAACTTAGTAACTCTGACGTTAGCGCTTAGTGGGATGGTTGTAGAGCGCAGCGACAGTTCACCTTTTAGAAGCATATCTTGCATTGCACCAACATTCAGTTGGTTTAGTGTCCCAAGGTCAATCTGGGCGCTAAACTCTGCGGTGGGAAAAGTCGCAATCTCAAACAGCATAGCCCCCATACGTTGGTTTCGAATTGGGATCATTGTTTCGACACTGGCTAAATCAATGGTGAGCGTTGTTTTACCAGCATCACTTACACTGCCTTGTAGCTTGGTGAACGTATGTGCTTCCGCAATGTGCGTAGCCTTGGTGGAAACGAAATTGAGTTGAGAAGACTCATTAATTAACTGCCATTGTGCTTGAGCATTTGCAGTAAAGCCTAAGCTGCTAATCAGTAGGCCTGCGATAGTGCATAAGTGAAGCTGATTGAATCTAGTAAAGCTGTTAGAAAGGGTCATTGGCATGTCCGCGTTGTTTGCTGTGAATTAAGTAGCTATACGAAGTTGTCACGACGCCCTGTTGGTGGGGCGCCTTGTGCTGATTTTTTCTTCTGTTAATGGCCTAAGTATCGAGCGTCCGACTAATCAATTCTTTCATGATCTCGTTGGTGCCGCCGTAAATAGACTGCACTCGTGCATCTTTATACATGCCTGAGATTGGGTACTCTTCCATATAGCCAGCACCGCCATGCAACTGTAGGCATGTATCGATTATTTGATTTTGCTTATCAGTACACCAGTACTTGGCCATTGAAGCAGTAGATGCATCTAACTCGCCAGCCATATGCTTAACCAGACATTGGTCAACAAAAGTTCGGGCGATAAGCGCCTCGGTTTTGCATTCAGCCAATTTAAATTTGGTATTTTGAAAGTCCAGTACACGTTGACCAAAAGCTTTGCGCTGCTTTACAAAATCGATGGTCATAGCAATTGCACGTTCGATTTCCACTACTGCGGCTTGGGCAATATTTAGACGTTCTTGAGGCAGTTGTTGCATCAATTGCACAAAACCTCTGCCTTCTTCGCCAAGGCAATTACCGACGGGTACACGGCAATCGGCAAAAAACAGTTCCGACGTGTCGGCTGCGGCTTGACCCATTTTCTTCAAGTTTCGGCCGCGCTGGAATCCAGGCCTATTGGCTTCAACAACAATTAGGCTAATGCCTTTTGCACCCTGAGTGGGATCTGTTTTTGCCACCACAATAACCAAATCGCAATGTTGACCGTTGCTGATATAGGTTTTTGAACCGTTGATGACATACTCGTCTCCATCGCGGATGGCAGTGGTGCGCACGCCTTGTAAATCTGAACCGGTATTAGGTTCGGTCATGGCAATGGCGCCAACGCTCTCGCCAGTGGCCATTTTTGGCAACCACTTTTGCTTTTGCTCTTCGGTGCCGTAGTTTAGGAAATATGGGGCAACAATTTGGCTATGCACCTGGCTACCTAATCCTGATGCTCCAGCGCGCAATTGTTCTTCTAGAATAACAGTTTCATGGCGATAGTCGCCGCCGCCGCCGCCGTATTCCACTGGCATTTCCGCGAGCAAAAAACCTGCTGCGCCGGTTTTTGTCCAAGCATCTCTGTCGACCATTCCTTGTTCCTCCCAACGTGCCTGATGGGGGCCGAGTTCAGTTGTGAAGAATTTTCTTGCAGCATCGCGCAGTACCAAAAGTTCTTCGTTTAACCACGGGGAGGAATAGTTTTCAAAAATATCAGTCATGTCTTATCTCAAATTATTGTTTTTGGTCACTCAGACTTATTAAGCAGATGATGGCAGCAAGTGATTTAAGGTAATCCTGCAGCTGGAAATGGCGCTGGATAGACTTCTATCCGCGCGTCTTGATTTGCTCTGCACTCTGCTGGGGTTGAAACCGTTGACGTCAGTATATAGAGGTTGTCGCCACCAATCATGCAGGCAAATGCGCCTCGTTCAAGTTCTATGTTGTGGGTCACTTCGCCGCCTTCGACTTGTCTGATGCAATTATTTGACGTCGGTGAGGCGCTCCATATGCCGCCGCCAGCGTCTAGACAAATGCCGTCAGGCACTGCGCCCTGCGGCAGTTCTGCCCAGGTTCTTTTGTTGGTTAGGTCTCCAGTAGCCAAAATATCAAAGGCTGTGAGTCTGCCGGCAAAAGTCTCTGCAACTATGAGCGTTTTATTATCCGGGGTGATCACTGCGCCATTTGGAAATATCAAATTATTGTCTACACAACGGGCGCTGCCATCGATTTCTACGCAGATCAGTTCGGCGGTAGTTTGCTCTGCGCCATTGTGAATGTCGAAACCGAAGTTACCTACGTAGGCACGGCCAACGTGGTCGACCACCATATCGTTGCAGTAGTGGCTGGCTAAAGATGCAAGGTCGGCGTGGACGCTAAGCTCGCTGCCGTCGAAGCGCAAAACTTGTTTTTTTGTCATGGCCACGATCAACAAATCACCGTTAGGAAGCCAGCCGAGGCCGGAAGGTTGATCGTCGGCTAGTTCGACAACGGTCTGCAAATTGCCATGCACATCTACCGTATGTACTTTTTGCCCATGCATATCAGAAAACCAAAGTTTTTCGTCACGCCAGCGTGGGCCTTCGCCAAAAAAAAGTTTGTCGACCAAAATCGTCATCGTTGTCTGTCCCTAATTTTTAAGACATCCAGTGTAAGAGTTTTTTTCTTAAACTTCTTCTTTCGCATTTGACGTTCTTTTGCGCATTTTTTCTGCTGGCGCTGCTTGGCTGCAGCCAAATTTGCGCGTGCCTAAACTGTGTCACAAAGGCGTTGAGTTAATGTTCTGAACGCAAAAAAACAGTGGGCGCTGTCTTGACCTGCCGTTGATTAGAAGTTGCTGCCGTTTGCGCGCAGCGAGAAGTAAGTAAGCCCAAATAAATTATGATATTGGCTTGCTTGGCCATTTATATTCCGTTGGCTGTGATTGACAGCCGTGTTAAGTGCCGCTGCAAACTTAGTTGGCACTGCATTGTCAGGTGTCTGTCACGTTATTGTCGTGGTCTGCTCCGTGGCGTAGACCACACTATTTGCTCAGCGAAGAGAGGGAGGAAGAATGATCATTCGTAAGTTGAGGTTGCAACGGGGGTGGTCCCAAGAACAGCTTGCTGAACTATGCGATCTCAGCGTAAGGACCATTCAACGCTTGGAAAAAGGCGACAGCGCTGGTGTGGAAACCTACAAGTCTCTTGCTTCGGTATTTGAAGTTAACTTTCAAGCGCTGCGCGAGCAGCAGGAGCGTAGCATGGACAAACAGCTGAACATTTCAAACGACGAGTACAGGGTTATTGAGCAGGTAAAGGAGATCAAGAGTTTCTATGGTCACCTAGCGAGCTTTGTGATCGTTATTACTGCATTGACCTTGCTTAACGCGTCAATGGAGGTGGATTACTGGTGGGTACTTTGGGTAATCATGGGTTGGGGCGTTGGTTTGGCAACCCACGCGATGGAAGTGTTTGATTTGGTGCCTTGGCTTGGCCCGGATTGGGAGAGACGCGAGATTGAAAAACGCCTCGGGCGAAAGCTTTAAGGGGGTTAGTTAATCCATATGCCATTGGTGACTTGGCAGTCAATAGAATCCAGAACCATATGGATCATCAGTCCCAGCCCGATAAGGCGGGTTTTGGGCACAAAACACAGGGCAAGGTAAAGCGCTATAAACCACGGCTGGTGCAGCGGGTGGAAACCAATACTGCAACGACTGGCTTCATAAATAGGTTCGGCTAATAGATGGTCAAGATCCACTAACATAGTGGCCATAAGTATTAGGTAGGCCATTTGCCAGCGCTGGCGAAAAAACTGTAAAGCAACAATGGCAGGGACAACAAAATGCAAGGCTATGTGGAACATTCGAAACTGATTTTTTAAATGATGCATAGCACTCTAGCAGCGAATTGCAGCTAACGCTTTCTAAAATCGCAGTGGCCCAGATGCTAATCAATGAACTTTCTAATCCCCCCAATCTCAGTAGTTAGTTGTCAATCGACGATTCGCTATTGGAATAAAAACTTTCATAAGTTGTATGGCGGCAGTGTCAGTTAGTCCTCGGCTAGAAAGAACTGTCGCAGTTGAGTTTGTATATTGCAACGACCAATACTCGTTGTCATGAATTTAAGTTTCAGTTTTCTCAATGCCTTTGACACGCTGGAAAATTAATTGTGAGCGTCACTAATAAGATTTTTTAAGAGTAAATTGCTTCTTGTGAGAGTAGCTGTTGTTTCGATGCATGTCTGGCCCCCCCCCCCTTTTAGTCGTTAGTTTAAGACCGTTGAGCGGTTCGATAAGAAATGTATGAGGGATTGCTGGTTTTCTGTCTAAGAACGGCAAGGTCATATTTCTTTAGTAACATTATTGATGTTTGCGCGAGTCCTTTTGCTGAATTTGGTGAGAATTCGATAATTAGAAAGCGAATTATTTATCAAGCTTGGGCAGGTTGGAATTGCGCGTGGAAAATGCCGCTGTTTATTAAGTAATTTTGATTAATTATTAGGCCAAAATTGTCATGCTGAATAAAACCGTTTTTCTTTTATTGTTTTCTCTGCTGTATAGCGGGTATGCGTTTTCGGCCATCGATCCGGGTAAAACCTATGTCCGCATTGTGGCTATGCATTCGGGTAAATGCTTAACGCCGAAGCCCGGGTTTGCTGCAAACGGAAACGAAGGCGCGCCGATCATACAAAAAACCTGCCCAACCTCAGGTGGCGCTGATTTTGTTTGGGAGTTTATTCCAGAAACCCAGCAGTACAAAAACTTACAGTCTGGGTTGTGTATGGATGCCGCAGGTTATTCGCTAACCGAAATTATTCAGTGGGGATGCAAGTCTGTTGATCATGCAGCTAGAGAAAACCAGCGGTGGTTTTATTCTCGTCTTAATAATCAGATTCGGAACGCTCAACCCGCACTCGAGGATTATTGCATAGATGTTGCGGGAGATAATTACAGAGATAACGCTAAAACGATTATGTATAGCTGCAAAGGCGGGGTCGATAAACGCAATCAACGCTTTGAACTCCAAGCAGCGAACTCAGATGTCTATGCGCTAAATGTGCGGCAGGATAAAATTTCGCAACCAGCTGACGATATCTACATTTTGCGTAATCGCGAAACGAAACAATGTATTGCGACCGGGAAGACGCCTACGGCAAAGAAAGACAGTACCAGACAGAGTCTGGCCGCTGTAGATTGTGGAGGGCTAGCGGCACCTGACAAAATCCGAGATGATTTGTTTTGGTATTATGCTAATGACGGACGCGAACTGAGAAATTTGTACAGCAGGCTGTGTATGGATATTCCAGGCAGTGCACGCTGGAATACTAGATCGCTGTATCAATGGTCTTGTAATGGGGGAAATAATCAGGTCTTTACGCGAAACTTCCCTGGTTTAATTAAGCCCGGACATACTACTGGAGGAGCCTGCCTAGAAGTTCGTGAAAAAGATTCAGTGACTGGAATTTCTGTGGTACAACAATATAGTTGTAACAGTAATATTGATAGGCAAAAGTGGGATTGGATTTCAGCAACAGATCTAATGGCTTCGTGGAGTCTAGATATTGAGAAAATTGCATTGGTCCTGAGCGGTAGAGAAATTGATCAGGAAGGCGAAGAAGCAAAGTACCTTATAAGTAGGCAAGCACAATTACGCTCGCAGTTGATCAGAGTTGCATTTACCCGAGATTTTTATCGAAATAGTCAGGTTGCGCTTGCTCTATACCCCAGTGATACATCGTGGTTAGGTATTAATACAGAGGCAGATTTGGGGAATTATGGTTCTTCCTTAGCCGATTGGACAAGCAAATATGGAAAAGTTGTCGACGAGCCGTTGATTGCATTCATTGATGCAATTCGCAACCAGGCGGTTAGCTTGTCTCGTTCAGCAGATGACGTCACTGCGCGCAGCCTAGTGTTAGAGTTTTACAAACATTTAGATTTCACACATGTAGCCGGGAGCGGTTCGTTAGGCACTGAAGGTCAGAGGGCGGCAGCCGACGCTTTTTACAAAGCCAAAGGTGTCTACCCTTATTTGTTGTTCCAAGCATACCTTGTTGTCCATGATTCCTTGAGCCAACATAGCAAATTTCGTGACTTCAAAGCTTTGCTGGCTGACTTGAAAAAGGGCCGTAAGTATCTTGGGGATATTGAGGTCAGCAAACTACCCTATGCTCATGGCCTCTGGTACAGCAATAGTAGAATATCTACAAACTGGCTAAAAGAGATAATGATTCGGACTGCCGACCCGCTTACCAGTCGCACTTCTCGTCCTCCCAGTGGATTCGTTAATTTGGATTATTGGCCGTCAGTGAATGACTACATAACAGGCAGTGTCATTGAGTCGGATATTCGTGATAATTGGCAGGCGCAATTTATTGGGCAATCAATCTACTATCGTTTGACGCCTAGTGGAAATTGGCCTGCCCATAAAGCTGTGATCGTCACAGGCTTGGAATTGTTAGAACAATGGTTTGGTCGTGATGTAGCTATTGCCTATTACAAAGCGAATAGTCAAAACCCGGACAAAATGTACGCTGCTGCCATCAATATTATTGAGACCTATTCCAAAATCCATGTGCCATCAGCGGAGTTTGGTTATAGCCCTTGGTTAAGAGCCGCGGTTTTGACCAAATACTATGTTGGCATCACCGAGCCAAATGGTTATTTATTTAATGTTGAGAAAGATGCCTGCTACGCCTCTTCGACTGGGTATGAACTTATAGTCAACTGTCTTCACCAAACTAAGCAAACTGAATCAGAGACCCTTGCGTCTAGAGTAGAAATTATTTTGGCGAACGTTCTCCATCATGGGAAAGCGCCCGGCAATGGTATTCGGCTGGTTGAATTTTTATCCGGTTTGCTTGCTACCTATATGGAATTTTCGTCCTACATGGGAATCGCGGAGGATATTCTTTCAGATATCTATTACACAGCGGTTTCAGAAGCGGAGAGTCTGGCGGAACGATTTGTTGGCGCTGAGGTTTCCGAAGGCGCAGCGCTCTCGGAAGAAGCGACATTGCAAAGTAAAACCTTAAGTTGTAACTAATTTGTAAAATAGGAAATTGAAGAGCTTATTATGAAAAGAAATCCACTGTTATACGTTAAAATATTGGCGGGTTATGCGTTATTGCTAATGTTTTCCTCGGTTTATGCAGCGCCTCAGGAGTTTCTCTATCGTTTAGATACCCGCGCGCCGGCCCAAATATTTGAGGAAGGCTTTACCTCTTGGGGGAGTGTGTTCGACATTGACAAACACTTGGGGGAGGCGAATTACTACCAAAGCGCATATATCTCTTCGTCAAATAGTTTTGAGTGGGCTCGGAAACTGCAGAACGAGCACCATAACGAAGGGGAAAAATTTTACTTATATAAAGTAAAAGTTCCGCCAAATACCTTTGATACTAGGCCGACGTTGAAGGCGACGAGAACACCTCAAGGGTATAGACGTTATTATCAAGGCTTCAATGCTGACGAAACAGAGTTGCTCACAGTTAAAGCTATTCCAAGGGGTTATATTAGGGAGGTTGGAGAGCTTGATAACGCGACTGGTTTTTTTCGCTGGCGACCAAAAAATCCCAATTATAGAGGGAATTCCTTGCCGACGTGGCGTGCTTCGAGTGAAGTCATGCCTAATCGTGGGAATCAGGAAACCGTGATTAGGCAAAGGTTGGAAGCAACGACTTCTACAGCTAGATCAGGCGGTAGGTGTTCAATATTATGAGTTAAGTGTGAGGAGATGCGGGGTTGCCGTAGCAAGGGCAGTTTGTACATTTCGTTGCAGCGCCTGCATTTGCTAGAACTCGAATGCATAAAAGATATAGCTTAACCCAGAGGTATTACTCGCTTTTTCTTAACCTAGGTTCTAGAGGGGCTGAAAAAACAAATCACCAGTCTCTGTTTGGTTCGTCAAACAGAGACCAGGCAATACTAGATAGAGCCCAAAATCACCTCTGTCAGCTCTTCCGGCGCGGTTTTCGGACTAAAACGCTCAACAACCTCACCGTCTTTGTTAACTAGAAACTTTGCAAAGTTCCACGTTATGTCAGCATTACCGTCTTCGTCTGCCTTCTCGTTCTTGAGAAATTGATAAAGCTCGCATGCATTAGCACCATTAACTTCAATTTTGCTGAACATCTGAAAGTTAACGTCGTATTTTGTTTGTGCAAACTCAAGTATTTCTTCGTTGCTACCTGGTTCCTGTGCACCAAATTGGTTGCATGGAAAGGCTAAAACTTCGAAAGGATGGTC
>CAJJAQ010000116.1 GCA_905182095.1 uncultured Pseudomonadales bacterium | reverse complement strand
AATCTTTCAATTCAATGATAATGACGCCGGAGTTTTCAGATGCCTTGGAGGTCACTTTTTCAACCGCGTCAATACCGAATACAGCCTCTTCTACTCTTCGCGTAATACTTTCTTCCACTTCGCTGGGCGTAGCTCCTGGGTAGGGTACAGTGACGGTCACAGTGCCTGGATCTATGGTGGGGAAGACTTGAGCTGTTAGGCCAAGGCCTGCAATGAAGCCGCCGATTAGCAGCATTCCCATAATCAGATTGGCAGCCACTGAGTTGTTAATGAAGTAGCCTATTAGGCCTCCGCCTATTAGACCGCCGCCGCCTTCGCCTCTGCCTCCGCCACTGCCTTGGCCATTGGCTATGTTTTTGCCATCACTGGCACCTTTGGTTGTTGGGGTCGGTTTTTGTTGCATTAGTTAGAGCTCTCAAAACTACGCGCTCGCACTTGTTGATTTTCTTCAGCACCGGGAATAGCGCCTAGGACAATACCGTCACCGTAATCAAAGCCATCAACTATTAGTCCAGCTTCACTTCTGCCTCTCACCACCGGTTGATATTTTTCTAGCAACCCTTCACGGACCAGCCAGACAGAGTCGTTGGCCTGACTGGCAGACTCAGGAAGCACAAAAGTATTTGCAATTTTAGGTCCGTCCAGCTGCACATCAACGAAAACCCCGGGTTGTATGTCGGCGCTGAGATTTACCGGGATGAAGGCCCTGGCAAAACGGCTGCGCGCATCCAACTCTGCACTTACCCGCTCTACTTTGCGTTGCAAGGTTTTACCTAGGATAGATAATCTAGCGATGCGCCCTTCAATAGGTGAGAGCGCCGCAATATCTGTGGCAGCAAGCGGCACTACCAATTCAATGGCGGATAATGCAAAGGCACGACCAAAGGTTTTACCACTACTTAGAAGTTGACCAATTTCAGCCGTCGACTGAGTTATCTTGCCATCGAAGGGTAACGAAATACTTGTTCTGGCGAGATCCAGTTTTGCAATATCTGCTTTTGCGGTGGCGCCAGCGAGTAATGCTCTGGCTTGAGATATTTGTGGTTGTAGGGCTACGAGAGGCGGCACAGGTTTGTTGGGATGGAGTAATGCATAGTTACGTTTGGCGCTGTCGCTCTTTGCTTGCTGTAATTGTAAGTTGGATCGTGCCGATCCCACTTCTGCCTGAGCCTGTTTTAGCCTCAATTTGAAGTCGTTAGTGTCAATGCTCACGAGTATTTCGTTGGCCTTAAATGTACCGCCTGCGCGCAGTGCTGGTGAGATGCTGGCAACCACTCCAGAGACTTGAGGGGCTAAATCTACGTAGGCTCTAATGGTCACAGAACCGTTGCCGGAAATAGAAATACTGTGAGTGTTTAGTTGAGGTCTTACCACGGAGACTAAGGGTGCCGCGGATTTACTAGCATTGACTTGGCCGTAGGTTGACTGCGTGGCGCTTTCATCAGGTGCTTGGGAATATACTACGGCTAAACCAACAAATACTATTACCGCTATTAGCTGCAACAATCCGGTTAATTTTTCTCGTCCAGTTTTGGTCTTTTCTTCGCTCACGTATGCCTCATGGGGTGTTGTTGTCTATGAGCCTTTTGCACACTGCATCGGATTGCTCGGTGTCCTAGGCTGGGAGCCGGTGCGACTAATTGAGATGTCAGCGGTTTAACGCAATTCAACCAGCGAGCAGACCTTCCTTGGTCCTATATTATACGAAAGAAGCATGCTCGATGGTCGGTGAATGTGGTGTGAAGGTGGTACTGGTGGGGGACCTGTCTGAGCTACCGCAATTGGTCAAAACCCCAGAACCCAAACGATAATCCAAGGTTATCCATGCAGCAGTTTTTGTCGGTCGGTATAGAGGTCGAGGTGGGTTTTCTTGTAGCATGGGGGCGGCAGGGCACTGTTATTGCCAAATAGTATAGCGTTGCTTAAAAAATAAAGAAAATTTTATGGAGAGTAGAATGTCGAACGTATCTGAGGCAGTTGTTTTTAAGTCCGGGTTTGCAATGAAAAACCGCTTTATGCTGGCGCCCCTGACTAATTCTCAGAGTCACGAGGACGGTCGCCTTTCTGATGATGAATTTCATTGGCTAACCATGCGGGCAAAAGGCCAATTCGGCTTAACCATGACATGTGCAGCCCATGTGCAAGCTATTGGTAAGGGCTTTCCCGGACAGTTAGGGGTCTTTTCGGATGATCATTTAGAAGGTCACGTGCGTTTAGCCAAAGCCATCAAGGACGAAAATAGTTTAGCTGTAGTGCAACTTCACCATGCGGGCATGCGGTCGCCAACGGAGCTAATTGGTCAAGCACCAGTGTGCCCATCCGCGGATGAAGGAACCGGTGCTCGAGAAATTACACTCGCAGAAGTAGAGCAGTTGCGTGATGATTTTATCGCCGGCGCGGTTCGCTCTAAAGCGGCCGGCTATGATGGCGTTGAAGTGCACGGCGCCCATGGCTATATCGTCTGTCAATTTCTCAGCAGCGCTTACAATAAGCGTACTGATAACTATGGTGGTTCTTATGCTAATCGAGCGCGCCTGTTGCACGAAATTGTTGCCGGCATTCGAGCCCAATGCGGGGAGAACTTCCTTGTTGGCGTGCGTTTGTCCCCAGAACGTTTTGGTATTGAACTGGCTGAAGCACTGCAAACCAGTCAGGACCTCATCGACGGTGGTTTAGTAGATTTTTTAGATATATCACTGTGGGACAGTTTTAAGTTACCTGAAGACGAAGCTTTTCAAAGTCAAAGCCTGCTTGCGCATTTTGCCGATCTGGACCGCAAAGGCGTAATGCTTACCGTTGCCGGCAAAATTACCACCGCGTCAGATGTGGCAGCAGTGCTGGCCGCCAACATAGATTTCGTCACCATTGGTCGCGCGGCCATTTTGCATCACGACTACCCAGTCAAGGTTGCTGCTGATGAAAATTTTGTACCCGCTACGCTGCCGGTGTCCAGAGCGTATTTGGCTAATGAGGGGCTGAGTGAAACCTTCATTAATTATATGAGTAGTTGGAAGGGCTTTGTAGAAAGCTAGCTTTTGTTCATTGGGCGCACCGGTCATGTCTAAGTTTGTCTTTTCACGGTGCTGCTAACTTCACAGGGTATTCACGGTACCGACTCTAACCTGCGCTGCTAAGGTTAGAGAGCTCGCATTGAATAAAAAAATTGGCATTGTTGGTGACGTCCACGCAGAGCATGAGCGGCTGGCCGTCGCGCTTAGCTGGCTAAAAAGCCAAGGCGTAGATAGCATTGTTTGTACAGGTGATATTGCCGATGGGCAGGGTGATATTGACGTCACTTGTGACCTATTAGCACGCAATAATGTGCTCACCGTTGCGGGTAATCACGATCGTTGGCTACTCACTGATAAAGCAAGGCACGTTGAACACGCCCATATGAGATCAACTGTCAGTGCAGGCAGTCTTGATTTCTTGCAAAACCTTCCGCGAACTTTGACCGTTGAAACTCATCTGGGCGATCTGCTGTTGTGCCATGGCGTTATTGACGACGATCTAGCAAAAGTTTGGCCTGGGACCGCAACAACAGAAGCCAAGCGTTCAGTGCCGCTAGATAAGTTATTAGCACATGTGAGTGCAGCCCCGCGTTTTGTGGTCAATGGACACATGCACTTTCGCACCCTAATTGATTTTGAAAATTGCCAGGTCGTTAATGGCGGTACGCTCAAAGGTCCCTATCCCGGGGTGACTATCTTAGATCTAGAAGCCGAAGAGTTGTGTGGTTTCGATTTCAGTTCAGATACAGGTTTTCTGCCCACCCAGCGTTACTCTCTGAGCAATGTCGACACCCGCAGGGTGTGGTCCAATACTCAAGAATTCGATTGTAATTGGACCCCTGTAATCTTGCATCGACCGCGTACTTAAACCTACTCTAGACCCTCAGCAGGATAGGCCTGTCATGTAACCGGTTACGCGCTCGCCATTCATACTGTGACGTGCTGGGTGTTTGATCCCATATAGAAATAGGGTTAAGAGAAGACTATGAACAAAAAAGCCGAAATTTCTTGGGCAGACTTCCAGAAGGTAGATATGCGCGTGGGTACTGTGACGAATGCTGAGGCGTTTGCCGAGGCCCGCAGACCAGCGATTAAGGTTTGGATCGACTTTGGTGAGGATCTAGGTGAACTGAAAACTAGTGCGCAAATCACCGACCTCTATCAACCAGAGCAGCTTATTGGTCGTCAGCTTATTGCTGTGGTTAATTTCCCCAAAAAGCAAATCGGCCCCATCATGAGCGAATGCCTAATTCTGGGTGTGCTAGACAGCATAGGGGGTATAGTCTTATTGCAGCCAGAACGCGACACAGCTAATGGCCTTGCTATTGCTTAAGCGCTTATTAGTCAGCGTTGATTTAACAAAACGACTAGGTCAAATGGGACAGGGAGATGGGTTTGGGGAATTATATGGAGGGTACTTTGGTACGGACCGTGTCGTTGTCGGCACTACTGTTTAGGATTTTCGCAAGTGTGGTTCTGGTCCAGCTTCTTTGGCTAGGGTTTACGCCTACCGTACTGGCCAAAGTAGACCTTTCCGGCACCTACAAT
>CAJJAQ010000115.1 GCA_905182095.1 uncultured Pseudomonadales bacterium | reverse complement strand
GGGGTGATAGAAGCTTTAGGCCGCTTCGGATCTTGATAAATAACTCTTCTAGTTTGTCTGCCATGTCTATTGATAACCTCCTGGCTAATTTTATATCAGTAGTCTTGAGTGATTTCACAAATTCACGTTTGCCCAAAATGGATTTTAGATCATTGGGTATCAATCGGCGGAAATTAAATATGCCATTACGGCAAAAAAGATAAGGGTAAGTTTTCAAAATGTATCACCGAATGTAGCAAAAGCTCAGGTTTGGCTAGTACATAAATAGTAAGTGGTGATCTAACTGATTGATAAATAGGGAAACTTATCAAATATGGCGGAAGAGGTAGGAGTCGAACCCACCAGGCACGTATTCGCACCTCAACGGCTTTGAAGGCCGCGCACCCCACCGGGAGCGACGCTCTTCCACGGCAGATTGTACGCGTAAGGACTAACCTCTGGCTATGTTCATCTTCTTGAAACTGCCTTTCATCTTTAAAATTTTTGCGCAGCAGTTGATGAAAATAGGCAAGATTTTCCGTCACGAATTTTCATTCTAGAGCCAGCCCGCTTTGGGCCGGCGATCTAGCTTTGGGTTGCCTCAGCTAAACGGGGATATGCGTGCCCGAAGCATTGGTGCTTACTGGGTTTTGCGCCACATGGGGGAATATTTCTTTAAACAGGCTCAGCATATTTTGTGTTGAGCGTCTGTCTGCTGCCTCATGTAGGCGTCCTGGTGGTCCTAGTCGTGGCGGCAGTGCAAAGCCATGTGGGGTTTTTGCATGGTGATGGAAGCTCCAATCTACGCCTGCCTCTTCCATTTCCGCGAAGAAGCGTTGCTTGCTTTCATCGGATACCAAATGATCGTCCGCGCCATTTTCAATAACAATAATGGTATCGGTATTGTAGTTGTTTGGGCTTAGCTTCAGGGCTGGTCGCTCTGCGCCGTAGTGGCCGGGGTTTGGATCTTCGCCGGTTTGTAGTAGTCCGTGAAAGGACACTACGCCAGATAAGTTGAGTCCGCCGCGAACGCCTTCAATAACTGCCATACCGCCAAAGCAATAGCCAATGGCTGCAGGTGGTGTATGCGACTCCACCGAGGTCTCGGCTAGGCCTGCGTCGATCCAAGCACCTAGCAAGCCACGGAAGTATTCGTGGTCGTGGTCTAGTCGCACCATGGCTTTGAAGCATTTGTTTTGAAAGCCTTGGATTTTTTCCGGGTCGGTTGGAAAGTCGCGCTCACCGTCTGGTACGTCTGCGCCATACATATCTATGGCTAGACCAACAAAGCCAACTCTGGCTAAGTATTCGGCCACGTCTACATCGAAAGACTTAAGTCCCTGATAATTGTGGATCACAATGACCAGTGGGCGCGGGCCAAGGTCAGCGGCAGGGGCGACTAGATTTGCTGAGTAGTCATTGCCGCGGAAGTTGATGCGCATGGATTTTCTTTGCAGGCTTAAGTCCTCGTCCCACAGTTGTGTATTAGTCATCGTGTCTCTCCTTCGATCTCTTTTTAATTATGGGACGCGCTGTTAGGGGTAAGTGCCTAGAACAATGCGTTGGTTTTCTTGTCTGCGCGTAAAGCCTTTGCCGTCAAAATATTCCAGTACGTCTATGGCTACATTTCTACCGATGCCGGTATGGTCGCGAAATTCTCTTACCGTGAAGGCCTTGGTCTCTGGGTTGCGGGCTACCAGCAACTTTATGTCCTCGGCGATTTCTATTAACTGTTTAGGCAGGTAATAACGGTGGCCAGCAATATTCACCAACAGGCCGCGCTTGACCAGTTCGTTCATGCTTCGCTCTAAATCTTGTTGAGGTTTGTGCATGGATTTCGAAAGGTCGCCGGTGCTGGGTGGTTGTTTGGCATTCAGAACCTTTTCTAATCGCTCCCATAAATTGAGCAATGGGGCGGGCAAGTCTATTTTGGCCCCTTGTAATTTATACACGCCGCCGGTGTATTCCAGTGCTTTTTCGTTGACCAATTCATTGAGCAGCATTTGCCTGAAAAGAGCAGGCACCTGGGCGAATTCGTTCTCTTTCAAACCTTGTTCGCTTTTTGCATTACTCGTGAAGTCTACAACACTAACTTTAAGTTTAGTCCAGTGTGTTTCAGTGATTGCCATATCGCCAGCTTGATGAAGGTTTTTTTCGCCGCTTATTGCTTGGAATTGCTCATCGCCCAAATGCCAGAAGTCAGCGAATTCTGCCAAATTGGTGGGGCCTTCATTCAGTAGTTGGTCCAGGCATTGTTCTGGGCCGTTGTCAGTATGTGCTTTGAGTTTGCTTAGGCGCTTAGCATCGTTTCTGCGACTTTGGTTGTCGTTGTCTGCATAGATAACTTTGCCACCGCCTAGGGTTAAGTCTAGGCTTTGATCGCGTATAACAATTCGGTCACCTTGATGACAAGCCAGAGGTTCGTCACAAAGAATGTCTGCAATTAAAGTGTCTGGGTCTAGCCTATGCAGAGTCGCGAGTCTGCCGGTGCTATGGCTGGTGGCGTGATAGATATGTATGGGGGTCCAATTCTTAATCGCCCGTGGGAAATCTTTGTTCGCTTCTAACTTTATTGTCAGGTTTTTGTAACCTTGACTAGGCTGCTGGATAATCCAGTCGCCTCTCTCAACTTCGTCTATGCCGGTAATATTCAACGCACATCTGTCGCCAGGGGTGGACTGTGTTACTTCTTTGTCTTGAGCGCGAATACCTCGAATGCGTATTTTTTTGCCACTTGGATAATGGGTTAGCTGCTGATCTAATTTAACCGTCCCACTGTGTACAGTGCCCGTGACCACTAATCCTGCGCCTCTTACAGTAAAGGATCGGTCTATGGCTAACCTGAATGGTTTTTCATTTTGCACAGCATGGTCAGGATTGGCTTGGTTGCGTAGGTGGGACAACAGTTGTGCGGTGCTTACGGGGTTTTCAATAGAGGTTTGAAAAACTTCCGCGTTTTCTAGGAAGCTTGCACCCACCAAGTTTCTAATTTCACCGAGGCAGTCTGCAATGCGCGCGTCATCAACTCGGTCGCATTTAGTTAGGGCGATTGTGCCCTCGTTAACGCCGATTAAACGCAGTATTTCCAGGTGTTCCCGGCTTTGCGGCATAGGCCCATCATCAGCCGCTATGACCATTAGTGCATGTTGGTGGCTGGCAACGCCTGCCACCATATTATGAATAAATTTGTGGTGGCCGGGCACGTCGACAAAACCAATGTCGCCCTCGTCGATGTAAGCAAAGCCAAGGTCGATAGTAAGCCCACGTTTTTTTTCTTCCTCGAGACGGTCGGTTTCCACTCCGGTGAGTGCTTTTACCAGTGAGGTTTTGCCGTGATCGACATGGCCTGCCAAAGTAATGATCATGTCTGAAGGTTACGCAATTGATCGCACAATTCGTCTATATGCTCAGCGCCGCGCATATCTAACAATACGCTATCGTCCCTTATTCTGCCGACTACCGGCGTGTTTAGGCCGCGTAGTGCTTTGGCTATGCTGTCAGGACTGATGCTAGGGTGCGTTACCCGCACCGCGAGGCTTTCTATGGTTTGATCTGGCAGGGCACCACTGCCTATTTGTACTTCGCTGGCAACTATTTCGCTTTGATAACGGGTAGGCAGGCTTGCGCTGACTTGTTCTGCCCGCGTATTGAGTTCGTGCTGGGTTAGTTGCAGCGTGCGCAGCAGCGGCAGATGTTGGTGTAGTGACTCTGGGTTTTCATAAAGTTTCAGCGTGGCTTCTAGAACTGCCAGAGTGATTTTGTCTGCACGCATGGCCCGTTTCATCGGGTTTTTGCGGATTTGTTCAATGAGCTCGCGCTTGCCGGCAATGATGCCAGACTGTACGCCGCCTAATAATTTGTCACCGCTGAAGGTAACTAGGTCTACGCCTTCGGCTAACACTTGTTGGGGTGTAGGTTCTGCCGGTAGGCCCCAATGAGTGAGGTCGACCAAACTGCCGCTGCCTAAATCTATGCAGCTGGGTATGCCGCTGGCTTTGGACATTCGGGCTAAGTCTGCTGGACCAACCGATTCTGTGAAACCTTGTATGTAGAAATTGCTCGGGTGGATTTTCAGTAGCATTGCTGCGCGGTCTAAAACCTCTTCAAAATCTGATGGCCGGGTGCGGTTGGTGGTGCCAATTTCTAGCAGCGTACAGCCAGATCGACTCATCAGTTCTGGTAGGCGAAAGCTGCCGCCGATTTCCACTAGCTCGCCGCGGGAGACGGGGACTTCTTTATTTAGTGCAAAGGTGTTGAGCACAATCATTAATGCAGCAGCATTGTTGTTAACTATTGTCGCGGCTTCGCAGCCCGTTAAGCTGCAAATGCGTTGTTCTACAATGGCGTCTCTATCGCCGCGGCGCCCTGCGGTAATGTCGTATTCCAGATTCATAGGCCGCGTGACCAGTGGCTCTATGTCTCGCCACAGTTCGCGGCTCAGCAGTGCCCTACCTAAATTGGTGTGAATAATGGTGCCGGTGAGGTTGAAAACAGGGGTATAGCCTACTTGGCCCAGTCGATCTTTTATGGCTGTGTCATAGCCAGTGGGTGTTACAGCCCAATCAGGTACGCTTCTATTCTCGCGCATACTTTGCTGTAGTTCACGGATGGCATTTTTCACTGTTTGCAAACCGTACTCGGTGAGTAAGTTTGTTAGCTCGGGCGCTTGGAGAAGACTGTCTACTGCGGGTAGGTCTCGAAGTTCAGGCATGCGGGTA
>CAJJAQ010000114.1 GCA_905182095.1 uncultured Pseudomonadales bacterium | reverse complement strand
CCTCATTGAAACGGTCTTCGACACGCTGAACGCAAAAGCGGCCATATATGCAGCAAATTTAGTCAACAGGCAGTTAAGCAACCCCTGCCCACTAATGATTTCCGGCACCATTACAGATGCCAGCGGTAGAACATTATCTGGCCAAACTTGCGAAGCCTTTATCTATTCCGTTGAGCACGCCCAACCAATTTCCATCGGTTTAAACTGTGCGCTGGGTGCTGAACAACTACGCCCTCACGTGAATGAATTAGCCAACTTATGTAAAAGCGCCGTCAGCGTGCACCCTAATGCAGGGTTGCCCGACGCCTTTGGTGAATACAATCAAAGTGCCGAGCAAATGGCAGAAATTATTCGCAGCTACGCTGAAGCGGGTTGGCTGAATATAGTGGGCGGCTGCTGTGGCACAACACCGAGCCATATCAAAGCCATTGCCGAGGCCGTCGAAGGGTTGCCCCCTCGCCCACTGATTGAAAGAAAAGTTGCACGCACAGACACCAGTGGCTTGAAACTCTCAGGCTTAGAACCGCTGAAACTCAATAGCGAGAGTCTGTTTATTAATGTAGGTGAGCGCACCAATGTTACCGGGTCTGCTAAATTTTCTCGACTCATTCGCGAATCAAAATACGAAGAAGCATTGCAGGTGGCGCGCCAGCAAGTCGAAAGTGGCGCCCAGGTTATCGACATAAACATGGATGAGGGAATGCTCGATGGAGTAGAGGCCATGGTGCACTTTCTCAACTTGATCGCCACGGAACCTGATATCTCCAAAGTGCCTATCATGATCGATTCAAGCAAATGGGAAATCATTGAAGCCGGCCTAAAGTGTGTTCAAGGCAAAGCAATCGTTAACTCAATCAGCCTAAAAGAAGGCCATGAGGCATTCGTCAGCGCCGCACAAAAATGCCAGGACTATGGTGCTGCCATGGTCGTCATGGCCTTCGACGAGGACGGTCAAGCAGACTCCTTGGAGAGAAAGATAGCCATCTGCCAGCGCAGTTACACAGTGCTCACCGAAGAAGTAGGTGTTGTACCGTCAGATATCATTTTTGATCCAAATATTTTTGCTATCGGCACAGGAATCGACGAACACAGAAACTATGCTGTGGACTTCATAGAGTCGGTAAAGTGGATTAAAGAAAACCTTCCAGGCGCCAGCACTTCTGGTGGTTTAAGTAATGTCTCTTTCGCCTTTCGCGGTAATAATTTAGTCCGCGAAGCAATACACACGGTGTTCCTTTATCACGCCGTTCAAGCCGGCATGACCATGGGCATTGTGAACGCAGGGCAACTTGGCATTTATGCAGACCTGTCAGACGAGTTGCGCGAAGCCGCTGAAGATTTAGTCCTTAACAGGCGCGAAGACGCAACAGAAAGACTCCTTGTAATTGCCCAAGCAATGACAGATGAAGGAGGCAATGAAGCCAAGGAGAAGAAAGAAGCCGAATGGCGTCAGCTGCCTGTCACCGAACGCTTAAGCTATGCACTGATTAAAGGCAATAATGAATTTATCGTCGAAGATACCGAAGCGGCTAGATTAGAAGCCTCACACCCGCTAGAAGTGATTGAGGGTCCACTCATGGACGGCATGGGTGTCGTCGGAGATTTATTTGGCAGCGGCAAAATGTTTTTGCCACAAGTTGTAAAAAGTGCTCGAGTGATGAAGCAAGCAGTAGGTCACCTTGTGCCCTTCATCGAAGAAGAAAAGCGCAAAAATCCAAGCCGTGAAAGCGCAGCTAAGGGCAAAATCGTCATGGCCACGGTGAAAGGTGATGTCCACGATATCGGCAAAAACATTGTTGGTGTGGTGCTGCAATGTAACAACTACGAGGTCATAGACTTGGGCGTTATGGTGGCGAAAGAAACCATTATCCAAACAGCAATAGACACTGGCGCGAATATGATCGGCCTATCCGGTTTGATCACACCGTCTTTAGATGAAATGGTTAATGTAGCCACGGAGATGCAGCGCCTTGGATTAGATATCCCACTACTTATTGGTGGCGCAACCACCAGTAAAGCCCACACCGCAGCAAAAATTGCTCCTTGTTACGACAACCGCGCCACAGTTTATGTGTCCGACGCCTCTAGAGCAGTGGGTGTTGCCAGTAAGTTATTGGCCGGTGATGACAGCTATAAGGCTTACGCAGCTGAAATTGATCAGGAATATGCGCTGATTAAAACACGGGTTGAAGCAAGACGTGCCAAGCGCGCATTTTTAGGCCTAGCAGATGCGAGGGCCAATGCTTGGTCTGGTGAGGAGCAACACTACCAACCGGTCAAACCCAATGAGCTGGGTGTATTCGACTACAAACCAGCACTGGCAGAACTAGTGCCTTACATAGACTGGACACCCTTCTTTATGACTTGGTCTTTGGCCGGGCGCTACCCAGCGATTTTAGAAGATGAAGTAGTTGGCGAAGCAGCCACGCAACTGTTTGCTGACGCTCAAGAAAGACTACAGTGGTTACTTGATGATGGCCGTTTAACAGCCGCCGGGGTTTACGGCATTTGGCCTGCAAATCGTTTAGGCGATGACGACATTGAGCTATTCACTGACGAAAGCCGCAGCCTGCGACTGGCCGCCCTGCACCACTTACGTCAACAAGCGCCAAAGCCTGATGACCTAAGTCCAAACCAGTGCCTGGCCGATTACGTTGCAAAACCAGGTAGCCCGGACTATCTGGGCGGATTTGCGGTAACCACGGGGATAAACATAGATGCCATTCTCGCTGAATTCCCAGATGATGATTACACGCAAATTATGATCAAATCTTTGGCCGACAGACTCGCTGAAGCGTTTGCTGAACGACTGCACGCCCTCGTACGACAACAAACTTGGGGACATAGCCCTGATGAGGAATTTAACGCTGAACGCTTCATTAAAGAAAAATACCAAGGTATCCGACCTGCACCAGGCTACCCCGCCTGCCCGGAACACAGCGAAAAGGCCACTCTGTTCCAATTACTTGATGCCACTAATAGAACAGGCATAGAGCTCACGGAGAGCTATGCAATGTCTCCTGCGGCGGCTGTAAGCGGGTTCTATTTTGCTCACCCAGAAGCCAAATATTTTGGCATCGGTAAAATTGACGAAGATCAGCTAGCCGATTATGCCGAGAGGAGGAACTTAGATATTGATGCTGCAAGAACGCTGTTAAGTCCGACGATGTCTGACTAGCGTTTGCATAAATCCGAAAAAATTAAGAGAAAATAGAGAGAAAAGAAAGAGAACAGAGAACAGAGAACAGAGAACAGAGAAAAATATAAGTGGCCACCCTACTTAACCGAATCCTAAAGTAGCCGCATTTTTCTTTGAATAGCGTTTAGATAAGCCCTCTGGTCAACGCTAGTTAAACTTGAAGACTCTCCTTCTGCTGTCGACTTTGCCTGCAGAGCGCCTAATAAAGCGGCTGCTGAACTGATCCAGCGCAAGATTACGCGCAGGCTCTTAGCGACGGTTAAAGCAAAAAGAAGGGAAAGGACAAGAAGAGGAGATCGAAGAGTTAGAAGAGACAAAAGAGAAAAGAGAAAAGAAAAGAAAAGAAAAGAAAAGAAAAGAAAGCGTTAAACGAAGCACTTTATGAAGACAACTGCTCAAGATCAAAATGGCGCAGAAAGACGTACGAAAAGAGGCGCAGAAAGCCTTGCAGCCCCTTTCTTTTCGGCTCCAAGACTAACTTCTAACGACAGCCTTATAGATCGACAGTAAAACCTGAGATATAAACCGCAGCGAATAAAACGGCTGCTGTGAACATAACCAAAATAGCTTTCACATCAGCAGCATCATCTTTGGCCTGTTGTTCTTGGTTTGACTGGTGCTCTTCGCTCATTCTCTCTCTTCCACTGATTAATTTTTTCGCCCAAGCTCTAGATGGGGCATTTCGAGGCCGCAAGTATAGACCGCCACGCAGGCATGACAAGTGCCTAGCGCTAATTTCATAGGCGCATTGTCTTTTTGATTATTTATATATTCGACCTTGGAATAAGCACCTGCCCGCTATTGGTTGCCCTGCATAAATGGTACTGCTAATGTCCTACGCTTAACTCAGTCAGGGGACTTGGGTAACGCGAAGTAGGAACCCATAAAAAATGTATCAATACACAGAATTTGACCGCTCGTTTATCGAAGAACGAGTCAATCACTATCGTGAGCAAACCACTCGGTATCTGGACGGCAAACTTTCAGAAGATGAGTTTCTACAGCTAAGACTGCGCAACGGACTTTACTTGCAACGACTGGCGCCAATGCTCCGCGTAGCAATTCCATACGGTACTCTCTCCAGCAACCAACTCTTCGCTCTTGGCAAAGTTGCCAGAGAATACGATCGCGGTTATGGCCATTTAAGTACCCGGCAAAACATGCAGTTCAACTGGCCAGAACTCGCTGAAGTGCCAGATATCCTGGCGGATATGGCCAAGGTAGATTTACACGCCATCCAAACCAGCGGCAGCTGCATTCGTAACGTCACCACAGATCACTTTGCAGGTGCGGCGGCGGATGAAACCATCGACCCACGCCCTTACTGTGAAATCATTCGGCAGTGGTCTACCGCCCACCCAGAATTCGAATGGTTACCGCGCAAATTTAAAATTGCGGTAACCGGAGCCGCTGAGGACCGCGCGGCCATTGGTGTCCACGATGTTGGCCTACGGGTTTATCGCGACGCTCAAGGCCAGGTACAATTTGATGTGTTCGCTGGCGGTGGTTTAGGCAGAACGCCGGTTCTGGGCGCGTTAGTGCGCTCTGAGTTACCCATAGAGCACCTGCTCACTTATCTAGAAGCGCTAATGCGTGTTTACAACCGTTATGGTCGGCGTGACAACAAGTACAAAGCACGAATAAAAATATTAGTTAGGGCCATGGGTGTAGACGGTTTCCGCGCAAAGGTAGACGAAGAATGGGTCCACAGTAAAGGCGGCCCGGGCACGCTACCTGAAACTGAAATTTCTCGAGTTGAAGCATTCTTTGCCCCGCCCAACTATAGCGAACAGCCTGACGTAAGCGATACGCTAGCAGAACAAAGACTAGCCAAGCCAAAGTTTAGTCAATGGTTGCAGCACAATGTCATAGAACACCAAGCACCAGGCTATGCTGCTGTAACACTTTCCACCAAAGCCACTGGCGTACCACCAGGTGATGTAAGCGACACGCAAATAGATGCTGTTGCCCAATGGGCCGCTGACTATAGTTTCAGCGAAGTACGCATCAGTCACGAACAAAACTTCGTCTTACCCCATGTACCCAAGCAGCACTTATTCGAATTGTGGAAAAAGGCTGAAGCACAAAACTTAGCTACAGCGAATGCACGACTAATAACCGATATGATCTGCTGCCCTGGCGGCGACTATTGTTCATTAGCTAATGCCAAGTCCATCCCAGTTGCAGAGGCACTACAAGAACGCTTCGACGACTACGACTTTCAATACGATCTGGGCGAGTTAAACCTCAACATTTCTGGCTGCATGAACGCATGCGGACACCATCACGTGGGTCATATAGGCATTCTCGGTGTAGACAAAAAAGGCAGCGAGTTTTATCAAATATCGCTAGGTGGACATGCTGGGCATTCAGAGCTGGCTCCGTCACTTGGACAAATCGTTGGTCCATCTATCCCTCGAGCAGAGGTTTGCGATGTTATTGCCGAAATTCTTGAGATCTATGTGGACCTTAGATTAGAGGACGAGAGCTTTCTCAGCTGTTTTAAGCGCGTGGGCATTGCGCCATTTAAGGAGCGCATTTATGCACCATCTCATTAATAAACAGAACGATGCGTGGCAGCTAGCAGACGCGCAAAGTGCTGACCAACAACACGCATGGTGCGATGCTGAAAATTGGCAGCCTGGCCAGGCGCTGAAACTGTCAGTAGACGCTGAGCTCGACCCGCAGTGGGCCCAAGCCTCCATCATTGGCATCGACTTTCCGGCCCTTACCGACGGAAGGGGCCTATCGCTGGCAGTATTGTTGCGTACTAGGCTCAACTACAGCGGTGATTTGCGCGGCCTTGGCGCAGTTCATGAAGACATTTTGCACTTTATGGTGCGCTGCGGATTTTCGAGTTTTGAGCTGCCAGAGTCCCGCGACCCGTCAGTTGCCCTAAACTGTATTACACCGCACAAGCAGTATTACCAAAGCTCTGTAGTAGACCCTTTGAATCACTTCGACAGGGTGTAACCTGAGCAATCGATAAGTATTTGGGGTGTTAATCCGTGGGCAAAGAGGGTTAACGCTCATCGGCAGAGGGACGGCTTTTCTTGACGAAGTAATCTTCGCTATCTGCCCCCCGCCTTAGAAATCTCACTCTGAAAAGTCATTTCAGAGGTAGTTTAGTGCACTGCGTCGAAAAACCATTTCAACCAAGTAGATACTTGCTAGGCTAGCCCATGAAATACAGTGGCAGTGACCAAGAGATTCCTAATGCCTCATTCAGATTTAATTAATTCGTTTTTCATCATATTCGCCGGCGCGGCTGGCTTGGCGACAGTTGCTTTGTTTTCACGCCAACCTATGCTCATCGCCTACATACTACTTGGCTGCTTGATTGGCCCCTTTGGCCTCGGCC
>CAJJAQ010000113.1 GCA_905182095.1 uncultured Pseudomonadales bacterium | reverse complement strand
TCTAAAACCAAAACGAGTCGATGGTACAACCGAATTGCCTCGCTTCGAAAACGCCAGCGCGCCTTTGGTACTGCATGCGAATTATCTTCATGGCGAACAGACCTTGGTTGGTCTACGACCGGAACGCCCTTGCCTGCTGATTGAAAACCAGCACTGTTTGGTTGTAGTTAAGGGGTATATCTAGCAAACGAAGTGCATATTCTTTGAAATCTATCTAACCTTGTAAAAATTCCTGGACCATCCTAATGAATCAATCATTAACTAACGATACCATTATAGCGATAGGGCTAAAGTGTGTGTCCATATATAGTTTTTCATTTAATTGAACAGGGGATGAATCGCTGTTGATCATCTAGTCAGTTCCCACACAGAAGAAGGGCTAGCATCGTGCACTAAAATGCTAATGTTGGCATTGCTACATGTGCTCCAGCATACCTATCGCGCAGCATGCGAGAGACTTCTAATGTGTAACTCTGAATTGAGTCTACTCTGTCACTTACTCAACTTTCATTATAGGCGGTAGTGCCCATGCACCGCGAAGTACTTCCTCGCCCGGCCAATAAATTCGTAGTAGAACCTTGAACTCAGCAACGGGAGTGGGCGTCCAGTTACTGACGTTGTTCGGACGTTTGTTTGAAAGGAAAATATCGATACTTCCATCGGTATTATATTCAATGTCGTGATTGCTACCGAGTGAGTAGCGGTTGAGTTCATTCTTCTCAAGATATCCTTCGTTGTCATAGGTTGTGACAGACCAGAATGCGGAGGTTGGTGGTAAATCATTCGCTTCGAAATGAAGTTTGTAGACTTGATCACCCATCATTTGCTGCATGTCTGAATCCAATTGGGATACACCATACACAGCATCTTCAACTAAGTTGGCGCCTAGCCCCCACATCGCCCAATACGCTCTGCGCGCGTAATCGGAGCCCCAAGTACCCATACGCTGGATATTAAATATCCATGGGGTTGTTTGTGCATCGCCCTTATAGAAGGCATCTAGATAGCTAATCTGCTTGTTGTGTAGACCCGCCGTGAGTTGATCTATAACTGGCTGGGTGAGAGATTCGAAGGACCGAGTGTAATGCCGTTCAACACCCGCCTTTTGAAGTAGTTTGATTATGGCTTCATCGGCTTCGGATGGTGGATTGGTTATCCACGCCTTAAAAAATTCGTTGTAAAAATCATTAGCATTCAATTTGAGTGTGTATGGTACCGGCTTCCTTACCTGCCATGCTGCATAGGTGGGTTCATAGTTAATGTAAGGATCTTCACCCGTTTTATGTTCTAGAAGGGTCTTGAGAACGTATTTTTCCTGAAGTTTCGCAGCGACCAATGCATCTTCTGTGGAATCAGCCTGAATTCGCCCCGTTATCCATACCATACTGGTTGGAATTTCAATTGTGGTATAGCCCTCCACAGCGTCCCCTTGCCAGCCTTTCTGAACGAGCAAATACTTTTGTGCGCCCTGACCTGTGGTACGCGACCCGAAACTAGCAAAGGTGTTTGTCCAGGCATCTAGCAATGGCATCACGTAATAACGTTTACCCATGTTTGGAATTTCAAATACGACGGGTCCTTTTTCCAGGTCAACCCACCCAACGCAATACAGCGTGTTCCGATTTCCAAGTACTACCGCTTGATTTTTGGGTTTGGCCAATTCGTTGAACATTATGAACTGATTCGGGTGGCTCTTATCTCGAAATGGCACGGTAAACATCAGGTCTTGTGTAATTTGCATTAGCACTAACGGATACGCATAGTCGAAAATTAGTTCGGACTCTTGACCACTGATGACGGCATCTGAATTATAGCTTTTAGGTGTTGAGTCGGTGAAGAAATCGCAGCTGGTTAGCAGTAGCATCTGTAGTGACAGCAACGCCAGTTGGGTGATTTTCTTCATAAGGTTTGCCTGACTCTTGTCATAGGGTTGAATGTAAATACCTGATAGATGCTTCAGCAGATCCAAAAACAGTGGCGCATGTCGAAACAGCGGCGCTCAGTGTTCAGCGGCGGATAATCAGGAATATGCAGACAGCATAGCCTTCGGCGTGTTCCAATAATGCTAACTTTTTAGCATTTGGGAAAACGATGCAAGATTCACTCTTTTCTCGCGCGCCTCTACTAGATGATCTGTTGCCAAGGGATGTATCAAAACAACTGGAGGGCATTGCGATTCGTAGTCGATATGAAGACGCTCAGTTGATTCAAACGCGAGGTGATGCAAAAACGGGACTGTCGATTGTTCGTAAGGGGGCGGTAAGAGTGGGAAATTTGGGTAATGACGGTTCGTATCTGAATACATCTGTACTGAAGCAGGGACAAACTTTTGGTGAGTTCACGTTATTCGCAGGGTTGCCACGAACCCATGAAGTAATCGCGATGGGACCAACAACCGTTGATGAAATCAGTGGTGATAAATTCATGAAGCTTTTTGATTCTGAGCCTCGTCTAGCCAAAGCATTGCTGACCATCTCAATGGTACGAACGCATGCACTGTTGGAATTTATCGATGATTTGCGTCGACTGCCGCTGCCCGTACATGTCGGAAAAGTGATTTACGCGGCTGCGGTAGAAACCTTAGTCCTCAATATTCGGCAGGAAGAATTAGCATTCACATTCGGTGTGTCACGCGTTTCAGTGGGGAAGGTACTGAAGAGTTTAGCGACGTTAGGTCTGATTCGTTTAGGTTATGGGAAAATTCATATCGTTAACAAAATTGAGTTTAGGCGATGGTTGACGCAGAGAAGTTTGATTGCGCCGCTGGTCGCGGATTTTGAGTAATTCTGGCAAAAATGTATGGAGCCGCCGTAGATGGAGTGTTTGTCCGTTAAGAAGGACTGGGAAGGAGTTGTGCGCTTGCTGCGCTGCTTATGCGTTCTGGTGTTATCTACCACTAAAGCTACTTTGGCTAATGCTGTCATGCTTACCTCTATGAGTTAATTTACTCATCTATAGTAAGCGGTTTCTTGCATGTATCATCTTCAAGTAAACTGGTAATTCATACATGATACTTATGATTTGCAGTAGTAGCGACCGTTTGTAACTTTCTTTGTAAAAACCCCTGTTTTAGGGGTGGTTTGCAACAAGTTTGTAACTCTCAACTCTATATAAATCAATGGGTTACGCCTACCCGACTACTCCCACTCAATAGTCGCTGGCGGTTTACTGGATACGTCATATACCACCCGGGAAACGGAACTGATTTCATTAATAATTCTATTTGAAACAAGCTCAATAAATTCATAAGGCAAATGCGCCCAGCGGGCTGTCATAAAATCAATAGTCTCCACAGCACGCAAGGCAATCACATGCTCGTATCGTCTAGCATCGCCAACTACGCCAACGGACTTCACCGGCAAATACACAGTAAAAGCTTGGGAGGTTTTGTTGTAGAGGTCGGCTTTACGCAGTTCATCAATAAAGATTTTGTCCGCTTCGCGCAGCACGTCTGCATACTGCTTCTTCACCTCGCCCAAAATACGCACGCCCAAACCTGGGCCCGGAAATGGATGCCTGAACACTAACGATTTAGGCAAGCCTAAATGCAAACCAATCTTGCGCACTTCATCCTTGAACAACTCTCGCAAGGGTTCTACCAGCTGCATAGTCATACGCTCTGGTAATCCGCCTACATTGTGGTGAGACTTAATTACATGGGCTTTGCCATATTTAGACGCCGCAGATTCAATGACGTCTGGATAGATGGTGCCTTGAGCTAGCCAGTTAACGTCTTTGAGTTTTTGTGCTTCGCGATCGAATACGTCGATGAAGGTACCGCCAATAATTTTGCGCTTGGCTTCTGGATCATCTACACCTGCCAACTTGTCGAGAAATTCGTCCTCTGCGGCAACTGTTATAATATTCAGTGGCGACAGTTCACCTTCGCCCATGGCGTTTTGAAAAGCTTTTTCCACCTCATCTCTTTCGCCTTTGCGCAACAGGCCATTGTCGACAAATATACAAGTAAGTTGATCGCCAATAGCTTTCGACAATAGTGCAGCCACGACAGACGAATCCACTCCGCCAGATAATCCTAGCAGCACTTTATCCGTACCTACCTGAGCTCGCACCTTAGCAATGGCATCGTCGACGATATTGGCAGCAGTCCAGTCTCCTGCGCAGCCGCAAATGTCTTTGATAAAAGCAAGCAACAAACGATCACCGCCGTCCGTGTGAGTCACCTCTGGATGA
>CAJJAQ010000112.1 GCA_905182095.1 uncultured Pseudomonadales bacterium | reverse complement strand
GTGGGGCGCGTTAACAGCCCTATACCGCAATCGCTGGCCTGACAGCGTCATTATGTTTTTGGTGATTTTGGGTATCTCGGTACCCAGTTTTGTAATCGCCGCCATCAGTCAGATGTTTTTGGTCAACATCAATGCCTTTGCCGGCACCACAATATTACCCATTGGTGGTTGGGGAACAGTATGGCATATGATCGTTCCCGCCATGGTATTGGGTCTATCTACTATGGCTTACCTGACTCGTCTTATGCGCTCATCAATGTTGGAAATCGTCAATACTGATTACATACGCACAGCCCACTCTAAGGGCCTACCCAAGACAAGAATATTTAGTCGCCACCAATTGCGCAATGCCATATTGCCTGTGGTCACGGTGCTCGGCCCGGCAATAGCGGGTATAACTACCGGTGGATTTGTAGTTGAAATAGTTTTTGCCATTCCTGGCTTGGGTCGCTACTTTGTCGAAGCCATACAACAACTAGACTACACCGTAATTATGGGCACCACGGTATTTTACGGCGCGTTCCTGGTGTTTATGGTTATCTTAGTGGATTTACTCTACGGCTGGATCGACCCGCGAGTGAGGATAAACCCATGAGCGAAGAAGCAAATCCATCATGGCAACCTAGCCCCAGTGACTTCACAGCGAAATCTAAGTACCAGACCGCGGATGCCATTACGCGGCCCGCTATGTCCTATTGGCAGGACGCTTGGCGGCGCCTGAAGGAAAATAAGCGCGCGCTCTTTTCCCTTTATTTGATTCTTGGCCTAATGACCTTCACGCTAGCCGGTCCTTACCTTTGGACCATCGACCCTTCCGCCCAAGACCTAGATCAAATAGGTATGGCGCCAGGGGCAAACCGTAATGTCACCATCGCCCCTACATACCAACCTTGGTATGGACCTACTAACAACCTCGTTTACTCAGAGGACAATCTGTTAAGCCTAACCCTCGTGGGCGATGCAACCAGCCAAGCAGTGCGTTTGGCCTGGAAAGGTGGCTGGAGAAAAACTTGGCAAGGAACTGGGCCAGAACCTGACAATGGCCAGACCAATTACGGCTACAAAATTTACCGCACACTGTTTGCCTTAAACCCAGATGACGCCTTTGGTCTACCATTGATGGAAACACAAAATCACTACTTTGAAGACCGACTAGACCTACAACCTACAGACTACTATTACACCGTGGTTGCACTGGACAGCCAAGGCGTCGAAACCGATCAGTTCTCCATCGTTCAAATAACCGTTAAGCGCGTGATTACCGTACTCGAGGCACAAAAGCGCGGCTTAACGAAAAGCGGCCCAGTGGTAGAGGGTGAGGAAATAAAACTCTCGCTACACCCCTTCGGCACCGACTATTTGGGCCGAGATATGTTGGCAAGGCTGATCTACGGCGGCCAGGTTTCACTGTTTATTGGTATTTTCGCACCGTTACTCTATGTTTTACTGGGCGTTATCTACGGCAGCATCGCAGGCTTTCTAGGTGGCGCAGTCGATCAACTAATGATGCGCTTCGCTGACTTTGCCGTGGCCCTACCTTTTTTGTTATTTATGATTCTTCTCAAGGTAGTCTTTGGCATTGGACCTGGAGAAAGCGGCGTACTGCCCATGTTGGTGGCTATGGTGATATTGCTCTGGCCTGCGCCTGCCCGACTAGTACGCGGGCAAATATTGCAGATTCGCGAGGAAGGCTATGTAAGCGCATCGAAATTACTTGGCGCAAATACAAGCTATTTAGTATTTCGGCATATGATCCCCAACACCATGGGAGTGACTTTGGTGACTATCACTTTCCAAGTACCCAGCGCCATTTTCACCGAAGCCTTTTTGTCCTTTATTGGCATGGGTGTGGCGCCCCCAACACCATCTTGGGGTTCCATGTGTAACGACGGTATTAAGTCTATGCTCACCAGACCTCACGAGCTGTTTTTTCCAGCTCTGTTTATCAGCATCACGGTGCTGGCGTTTAATCTTCTTGGCGACGGTCTGAGAGATGCCTTAGACGCACGCATGCGTAATAGAGAATAGTAATGACCAATCCTTTGTTAAAAGTAGACGATCTGCATGTGGAATTTGCCACATATGGCGGCACTGTACATGCGGTGAGAGGCGTGAGCTTTGAAGTGAACGCTGGCGAGACACTGGCCATAGTAGGCGAGTCAGGTTGTGGAAAATCTGTAACGGTGCAAAGCCTTATGGGTCTGATACCCATGCCACCGGGACAAATCACCCAAGGTTCTGCTGAGCTTTTGGGCCACGATATATTATCTAGTAAGTTTATTGACGGTCAGGATATCCGCGGCAATAAAGTCAGCATGATCTTCCAAGATCCCATGACTTCCCTCAATCCCACCATGAACATTGGCAGTCAAATAGCTGAAACTTTGGAAGTGCACCGAGGCTATAGCCGCCGCCGAGCTTTTATGCGAGCCATCGAACTATTAGAGATGACAAAAATCCCTGAGGCGGAAAAGCGCGCTAAACAATATCCGTTTGAATTTTCTGGCGGCATGCTACAAAGGGCAATGATCGCCATGGCAATTGCCTGTGAGCCCGCCATGCTCATTGCAGATGAACCCACTACTGCGTTAGACGTAACCATTCAGGCGCAGATTCTTGACCTGCTCAAAGATTTACAGAAAGAAAACGATATGGCCATTATTTTGATTACCCATGACCTTGGTGTAGTGGCGAGAATGGCAGACGAAGTGCTGGTGATGTATGCCGGCCAAGTAGTTGAAAAAGGCTCGGTGGACGATATTTTTTATCATTCGGCGCACCCTTATACCCTGGGATTGCGTGGCGCGATGCCAAACAACAGTTCAAACAGTAAGCAGAGCCTCACTGCCATTGAAGGATCACCGCCAGATTTATTCAGCCCCCCCACGGGCTGCAGCTATCACCCGCGCTGCCCTAACGCCATGCAGTTGTGTGATCGGCGCCCACCTGCCATTGAATCCATATCTACAGATCACTGGTCTCGTTGTTGGCTACACCATCCCGACAGTGAAGTAAGACCACAAGGCCTTTACTTTCGACCAGCATCGACAAATCCAACATTAGCAAAAGCGCCTGAAGGAAAAATCCAATGAAGCCGTTGGTGGAAATAGACAGTTTGGTGAAATACTTCGATTTAGGCCAAGGCCAAATTGTTCATGCTGTTGACGGAGTCAGCTTAAATATTCACAGCAAAGAAGTAGTTGGATTGGTGGGTGAAAGTGGGTCGGGGAAGTCTACTTTAGGCAAAGCCATATTGGGTTTACATAATAAAACCTCTGGTAGTGTTTCTTTTGCAGGAGAAGGGCTGCCGCAAAAGTATCGCAGCCGCGACTTTCAAAAACACGCCAAATCAATGCAAATGATCTTCCAAGATCCTTATTCGTCACTCAACCCGCGCATGACAGTAGGTGAAATTATTGGCGAAGGTCTCAAATTAAATAGAACACTAAGTGCAAGCGAAGTTAACCAGCGCGTTGCTCACTGGCTGTCTTTGGTGGGGCTCAGCGCAGATCATATGTCACGTTACCCACACGAATTTTCCGGTGGTCAACGTCAACGCATTGGTATTGCTCGCGCGCTCATTCTAAAACCTGATTTTGTCGTCTGTGATGAGCCCATTTCTGCTTTAGATGTCTCGGTACAGGCCCAAGTGGTCAATTTACTTGCAGAGTTGAAAGAATCGATGGGCTTAACCCTGTTGTTTATCGCCCATGATTTATCCATGGTGCGCTACATCAGCGATCGCATGGCGGTAATGTACTTGGGTGGTTTGGTGGAGGTTGGAGATGCTGACGAAGTGTTTTTCAAACCCATGCATCCGTATACAAAAACCCTAATTGCCTCCAATCCCGAGGCGGACCCACGTAGTGAAAGAGAAAGAATTTCGACAACTATTCAGGGGGAAATTCCTTCGCCAGTAAACATTCCAGCAGGTTGCCGTTTTGCCAACCGCTGCCCTCAAGCAATGCCTATATGTCATCAAGTCACTCCGGTGATGAAAAAACCTACATCGACAACGCTAGGGCAAGTTAGTGACCCGAACCGGCTGGTGGCCTGCCACTTGTACGACTAAAAACAAAAAAAAGCGGATCGCAGGTTTTAGCTGCAATGTGTACAACTGTAGATGGGTAAGTTCATAACGGAATTAGGTTATATTTTTATACTGCGGAGAGAATTTTGGACGAAAAACACCATTTCCTCGTAGAATTGCTCCAGAGAAACTTCACTTTAGCTTACTATTTTTGCCAGCTAATCTATCGAAGATTAAGCCAGTGATTTTGTTCTGACCAACGGGTCAGAACAAAACGCGATTCCTGCATTAGCAGAGTCGATCTTAGAAACGACGTCCGCCACCACCACCGTCACGACCGCCGCCGCCACCACCGCCACCAGGACGCTGCTTGCTTTGAGCTTCGTTAACGCGTAATGCGCGACCTTTAAAATCAAGACCGTTCAATGCTTCGATCGCGGCTTCAGCGCCGTCTTCGATTTCCACGAATCCAAACCCTCTAGAACGTCCGGTTTCACGGTCAGTAATGACCGAAGCGGACGCAACACTACCATGCTCTGAAAACAGAGTTTGCAGATCTTCATCGGTGACCGCCCATGCGAGGTTACCTACATATAGTTTCTTCACAGCTTTCTTAGCTCCTTTTTGGTAAGCGCTGAATTTCGCTCCTAATGGAGCATATCGACCAATCAAACCTAGGACCTTCGAAGAAAAATATCGTGTAGAACTACTCCAACGACATTTCGCTATTTTCAACCGAGACCTCTTTCGACATATTTGCATATGCAAGAAGACGCCATACAGGAACAATCGGGCGAGATCGATTAGCCTAGGGCATGCTTGTCACAGTCACAAGCGATAATTACGCATTATTTCTTGACTATTTAGCGAAGTTTTAGGTGCAACTATTTAGCCATTTTCTGCGCATGCGCAAAATAGAAGTTTCTTCAGTGTATTTCTCTAAATTACTGATTGGTACCCAAGCAAGATCTAAAGATTCCTCACTGACAACAAAGTCCATATTGACTGCGCGGAGTTGATAACGCACATCAAAATGGTAATGGGCTGGATCACCCTTAGATGCTGGGATTTCATGTATATCAATATCAAAAATTTCCTCACTGATATGTGCAACCTGCAACCCAGATTCTTCAACTGCCTCTCGATACGCCACGCCTGGAGTATGCGGATCACCATCACTGTGGCCACCCAATTGTAGCCACATTTGCAATTTTCGATGGTGGGTCAACAGTAACTGCTCACCAGAGGCATCTACCAACCAGGCTGAACCGGTTATATGCCCAGCCCAACAAGTGCGTTCAAAGCAATTTGAGTGCTCGGCGATTAAATTTCTAAAACGCTGAACAGCCTCAATCTCTTCTGGATAGCGAAGATGATAGCGTTCAATGGCCTCACTTAGATTGCGTCGATGCATAAGAGTCCTTATTCTCAATGGAGCAGCAAAGCTTAACCCAACTGTAATCAGTTATGGGTAACGCTTACCGCAGCTAAAAATTTTCGGTTCATTAATTAGGAGAGGAATATGCTTGCAGTAGTCGCAAAGCTCAACGTTTTGGCAGGTAAAGAAGCAGAGTTTGAAAAAGTCATGCTCGGACTAGCGGAACAGGTTAACGCCAACGAACCCGGCTGCCACCTTTACAAGCTGTGCAAAGATGCCGATGGCAATTATGTCGTTATGGAGCTCTATGCAGATGCAGACGCGGTAGCAGCGCATGGCGCTTCAGATCATTTCAAAGCCGCGGGTGCTGGCTTTAAGGGATTGATGGGCGGCGCGCCAGAGATCACACGCATGGAAGTAGTCGGCTAATTGACCACTCGCTATGTCGCTTAGATCTAGGCCAAAACCTAGATCTAACCTCAGCTCTGCTGGGGTCAACTGCAAGAATCCTCAGCGTTAACTATTTGTTTATCTCAAACAACTCAGCCAATTGATCTGTCATAGCCCCGCCCAATTGTTCTGCATCTGTGATGGTTACAGCACGCTTATAATGATGGGTCACATCGTGACCAATACCTATGGCTACCAACTCAACCGGAGATTTGTTTTCGATCATATTGATCGCATATTTCAAATGTTGCTCAAGGAAGTTGCTCGGATTGACCAACAGAGTTGAGTTATCTACCGGTAGACCGTCAGAAATAACCATCATCACCTTGCGTTGTTCGGGCCGAGTGACTAATCGATTGTGTGCCCAGATAAGGGCTTCACCATCAATATTTTCTTTCAACAGTTCCTCACGCATCATCAACCCGAGGTTACGTCTAGTGCGTGACCAGTTGTCGTCCGCGCTCTTATAAATGATGTGGCGCAGATCATTTAGTCGACCGGGGTTAGCGGGTTTATTAGCATTAATCCAATTTTCCCGAGATTCGCCGCCACGCCACGCCTTGGTCGTAAAACCAAGAATTTCTACCCGCACTGAACAACGCTCTAAGGTGCGGCCCATAATGTCCGCACACATAGCCGCAATGGTAATTGAACGTCCGCGCATAGAGCCGGAACTGTCAATCAACAAAGTCACTACGGTGTCGCGAAACTTGGTTTCTTTCTCTTGTTTGAACGCCAGAGGATTCATTGGATCGATAATGACTTGAGTCAACCGCGCAGCGTCCAATACGCCTTCCTCTAAATCAAATTCCCAGGTTCTATTTTGCTTAGCCATAAGCCGGCGCTGCAGGCGGTTGGCTAATTTTGATGTGGCATGTTGCAAGGCCACTAATTGCTGATCAAGCAATTGGCGCAGGCGTATCATTTCATCAGCGTCGCAAAGGTCTTCTGCGCGAATGATTTCGTCAAAATTTTCAGTATAGGCGTTGTAGTTAATATCAACAGGGATCCGACCCGCATCATCGGGCATAGGTACTGCCGCTTCGTCCGGATCGGATTCAGCTGCAGATTCGTCCATGTCCGCGTGGGCATCCATTTCTACCGTGGTTGCGTCCCCGTCACTGCTCTCTTCCCCGGCAGCGTCGTCGTCGAGAGTTACATCTTCTGGACTGAAATCAGATTCCGCATCTTCAGACTCGTCCATGGTGTCCATGTCGTCTTGGTTGCTCTCGCCCTCATTCGGATCATCTAGATCCACCGGTAGACCAAGGTCAGAAATAATATTCCGACAAAGATCAGCGAAGCGTTCTTGGTCGCCAATATGCTCACGCAGTGCTTCTATATCATGGCCAGCATTCTTCATCACGTGGTCGCGCCAAAACTGTACAACGTGTTCGGCACTGGGGGGTAGGGTTCTACCGGTTAACTGCTCACGGACAATCAGTCCAACGGCCACGGATAGCGGCGCTTCGGTTTCAGCGGTGATCGCATCAAAGGCCGCTTGTTTACATTGCTGTTCTAGGTGGGCATCTAAATTTTGTCCGACGCCTTCCATTCGCAGCGTTCCGATCGAGGCAATTCTCGCTGACTCAATCCACTCAAACATTTCTTGGGCTGGTCCGCCCTCCGGGCTATAGCGAGCGTGCAATCTGGCATTGTGATAGCGAAATCTAAGAGCGAATTCGTCTCCCACACCACGCACTGCGTCTATTTCGTCACTGCTGGCACCCATTGCGGGCAGCGGCAGTCGGAGCTTGCCGCCGTGAGCCGCCGGTGCGCCGGGGCCGAAGCTAACCTCAAGCTCATCGTCACCAGCTATCGCGCGAATAGTTGCCGTAGTGGCCCGCTTGAAGGGTTCAAGAGGGTTTTCTACCTCATTCATATTAGCCATATCAGCCTCTGGTCTAGATAGAGCCTTATGCAGACTTCAGCGTAATTCCAGCTGTTGCATCACCTAAATCTTCGCCTATGCAGCGTTGGTAATACTCAGCAACAATAGACCGCTCAAGCTCATCGCACTTATTCAAAAATGTCACTCTAAAGGCAAAACCAATATCGCCGAAAATTTCTGCGTTTTGAGCCCAAGTTAAAACTGTTCTGGGTGACATAACCGTAGACACGTCGCCATTGCTAAAGCCCTTACGCGTAAGATCTGCGACACTTACCATATTGCTAATCAAACGCCGACCTTCAGGTGTTGCGTTATAGGCTGGGACCTTACCTAAAACAATTTCCGCTTCAGCATCATGCTCTAGATAGTTAAGGGTGGCGACAATACTCCAGCGGTCCATCTGGCCTTGGTTGATTTGCTGCGTACCATGATAAAGGCCGGTGGTATCACCTAAGCCCACTGTATTGGTAGTGGCAAAAAGGCGAAAAAATGGATGCGGGCTAATAACCTTATTTTGATCAAGCAAAGTCAGTTTGCCTTCAATTTCCAAGATACGCTGAATTACAAACATGACATCGGGTCTGCCCGCATCATATTCATCAAAAACTAAAGCAACCGAATGCTGTAACGCCCAAGGCAAAATACCTTCGCGAAATTCGGTAATTTGCTTACCATCTTTTAGCACAATGGCGTCTTTACCAATTAAGTCGATACGAGAAATATGGCTGTCGAGGTTAACTCGAATACACGGCCAGTTGAGGCGTGCTGCAACTTGTTCAATGTGGGTAGATTTACCGGTTCCATGGTAGCCCTGAACCATAACTCTACGGTTATGAGTAAATCCTGCTAAGATCGCAAGCGTGGTGTCACGGTCAAAACGGTATTCTTCATCTATGTCTGGCACATGGTCAGATCTTTTGCTGAAACCGGGAACGGTCAAATCTTGATCAATGCCAAATACTTCCCTGACACTGTATTGTGTATCGGGCACTAGAGCAGGACTTAATCCTGATTCTGATTGGTCTGTCACTGGTAAATCCTAAACTCAATTAAGCAAGCTTCTCATTGTAGAGAACCCTCAGAAAAAGAGCAGTAGAAAGATGGCATTAATTCAACTAGTACGACATGGCAAAGCTGCCGCAGGTTTTGGCAGTCACCGAGATCCCGGCTTAGACGATCTCGGCAGATCACAATCCGCAGCTGTGGCAAAACTACTCGATCAGCAGCATCGAACAGGCCCAAATGGGTCAGCAAATTTGCCCGTTTTGCGCTCCAGCCCGCTAGCCCGCGCACAGGAAACCGCCAGCCCTTTACAAAGTCTCTGGCAGGCCGAGGTAACCATTGAAGAACGAGTGGCAGAGATTCCATCGCCAACTGAAGATTTAGCCGCCCGAGCCCAATGGCTACAAGAAGCCATGGCCGGTAATTGGTCAGACCTAGAACCAAACTCCCAGCAGTGGCGGCAAAATATTGTCGACTATTTGTTGTCCTGCTCTGAGGATTGCATCATCTTTAGTCACTACGTAGCCATCAACGCTGCGGTCAGCTACGCCCAAGGCGACGACAGAATGCGAGTTTTTGCACCTGACAATTGCTCAGTAACCAGTTTCGATAACAGCACTGGCAAATTAGTTATAGTGGATCTTGGGGTGACCGCCGATACTTTTGTGAACTAATTCGTGAAATAAATCTGACCAGTGTCACTAAGACACTCTTCGACATGGCGGATATCTTCGGCGGGCAAACGCTGTACTCAGCGCCCCCGCAACCGGCGTTGGTACACGGATGGCGGCACCATACCTGGAGTGCCGGCCATCACCAGCACCAACTGCTCGAGACTCACCCAGGCGTCACCAAAGCGCTGACCCTTGCCTTGTTGATCAATCACTGCGCACTCGGCAAGCAATGTTAACGGCGATTTCACCCGCTGGGCGAACTGTTCTAAAATGCGCGCTCGGGCTGGCGGCAACCCACGACTTTGACCTAAACGCCTTAACTGACTGGTCAGCGCGCCGAGAATGGCAAATACACTGACGCCTTCCTGCTTTAACGAATGTAGTACTTTGCGCGCTCTAACAGCATCTCCGGCCATAGCCGCATCAATCATATCGAAACTGGTAAAACGCGATGTGTCTTCAAGAGAGGCAATTAGGGTCTGCTGGGAAATGGGTTGGGGTAAATCCTGCAATGCGAGTTTTTCAATTTCTTGGGCTGCCGCAAGGAGGTTGCCTTCCACCCGGTCAGCCAAAAAGTTCAGGCCATCACGATCCATACTCAGACCGCGCTTACTTAAACGAGTCTCCAGCCACTTTGGCATATCCCGCGGGCTCATGGGCCAAATCAGCACCACACCACCGGCCTGTTCAATGGCTTTAAACCAGGCCGAAGAACGCTGCTTGGGCTGCAAACGATCGGTACGCAAGAGTAATAGCGTATCGCTGTTACTGATTTCACCATCACACCATGAGCGCAGTACTGCAGAAGCTTCCTTATCGAACTTACCTGACCCCAGACGCAGGTCTAATATTTTGCGTTCGGCGAATAGCGACATGCTGGCGGCATCATTAGTAATATCGTACCAATGGAATCCTGGCTCCACATGATGAATTGAACGTTCGGTAAAACCCTGAGTCCGGGCTGCTGCAATTATTTCATCGCAGGCCTCACTAACCAGCAGCGTGTCGTCGCCGCTGACCAAATAAATTGTCTGCAAACCACGCGATAAAGAAGACGATAATTGGTCGGCTTTTATTTGCACTAGGTTAACTCGGTGAAGTTAGCAATTCGGAGCGTGATGACATAACCACGCCTAAACCCCTAACCACCTGCCCAGCCAAATTGCGCAATAGTTCAGTCTCAAGCAATTTTTGTTCGCTATGGCTGGCCAACAGATTATTCCGATCAATGCGGTAAACCCGTTCAACTTGCAGGCGTTGGTCTGCGACAATATCGTCGCCCTCTGCATCAACTACTCGATACAACAAAGTGAAGACAATACTTTTCTCGGTAACTCTGACCTGAGCATTCACTGCACCCTCTATTTCTTCCCTACGCAAACTGGTTATTTCCACAAGCACATTGCCAGTACTCTGTTCTCGGGCGCCAGCCTGACGAAAAGATTGCTTTAATAACTGCAAAAATTCCACGGAGTCCACATTGTTACCGCCGCCAGTTAAGTTCCCGGTAATCCGGTAGTCGATGTCTAACACGCCCAAATTGGCTCCACGCAATTGGAAGCCGCAACCATGCAAAAGCATAGACAGGGCAAAAACACCTAACAAAACCGATAAATGGCGAATCACCAGCATGTTAACCCACCACAATATTGACAAGTTTATTCGGCACTACAATTTCTTTACGTACCGCCTTACCCTCTAAATAGCGCGCCACATTACTTTCGTTTTTGGCTATCTCTAGTATCTCTTCCTTGGTCGCACTGGCACCCACTTCGATCTTGCCGCGTACTTTGCCATTAACCTGAACGACTAAGGACAAGTGTTCTTGCACTAATGCACTGGCGTCAATCTCAGGCCAAGGACAATCCACTAAGGAGCCCTGCTGGCCTAATGTTTGCCATAGGCTATGGGCAATATGTGGCGCAATAGGAGAAATGATTTGCACTGCGCTGAGCCAAGCTTCTTGAGCCGCCGCCCTATCGCCAGACGTTTTAGGCTGAAACTTGTACAGGCTGTTGGCCAACTCCATAACGGCAGAAACTACCGTATTGAACTGCATGCGCCGTCCGTAATCGTCATCTGCTTTTTGCAGGGTTTCATGAGTTTTACGACGCAGAGATTTTCCTTCATCAGACAGGTCTTGAAAATCAAGCTCGGGGATTGGGCCAGCGGCCGCATGCTCGTGTACGGCGGTCCAAAGGCGTTTGAGAAAACGCATAGCACCTTCAAGACCTGCTTCGCTCCATTCAAAGGATTGTTCCGGCGGCGCTGCAAACATCATGGCAGTGCGCACAGTATCGGCACCGTAACGATCCAGCAACTTTTGCGGATCACCAGCATCGCCAGCTGACTTGGACATCTTTTTACCGTCCTGCAAAACCATGCCCAGCATCATCAACTTTTTGAAAGGCTCGTTGTCTTTAACTAAACCTTCATCGCGCATCAACTTAAAATAGAAACGCGCATATAGCAGGTGCAAAATCGCATGTTCAATGCCACCCACATAGTGATCTACCGGCGCCCAATAGTTGGCGCGCTGGTCGAGCATTGAAGTGTTTGCGTCATGAGAGGCGAAACGGGCGTAATACCAAGAGGACTCCATAAAAGTGTCAAAGGTATCTGTTTCACGCCGAGCATCCTTGCCACAGCCTGGGCAGGCAACATTAAGGAAATCAGGCATATTCTCCAGCGGAGAACCTACGCCACTAAAACTCACTTGAGTCGGCAAGACAACGGGTAAATCTGCTTCGGGCACTGGTAAAACACCACAATCTGAGCAGTGGATCATGGGAATTGGGCAGCCCCAATAACGCTGCCTAGACACACCCCAGTCACGTAAGCGGTAGTTGGTGATGGAACGGCCGGCATCTTTGGCTGCTAGCGCTTCAACAATTCCGGCAAATGCTTGATCAAATTCCATACCGTCAAAGGCCCCAGAATTGATCAATCGGCCTTTGGTTGTGAATGCTGTGTCAGCCAGATTACATTCATCATCACCTAGGGGTTCAACGACCTGAGCAATATTGATACCGTACTTGTGCGCAAACTCGTAGTCGCGCTGATCATGTGCAGGCACCGACATAACTGCGCCAGAGCCATATTCCATAAGCACAAAATTGGCAATCCATACCGGCAGTAGTTCGTCGGTTAAAGGGTGTTTGACAGTCAATCCGGTTGCAATACCAACCTTTTCCATTACGGCAAGATCTGCTTCAGCGGTGGTATTCACTTTATGCGCTTGAATAAAATCTGCGACCTCAGGATTCTCTGCTGCGGCCAACGTCGCCAACGGGTGCTCAGGGGCCACCGCCACATAAGTTGCACCCATCAGGGTATCGGGTCGAGTGGTGAATACTGTGAGCTTTTGCGTCTCATCATGAGTAACGGTGAAATCAACTTCAGCACCCTGAGAGCGACCAATCCAATTGCGTTGCATATTCTTTACAGAATCTGGCCAACCGGGCATATCATCCAATTCATCCAACAACTCTTGGGCGTAATCGGTGATTTTTAAAAACCATTGGGACATTTCGCGACGCTCAACTACGGCGCCTGAACGCCAGCCTTTGCCATCGACAACTTGCTCATTGGCTAAAACTGTTTGATCCACTGGGTCCCAGTTAACCATGGCATTTTTGCGATAAACCATGCCCTTTGCATAAAGCTTAACGAACAGCCATTGTTCCCAACGATAATATTCAGGGTCACAAGTGGCCACTTCTCTGGACCAGTCCATTCCAAAGCCCAAGCGTTGCATCTGCGTACGCATATAGGCGATGTTGTCTTTGGTCCATTCTGCTGGTGGAATATCGTGCTTTATCGCCGCATTTTCAGCGGGCAAACCAAAGGCATCCCAACCCATTGGATGCATAACATTGAAGCCCTTTAGTCTTCGGTAACGGTTAATCACGTCGCCCAAGGTATAACAGCGCACATGGCCCATGTGTAGTCGACCACTAGGGTATGGGAACATGGCTAGGCAATAAAATTTTTCACCTGGGCGTTGCTCATCACCGACAAAGGACTGGTTATCGTCCCAATAGGCTTGTGCTTGAGATTCGATTTGTCGCGGCTCGTAAACTGGGTTCATGCTATTCGTCTTGGGTTGTTAAGAAAACGCTGAAAGGATAACACTTACCCAAGCCATGTTCGCAGTTTGCAAAGCAATTTAGGTAAATCTTTGTCACTCAACCCGCGGTAGGCGCGGCCGGATTTACTGCTTTAAAGTGAGCAAAGATCAAGATTGCTTAATAAGGCATAATCTCTTCACCTTTGCCCAATGAAGCGGAATTTTGGCTGAGTTACTGGGGCGCTGAGTTACGCCTTTGAGTGAAAAAGCCATATACCAGCGTGACAAAAATCAACAGCAAAATAGGCCAATCACCGAGTCGACTATAGGGCGTGCGCCCCTGCATTATTTCGAACTCACCACGCAGCACAGTCGCTTCAAATTGCGGCAACTGACCAACTATTTTACCTTCGGGATTGACGATAGCCGTGACGCCATTATTGGTCCCGCGCAGTAACCAGCGGCCATTTTCAAGTGCGCGCATACGTGCAATCTGCATATGCTGGTGAGGGCCAATAGACCCACCGAACCAAGTATCGTTGGAAATGGTCAGTATTACGCCAGCGTCTTCCGTACGCATGCGCATGGAATCACCATAGGCAATTTCATAGCAGATCCCGGTGGCCACCTGCACTTCATCAAACGGTTGAGCGGGAGAGTTTGCATTGGTCTGACTGACTACAGAAGGCAATCTTAGGGTTATGTTGTTTTGTTGCCACTGACCTTGCTGCAGACCGGACATGGGTAAATCAAAAAAATCGATTACGCCGCGTAACCAATCTTCCAACGGCACATAGTCGCCAAAAGGCACCAAATGATATTTGGCAAAATCACCTTGCGCCAAACCATAACCCTTAGCCGTATTATAAATATTGTAGTTGCGCCCGCCTTCCGACCGAGGCAGCCGCTCCAGCCTAGGGGTACCAGTGACCACATTGGTTTGTGTTGCCAAACCCTGAGTATGCAAAAAATCTACCGCTTGTTGCGCTTGCGCACCGTACAGGGTTAGAGCAAATTCAGGCCAGACAATGAGGTCTGTGTCCCAATGATCTGCACTGAGTTCTCTGTGCTTGCGGACATTAGACGCTTGCTGGTCTTGATCCCATTTCACTGCCTGATCTATGTTGCCCTGCACCAACGCAACGGTATATTGACCAACAGGTTGGGTCCAAGTCGCTGTGCTCAGCAACACACCAATCACCCACGGTAGGACAATTAATGCCATGCCGGGCACAAGGGATATGCCTCGACATCCTTCGCGCCAGAACAGACCGACAATACCGATGCCGACCACCGAAATTAAGCTAACTGCAGAAGTTGCTAGAACACCGCCTATTGGAGCTACGCCTGCGACAACAGAATCAATTGCAGCAAAGCCTAAGAAAAGCCAGGGGAAACCAGTTAACAGCCAGGTCAACGACCACTCCACCGCCAACCAAAGTGCGATAAAAACCAGTCCATTTAGATATTGATTAACACTATGTAGGCGCCGATAAAAGAAACCGATTGGCCAACAAAAAAGGGCCATCCCAGCAACGAATAGCAATACCAATACGCCAGCCAATAACGCTGACGCACTGCCATACTCAGTGATGCTGACATAAATCCATGAAACACCAACAAGGTACTTGCCGAAGCCAAAGGCAAGCGCTGACCAAGGTGCTAAATGCGGCGCACGCGTGAGTAAAAGAAAAAGACTTAGCGCCGCGAGCAGGGCGACACCAAAGTAGCCGAAAGGGGCAAAACCAAGAGGGTAAATGGCACCGGCAATCAGCGCTAAAAAAAGCGCTGATTTAGTCTTCACGCCAACTCGCTGTGTTCAATTGGCTCGGGGGTATCCACCCGCAGCAAACGCAAACGCCTTGAGTCTGCATTGAGCACTTCAAATTTCAGCCCAGCAACTTCAATGCACTCGCCTAGTTCAGGCAAGTGCCCGAAAGCCTGTAAGACAATGCCGCCAATGGTATCGAATTCGTCATCACTTAAAGTAAGGCTGAAGTACTCGTTAAAGTCTTCTATTGTAGTATTGGCTTTAACATGAAAAGACGAAGGCTCAAGCTGTTTAACGAAACTATCGTCATCAACATCGTGCTCATCTTCTATTT
>CAJJAQ010000111.1 GCA_905182095.1 uncultured Pseudomonadales bacterium | reverse complement strand
GAATAAGGCATTCTAATTTTCCCCGACCCATCCTAAATAATTTTATTTGTTTGCAACGGTCTTTAAACCGCAAGTTGGCCCCGCCGCACACTCTTAACTGGACATTTCAACCCAATGAATAATCATGTCCTGTTGATCATCCTCATGAACCTGGGATTCGGCAATGACTTTGCCACGCACAGAGATGCCTGCCTCGTGAACTGTGTCTGGGCTGCCACTAACCAACGGGTGCCACCACTGTAGATCTCGCCCCTCAGCCAACGTTCGATAACCACAGGTAGTCGGCAGCCAGCCAAACTCCGCAACCTTTTCCGCAGACAACTGGACGCAATTTTCCACCAGAGCATGCCGCTCGGGATAACGAGTACATTGACAAATATCCTGGTCAAGCAGATCGCAAACGATAGAGGTATAAAAGACTTCTTCGGTTTCATCATCCTGCAATTTGATCATGCAGCATCGGGCACAACCATCGCATAGGCTTTCCCACTCGCTTTGATCCATTTCGGCAAAGGTCTTTTGCTGCCAAAACGGTTTCATTCCAACAACTCCTCGGGCAATACGGGAGATAAATTCGGCGGAGGAAATTGGAGGAAAAAGCCATCTTTAGCGATACCCTGCATAACCGTTGTGGCGTCGAAAAGCGCCAACTTTAGCGACGTCGTTAAAGACAATTCCATAACGAATACGGTTCTACCCAACTGTTTCCGCAGAGCTTCCGGTAGTTCATCAAATTCAGCATCGACAGGTAGGTAGATGTAGGTGTCCATCTTCTTGCTGCTGCGAAAAATTTTCACTTGGATGTCTGACAACCCAGCAGAAACGAGTTCTTTACTGGGGTTTTGACCATCGTTAACTGTCACTACTTGGCTCCAAAATGAGCATAAATTCCTGCTCTAACAAACTTTTTCGCCAGCCCAAGTAGTGTGCCGAAAGCTCGCTTTTTTTCGCATAATCGCGAAAACAAGCTTCAACATCCTTTTTTCGAGCTAATAATTCCTGGGCCATAGCTAACTTCTTTGCAGCACCTACCGCGACCTCGCGTAACGCTTTTACCTTAGCACTGGCACCTGGGCTAAGGGGTTTATCTAATTGATCAAGGGGTTCATTGGCTTGGGCTTTACTGTGGCAGGCCATCAATGCTTGACCGTGACGCTTGGCGATTTGCCCCGGCAAAGTATTTTGCAAAACGCTTAGATCGAGTTTAGGGGCAATGGCAAAGGCCATCAAATGGTCATCCCAGACTACTCTATTGCGCGGAATATCAAACTGTCGAGCAGCATTTTCCCGCCACAGACAAAGTGCCTGTAACATCGACAACTGCTCTGGTTTAAGCTGCCAGGCTCGCTTCACCTGACGATAATATTGACTGGGTTGAGGCTCCACATACTGACCTCTCAGGGACATATCCTCAGCAAACCAGTCACTGCGCCCCAACTCTTGCATGCGCTGACTTATAATATTGTACATAGGCACCAATAGCGTGACATCGTCCACCGCGTAGCTTAACTGATCTTCAGTTAACGGGCGCTTCAACCAGTTTGAGCGTGTTTCTTGCTTTTCTAGGTTTACCTGCAAAAGGTTTCGCGCCAAATTCGCATAACTCAAACTAAAATCTTCACTAATAAAGGCGTTAGCGAATTGCGTATCAAAAATATTCGCTGGACGCGCACCGAGGTGATGAAACATCAGCTCTAAATCTTCTTGGCAGGCGTGCATCACCACCAGGTGATTAGGGTTCTGCAAATAGTCGACAAAGGGTTGCCAATTTCCAATAACTAGAGGATCTAACAGGAACACCTGATCGCCCGAAGCTATCTGGTAGAGGCCTGCCAAAGGGTAAAACGTGTCGGTGCGAATAAACTCTGTGTCTAGGCCAATCTGGTTCTCCCAGCTGGCTACGGCACTAGCAAGTTCTGTATCGCTATCAATCCAGTAAACTGATGTTTCTTCTTCCCTGCAAAGCATGGGTCAATGTGCCTCCGTCGGTGTATTCAATTTCACCACCTAGCGGAACGCCATGAGCAATTCGGCTGATGTTCGGTACTTGGTCGGCAACTAACCGACTGATGTAGTGGGCCGTGGCCTCACCTTCTACAGTGGGGTTTGTGGCCAAAATCATTTCGCTGGGTTGAATTGCCGCAATTCTGCTTTGCAATGCCTGTAATCCGAGCTGTTCAGGACCTAGTCCATCAATGGGCGACAAACGGCCGTGGAGGACAAAATAGTAGCCACGAAAGCCACCAGCTTGCTCAATAGCCAACACATCCGCCGGCGACTCTACTACACAGAGCAATCCGTTATCGCGACGTTCGTCACTGCACAGGCGACAAATTTCGCCCTCAGTCAGATTTCTGCATAAAGTACATTGCCGCACTTCGTCCATCGCGGTCTCTAGGATTTGCCCTAAGTGGGTGCCGCCGCGGCGGTTTCGTTGCAGTAAATGCAAAGCCATGCGCTGGGCACTTTTCGGCCCTACGCCTGGCAGTACTTGAAACGCTGCAACCAAATCGTCAATAAGGGACATCAGAAAGGCATTTTTCCAAAAGGCATATTCATACCTGAGAGCATACCGCCGCCAATACTACTCATTTTTTCGCTTTGTACTTTTTCTACACGGCGCACTGTGTCATTACATGCCGCTGCCAGCAAATCTTCGAGCACATCTTTTTGTTCATTGAGCAATTCCGGATCAATAGACACACGCTTAACTTCATAACGCCCATTCATGGTCACTTTAACCATGCCAGCGCCGCTCTCTCCTTGAACCTCTAGCTCTGCAATTTCTTGCTGAGCATCTTGCAACTGCGCCTGCATTTGCTGAGCTTGTTTCATCAAATCGCCTAAGTCTTTCAACGCTTAGTGTCTCCGTTTTCAATTAACTTATGTTTTAACCATTATGTTCTAAGAAAAAAGGCGCGCAACGATTGCTCACCTGTAGGCGTCACGAGCTGCCTCTAATCGATCGCTAACCTATCGGCTAAACACTGCTGCACAATTACGCCATTCGACTACCCTTCGGCAACTCATTTGAGCATTGTTAGGCTGGTTTTACCTCGTCAATACTGCCGCCGAAATCTGCCAACAGGCTCTTCACGGTCTCATCTTCTTGCAGTGATTGTTCAGCTGAAAGCTGCCGTTCATGCGCCAACCTTGCGCGATACACAGCAGGGGTTTCCTCTTTTACATCGCCTATCTCTACGGTCAAATTGACTGTTTGATCGCAAGTTTCGCTCAAACCGCGAGCCAAGTTGATAACCTGGGCATCGCTCAATAACATGTCGTGTTGACTGCTCAACAGCAAATTGACGTGGGGCAAAACAAATGACAGCGGTACCGAGTGCTCGGCAATCATCCTAGCTACACCAGCTATAGATAAATTCTGAACAAGCTCGTACCAGTGACTGAGTGCTTCCCCAGTAACCGTTACCGGCCAATCGCTTTTATCTTGTTCTGCCCCAGCTGCTCCGGCGGAACCCGGCAACTGCTGCGGCTCTAATTCTTTCTCAGCACTCTGCTCTTGCGCCGGCTCACTTTTTACTGGATTTGGCGCTGCTGAATCTGACAGGTCTACTTCAGGCGTTTTTTTTTCAACCACCGGCTGTTGCGGCAATAGCGCACTGGCTACAGGCGCTGAATTCGCTTCGGCGGCAGCTTCATCCCTTACAGGGGCAGACGGGGTTTTATCAGCGCCAGAAGTGCCATCTGTGGCATCGCTGTCAACGCTAGCCCTAGGAGGCACTTTGCTGTCGTTCTGCGGCGCAAAAGCCAACATTCGCAGCAACGTCATCTCAAAGCCACTGCGTTGGTCAGGTACGATTGGCAAATCGCGCAAGCCAACCAAAGCAATTTGATAATAAAGTTGCAACTCATCGGCAGCAAAAGTACCGGGCTGGGGTTTTAACGCGCGGTCCACGGCCATGCCATGCAGCGCCTCCAACAAGCCTTTAAGCACGTCGGCAAAATTCGCATTACGCTCGGCCAGTTCAGCAGTTAGCGCTAGAATTTGCTCAGCAGAGCCTGCGCTCAAAGCTTGTACAAGAGCGGCCACTTCATCGCGACCAACCACACCCAACATGGTCACAACGTCTGCCTGGAGTAATTGGCCTTGGCCAAAAGCGATGGCTTGATCTGTAAGACTAAGGGCATCTCGCATACTGCCCTCCGCAGATCGAGCAATTACCTCAATAGCCCCAGTCTCAAAAACAACTTCTTCAGTCGCCAGCACGCCGGCTATGTATTCAGTGATTATTTGCGGAGAGATGTTTTTTAACTGAAACTGCAAACAGCGCGACAGTACCGTAACGGGTACTTTCTTCGGATCCGTAGTGGCCAACAAAAATTTTACATGTTCTGGCGGTTCTTCAAGGGTTTTCAACAAAGCGTTAAAACTTGCCATGGACAGCATGTGCACTTCGTCAATCAAGTAAACTTTGTAGCGCCCACGAGCGGGCATGTATTGGGCGTTCTCAAGCAATTCTCGAGTATCGTCGACACCCGTACGAGAGGCGGCGTCTACCTCGATCAAATCGATAAAACGGTTTTCTTTCACTTCAAGGCAAATGGAACATTCACCACACGGGTTTGAACTGACGCCAGTTTCACAATTTAGGCTTTTCGCCAATATTCTCGCGATAGTAGTTTTGCCCACACCCCTAGTACCCGTAAAAAGGTAGGCATGGTGTAAGCGACCATTATCCAAGGCGTGACTCAGCGCTCGCACAACGTGCTCTTGTCCAACTAAGGCGTCAAAACCGCTTGGACGTAATTTTCTTGCTAGAACTTCATAACTCATGACGGGTATCCTACCAGCCT
>CAJJAQ010000110.1 GCA_905182095.1 uncultured Pseudomonadales bacterium | reverse complement strand
ATTGCTCTTCACTTTCACCAAAATCCTCTTATCGATTCGCTCCAAAACTTTCATTTCATTTCTGTTTTGTGCGATTTCAGCATTTTTGTCAGCCTTTTTAGATGCATTAACCGTCACCGCAGTGGTGATCAGTGTAGCTGTAGGTTTCTACACCATTTACCACAAAGTCGCGTCTAGTAAGCTGGCGAAAGAAGACCGAACGGATGATGACGAAGACGGCGATATCGCTGCGGAAGACCGCGCGGAACTGGATCAATTCAGATCTTTCCTGCGTAACTTACTTATGCATGCCGCAGTGGGTACTGCACTAGGTGGTGTATGTACTACCGTCGGTGAACCGCAAAATTTACTCATTGCCAGCCAAGCCGGTTGGGATTTCACAGAGTTTTTTCTGCGTATGGCACCTGTAACCATGCCTGTGCTTGCCGCCGGCCTGCTTACCTGCATTATGTTAGAGCAAATTAAAATTCTCGACTACGGTACACAGCTACCAGAACGAGTTCGCGGCATACTCACAGACTTTGACAAAGAAGAAAGCGCCCGTCGAACCGGCAGAGATAAGGCTAGACTTGTCGTGCAGGCGATCTCTGGAATCATATTGATATGGGCTTTGGCCAACCATGTAGCAGAAGTCGGTCTAATCGGTCTGACCATAATCGTATTGCAAACGGCATTTAATGGCGTTATCGAAGAACATCAGTTAGGCCACGCATTTGAAGAGGCCCTACCCTTTACCGCCTTACTCGTTGTGTTTTTTGGTGTAGTCGGTGTGATCCACGATCAACATCTATTTTCACCAGTAATCTCCTACGTTCTTAGCCTTCCACTAGATATGCAACCAGGCATGTTCTACATTGCTAATGGATTGCTTTCGGCCATCAGCGACAATGTATTTGTAGCGACTGTCTACATTGGTGAGGTGAAGGCAGCCTTAGACAGCGGATCAATAACTAGAGATCAGTTTGATTTGTTGGCGATAGCCATTAATACAGGCACCAATATTCCGAGTGTGGCAACACCTAATGGGCAAGCAGCATTCTTGTTTTTGCTGACCTCATCTATCGCTCCGCTCATCAGACTCAGCTATATGCGTATGGTAACTATGGCACTGCCTTACACCATAGTTATGGGTGTGACCGGTTGGGCATGCGTTAACTACCTCTTGTAGATCCAGTTGCACTGAGCTTTGTAGCCCTTTTATTCCTTTGCGGGTAAAAGGGCTAACAATCGAGACAATGTTTTGCCCGCCTTTTATCCCCTAGATATCTGCTTTTGACCCGCAGTTAATCCTTATTTGCCCCACCGCTGAGAAGAGATTTACCCTACCAGGAAGTCACTCACTTCTGGCCAATATATGCCTGTAAAAAAGCGGCAACCTAGAAAAAAGATTGGGCGAAAAGAAAAGGAAAGGAAAGGAAAGGAAAGAAAAAATAGACGAGGTAGCGGGAGGCAGTGACAAAGAGTCCAAGAGCTAAAGAGCGTTAGCAGCCCATAGCCGTGGCTTGAAACAAAGCTTAAACCAGCAAACCGGCATTAGCAGCGCCCTCCTAACTTAATGTTCCCGACGCCAAACAGGCACATCTTCACTTCGCTCTGTCAGTAAATCTAACATCTTTTCGTGGGATGCTATATCTTCCACAGTGGCCATAACCTGCCTCAAAGGCGGAATTTCCCAGCTGTGGTCAATCTGGTTATCGTTCTGACCGGCGGGGTCATCATTTGAATTATTGCCGCCACCAAACAGGTTGGTTTGGCCGCCGGTCATCAAAAGATAAACATCCGCCAAAATCTCAGCATCAAGAAGTGCACCGTGCAGCTGTCGCTGGGAGTTATCCACGGCATACCGTCGACACAAGGCATCTAGATTTAATTTTTGCCCTGGGTGTTTTTGTCTAGCAATTGCCAGGGAATCAATGACGCCACAAAAATCTTCGATTTTGCGCTGGGGTGCTAAGCCCTGGCGAACAAGGGAACGAATCTCGCTGTCTAAAAAGGAAATATCAAATACGGCGTTGTGGATAATCAATTCCGCGCCATCAAGAAAGCGCTCAAGGTCTTCCCAAATGTCAGCGAACTTGGGTTTGTCAGCCAAAAACGCCTCGGTAATGCCGTGAACTTCTTTTGCGCCATCGTCAATCTCACGTTCAGGATTTAGATACTTATGAAAATGTCGGCCGGTAAACTTACGGTCGATCATCTCGATGGCACCGATTTCAATAATCTTATGTCCCAAGGCCACCTCAAGTCCGGTGGTTTCTGTATCTAATACGATTTGTCTCATTAACTCGCCTGCATAGTATCTATGGCGTCATTTGCCGCTTGATCGACCATCTCATTTTCGCGATGCCCACTGTGACCTTTGACCCACAGCCACGCCACTTGATGCTGACCTACCGCCGCATCCAAACGTTGCCAAAGTTCTCTATTTTTCACCGGCTTTTTTTGTGACGTCATCCATCCGTTGCGCTTCCAGCCCTCAATCCACTTGGTAATACCCTGCCGCACATACTGAGAGTCTGTGGTCAGAGTTACTCGAACTGGCTTTTTTAACTGTTCTAGGCCCTGAATTGCTGCCATAAGTTCCATCTGGTTGTTGGTAGACGCCTCTTGGGCACCTGATATCATCTTCTCGGTGGTACCTTTGCGCAGTAATGCAGCCCATCCTCCGGGACCAGGATTACCTCTACAGGCGCCATCGGTAAATATTTCAACAGACATCTAAATCTCAATAATTGGTTTTTTTGCGGGCACTAAGTTCTAGCATCACAGCTGGCCTAAGAGACCTTTGCTTGGCAGACTTCGCCTGCTTATCTATGACCTGCATATTAATGGCAACCGACTGTTTGGTAGCGCTTATGAGTAACAGTCCACCAAAGGGCCACTGGGCAAAAAGCGGTACCGTTTTTTTCAATCTATGACCCGTTAGAGAAATCAGCGGGGTCATCTTGGTGATTGTACTTTGCAACCAAGAGTTCGAGGGAATGTGATCGCTCAGCCATCTCAGCGGTTTTTGACTAATGGGTAGGCTATATCCAAAGTATTGGGGTCGACCACCTAATTTAAGATCCAATAAAGCAAGCCAATCAAACAGTCGCAAAGGATTTACCAGCACCTGCGCACTCATAGGGTCAGCAAAGACTTTGGCATATAATCGACGTAAGCCATACAAGCTAAAAGGGTTAAAACCACAAATAAGTAGCTTTCCGCCCGGCGCTAATACTCTTTCCACCTCTTTTATCGCAGCTCTGGGATCTTTGACCAACTCCAAACTGTGATGCAGCACCACGCCGTCCAAACTGGCAGTTGCGAATGGCAAATTGGCCAAATCAACTTGAAGCATAGGTTGCTGGGGAGAAATACTCGACCGGCGATTTTGCGCTGCAAATATCGTATGCCG
>CAJJAQ010000109.1 GCA_905182095.1 uncultured Pseudomonadales bacterium | reverse complement strand
TGACGTTCTTGTCCCCGACGTACATTTCCCCGCTCAAGCCCCAGCATTTTTAATTGGTTACCGCGCGCTTATGATCAGTTTGTCTGATCTGGCGGCTATGGGTGCTACGCCCCGATATTGCATTGTCGCTTTAACTTTAACCGAGGCGGATGTCGGCGATGGTAGTTGGCTTGCGGAGTTGAGCCGGGGAATGGCCCAAGCCGCACGAGACAGTGGTACGTATATTTGCGGTGGCAATATGACTCGCGGTCCGCTCAATATTGCAGTTAGTGCTCACGGCGAAGTGGCTCGCGGTTGTGAGGTTAGGCGTTCCGGTGGGCGGCCAGGCGATAAGATTTATGTTTCTGGGCCGTTGGGTGGGGCAGGCGCTTGCTTGCGCCAAGATATGTTGTTGCCTGTTCAGGTCGATGCCATGAGCGAATTGCAAAAAGCTTACTACAAACCCCAAGCACGATTTGACTGGCAGCAAGACTTGAGTTCAGCCTCCTGTGGCATAGATATCTCCGATGGCTTGCTGCAAGATTTAGGTCATTTAACCAAGGCCAGCGGCTGTGGCGCCAAACTTATTGAAGAGAATATTCCACTTACAGCTGGCGCAAGTTTGGCAGATGCGCTGAACGCCAGTGATGACTATCAACTACTGTTTGCCAGCGCACAGGTTCACCTTGAGGCATTTCACATTGGTGAGCTGTGTGCAGAAAGTGGCATTTGGTTGAATGACAAACCCATAGATATCAAAGGCTATAAACATTTCAATGCTTAGTCCAAAACAAATTTTCCAACCCTCGGTATTTTGGCTAACTGCATTTGGTCTGGGTTTTTTGCGTCCGGCACCGGGCACGTGGGGGTCTTTAGGGGGGCTGATTTTTTGGTGGTTTTTTCTTGCTGAACTATCATTGCTGACACAGCTTGTAATTATTGTTAGTTACTTTCTTTTTAGTTGGTGGCTATGCAGTAGATTGATTAACCGACTTGGCATACAAGATGAGCCTCAAATTGTTGCCGACGAAGTGGCAGGTGTATGGCTGGCGCTGATTTTTGCACCCCAAGTTTGGTGGCTAGCATTACTCGCATTTGGCTTGTTTCGATTTTTTGATATAGCCAAGCCAGGCGTAGTTGGTTGGCTCGACGCCAATGTGCACAGCGGTTTGGGTGTTATGGCAGATGACATGATGGCCGGCCTAATAAGCGCTGGTATTGTTTGGTTGGTGCTACAGATTTAGACGCCGCTAGTGGCGTTGCCCGCACAGGGCGCTAGTTTGCAGATATGAATTCTGCTGCATTGGCTTTGAGTAGAACCTGGCTGTCGGGTACTAAAAAGTTCTATGTACCGCGCGGTTGGCCAAGGCCTCAAGTAACGGTGTCTTCAGATTGTTTTGTTCCAGTAAGGCCATTGCTTCCTGCAGTAAATCTTCTGCCTTGTTTTTCGATTCATCTAAACCCAGTAGCCGAGGAAAGGTATTCTTGTTTAAGCCCTCGTCTGAACCGGCGGGCTTGCCTAACGTCTCACTTGTCTGGGTGACATCCAATATGTCGTCAACTATTTGAAAGGCTAAACCTATCTTCGCGCCAAACTCGCTAATGGCTTTGTAAGCGGTAGAGGTAGTATCTGCCTCGGCGCACAGAGCGCCCACTTCAAGTGCCGACTTAATTAAGGCGCCGGTTTTTGCAGCATGTAACATTTTCAATTCTGCAAGCGTCAGTAACTTACCCTCCGCTTCTATATCTAAGCATTGGCCGCCAGACATGCCGTGCCAGCCTGCAGCTTTTGAGAGTAAGTTGATGATTCTGAGTTTGCTTGTAGGAGAAATATTTGCGGCTTCGCTGATAGACTGGAAGGCGAGGGAATGTAGGCTATCGCCAGCCAAAATTGCGTTAGCTTCACCAAAAGCTACATGAGTACTTGCTCTACCGTGTCTTAGGTCATCATCATCCATTGCCGGCAAATCGTCATGAATCAATGAGTACGCATGGATAAACTCGAAAGCGCAGCCTGCGGGCAGGGCGCTTTTATAGTCTCCGCCGAAGGCTTCACTGCCAGCGCAGACCAGCATTGGTCGAAGTCTTTTGCCGCCACCCATTACTGCATAATTCATAGCTTCCAACATGGGTTGGGCTATTTGCGAGTTAGTGGGTAGGTGCTGCTTTAGTGATTCTTCTATTTGCAGCAGCAAAGAGGCAAGATCATTAAGCATCTAAATCGCTTATATCTAGCTCTTCTACTGCGCCCTCTGCGGAGAGCATTTTAACTTTCAACTCGGCCTCGGCCAAAGATTTTTGGCACTGACGGGTTAACAGCACACCTCGCTCAAATGCCTTTAGCGATTCATCTAGGCTGAGGTCGCCATTTTCCATTTGTTTGACCAGCTGTTCTAGTTCGGCCATCGCTGCTTCAAAGTTAACGCTTTCTTCTTTGCTACCTGCAGTTTTCTTTTTATCGCTCATGGTCTTAAATGATCCAGTGCTTGTTTACTTTTGTAAAAGGATTGTGAGCTATTTACAAAGCGTATGCTAAACGCTCCCAGTTACATTGTAACCATTGGGTTGCAGAAACTGCGCTATTTTTTTGGCTGGTGCCGTTGGGCCAGCAAATCTAGCTTTTTACGTTTGGCTCCAGCAACGGTTTTGACCTGCTTTGAAAGTAATTGTGTGCTGTGATCTTGTGGCGTATAGCCAGCCCAGTTCGGTAAGTTGGCGCCATTCGGGTTGCCAGTTTTGGCAAAGTTTGTCCAATAGCCGCTCATTGTGCGCGCCATGGTAAAGTCTTCTTCCTGCCAAAAGTCACTGGTCTTACCCACGTTATTAAAGACGTAGGCTAAGTCACCAGAGTGATAGGCTCCGGCACTGCGAGGTCCGTCTGGTAGATTTAGGTTCGGCTCATCAAAAAGATAAATTTGATAAGCAGGCGGAACGTAGTCCATGTAGTAAAGGTAGGTAGGTTGATCAGCACTATGGTTGTATCCAGCCCAACTGCGCATAGACATGGCCATAAATGAGTCCGTTAAGATTTCCCTTAGCGCCATGCCAGGCGAGATCGCCAGATCTTTGGCATAAAGTGTTTTGAGCTTTGCTGCTGAATCGGCAAAAGATTTATTCAGGTACTGATCTAACTCCGACTCGGTTAGGGCGTTGTTTAGCGGCAGCAATTCATGCCCTTCGTTGGCTAAAGATCCGACCATCAAGGGCACTTTGGCTTGTTGGTTGGCACTAAATACCTCGATCGGGGCTTGCGGCAGCACCCAACCATCTACCACTATGCGACTAGCCAAGCTCCAATCACTGTTTTGCATAGCGGACAACAAGGTTTCATTGTCTATGCCGCGTAGTTCTTTTGCAGATATCTTATCGTCAGAGTCTTGTGCGCTTGATTTACCCAGAGCGAGCTGCGCGAGTCGTGCGCCACGTTCTTGACCGTTAGCGTCGCGCTTTTCTTTTGCCAGGCAAGCAGCAGATTGCCCTATAGCTTTATGGAACAGGCCGCTTGTAAGTGGCGAGGCCATTAGCGCGCAGACACTACTAGACCCTGCGGATTGACCAAATATGGTCACATTGTTTGGGTTACCACCAAAGCCTTGGATATTTTTTTGTACCCATTTCAGCGCCGCAATTTTGTCCATTAATCCGTAGTTGCCAGTGCTGTTGCGCTCGGATTCTTCAGCAAGCGCTGGGTGGGCCAAAAACCCCCAGGGACCGAGGCGATAATTCACTGTAACAACCACAACACCTTGGCGAGCCAGTTCAGAGCCGTCAAACAATTCAACGTGAGCAAATCCGCCTGTGTGGGCACCGCCATGAAACCAAACCATTACCGGTGCAGTAGCGTTGGTTTTTACAGGTTGCCAGATATTTAGATGCAGGCAGTCTTCACTGCGAGGGAATTCACCACGACTCCAGACGAAGGCGTCTTCGCTGTAGGCTTGCCAGCACGCAGCGCCGAATTGCGTTGCTTGGCGCACGCCGGTCCAAGACGCTAGCGCTTGGGGTTCGCGCCAGCGTAAATCATCAACAGGGGGTTGGGCATAGGGGATGCCGCGAAACACGCCTATACTCGCGTCGGTCTGTGACCATGCGCCCTCAAGTATCCCATGCTCCGTTGCGACTCGATTGACCCGCTCTTTGCTCATGTCAGCGCTCATTCCAGTCTCCCTATCTGTGCAACCAACTAGGCTAATCGATAACAAAATTGCCAGTGTAAAATTTATGCGAATCAACTGGGCCATGGGTCGCATGTTTTTTTCCATTTAAGTACTCAACCTAATGCAGGCTTCTTCGCGCAGTTCTCGTTTAAGTATTTTGCCTGAGGCTGTGCGGGGCAGTGGCTCGTGTTGCTGCCAAGTGTGCGCGGGTACTTTAAAGCGCGAGAGTCGTGTCAGTAAAAATGCGTTGAGCTCGTCTGCATCAATAGGCTGGTCTGTGTAAATAGTGGTGCCTACTTCCTCGCCTAGCCTTTCATCAGGTACCGCGTAAACAGATGCCTCGTGAATGAGTGGGTGCTCTAATAACGCCGCCTCTACTTCGCCACAACCAATATTTTCGCCGCCGCGTATGACCAAATCTTTGATTCGATCCACTATGAATAGATAACCTTCTTCGTCTAGATAGGCTACGTCCCCTGTACGCATCCAGCCACCGGGTAGAAAGGTTTCTGCATTTGCATCAGGTCTGTTCCAGTAACCGCGAAATACAGCGGTACCGCGTATAAGTAATTCGCCTCTGCTCAATGCAGGGAGCTCATTACCCTCTTCATCAATAACCTTTAACTCCATGACACCACTACAACGGCCTGAGCTTTCTGGGCGCTCGAGGTAATCAAGGCCGCCAATACCCGCGCCAATGGCGTTGGTTTCGGTCATGCCCCAACCGGTGCCCGGCAATGCTTTAGCGAATGATTTTTCAATGTTGCGCACTTGCTCCGGCGCTCGAGGTGCGCCGCCACCGCCCACTGAAGAAAGCGAGCTTAAATCGCGCTCGGAGCGCTGGGCTTCTAACACCAGGTCGCCGGTCATAGCTGCTGGTGCAATGAAGGTTGAGATTTTTTCTGCCTCAATCATTTGCGCTGCTATGACGGGATCCCATTTATACATGCAGACCAATTTGCGTTGGTGGCGATAGCTAGCCAGGTATACCGCGTGAGAACCCGTGGCATGAAATAAGGGTACCGCCATGAGCGATGCAGGCGGGTGTTCGGGTGCTTCTGGGGGTTTATCCATTAATGCCACGGCGCTGTGCATATCCAGCTCCCAGCTCATCAGCGCGCTGATTATATTTACATGGCAAGAAGCAACGCCTTTGGGGTGGCCCGTAGACCCTGAGGTGTAAAGCAGGGTGGCATCGTCTTCAGGTTGTGCGCACTGGCTGGGCATTTCAATTGCTTGGCCACTTTGTTCGAGCTTTGTTACCAGCGTGGCAAGTTCTGTTGCATTTGCAGTTAAAGAGGCTGGTGCCCTAACAGCAATGAGATCCACTGCCGGTGGTTTGGCGATCTGCGCAAAGCGAGCTAGACGCTCTTCGTCGGCGAACAGCACTTTTGCTCCGCTGTCAGTCAGGCCATAGGCCATTTCCTCTGGCTGCCATAAAGCGTTCATGGCCACGGCGATGCCGCCAATGGAGGTGGTTGCCATGAAAGCCAGAATCCATTCAGGGTAATTACGCATGGAGATCGCCACTCTATCGCCTGGTGCGATACCGTAGTCGTTGACTAAGATCATGGCGATTTTCGAAGCTTCAATGTAGGCCTGGTCGAAGGTTAGGCGCTGGTCTTCATAAATGATGAACTCCACATCACTGCGGCTTTCGGAAAAAAGGTCGCGTAGCGTAGGGGGCGCGTTCTTAAAGCGTAAACATTCTCTACCAAAGACGCTGCCTGGTACCAATTCGTAGGGCTGCTCCGCCGCAGTTAATTCTTTTAGTACTTCAGCTCTTGTTTGCTCAGACACCCAACTCTCCCTTTAATCTCAAATATCACTCTCTCCAGTAATCTAAAGACATATGTTGATCTAGGCAACTGCGACCGGACGACTGCTTTGCGAGTGTTGTAAGCTACCGGCTCTGTTTGAATGCCACACGCTTATAGCGCTCAAAGACTTATCTTTTTCACTGTCTGACAACTACGTTTGCATCTGTGTACGTATAAGTTAGATATTTCGAGGCAAAATACTAAAAATTCACCTCCAGACAATCTTTGGCATGCTATCTACTTAGTAGTGCAGGTCAGCTGTGGCTGTCATTTTCGTGCATCGCAAAGTGTGCCAATAAAAGTAAACGGGTTAGCTATGAAGTCAAAAATAAAACTAGGACTGCCTGTAGCCATTCTTTTGGCCTTTGCTGGGCTGTCCGTTATGTTAATGAATGCACGTGAAGCGCCGGAAAAAATTGTGGTAGAGCCGCCAAGTTTGCTGGTAGATATTGCTACCGCCTATCGGCAGCCTGTGGAATTCTCCATTAGCTCACAGGGCACCGTTGGCGCGCGTACTCAAACCAATCTCATGGCTGAAGCTTCAGGCCAGATCATTGAAGTATCTGAAGCAT
>CAJJAQ010000108.1 GCA_905182095.1 uncultured Pseudomonadales bacterium | reverse complement strand
CCAGAATTGGCCAATGAAGCCATGCTGACATTTCTCAAGGCTCGAGCGCCGAAAAGTCAAATCACCATGAGCGTATGTACTGGGTCGGCGCTGCTGGCAAAAGCCGGATTATTGAACGGTTTAGCTGCCACCTCAAACAAACTGTTCTTCGACCTCGCACGCAGCCAAAGTGACCAAGTAGATTGGAGAGAAGCAGCGCGCTGGGTAGACGCAGGACGTTATGTAACGTCATCTGGGGTATCCGCGGGCACAGACATGGCGTTAGCTGTAATTCAGCGTCTATTTGGTAGTGAGGCTGCGCAAAATGTCGTCAACTACACCGAGTATCAATGGCATCAGGATGCGGCTGCAGATCCTTTTGAGTCGTTGCTTAATCAAGGTCAATTGCCGGGTTAAAAACAGCGCGCTCATCAGCGCCTCTTTATCTAGTCTTCGTCAACTCTTGATCAACTCTTCATCAACTCGGCGCTCTGCTAGCACTGCAAATGTGCAATCAATAACTGCAAGCAAAAAAAGCCCCAATCTAACCTAGTTAGATCGGGGTTTTTGCACTTCACTGGTTAAGCAGGCTAACGCGCTGAGAAATTACTCCTCACCACCACTAGCCGCCAATTGGTCTACTTCACCGGCGTCTACAGTGCGATAACGTACCGCACCAAAGAGCATTTCGTCCCAAGACTGTTGACCCCAAGGCACCACTCGAGTCGCGTCAGGGTTAGCTGGATTACGGGCTGAATTGTCCCACCAAGTTCTATGCACAACTTGCGTCCCCGCAGGCAGCAACTTCGGCTCGTTCAAGGAATATGTGGTCTGCCAATTAAAGTCATACCGTGGCACTGACAACAGCTTTTCTTCAGATCCATCCGCATAACGCGCAACAAATTCAGAGGCCTTACCGCGGAAATGCGCGTGGGGTAAAAGGCTGTAAACTAAAATATCTTTGTCGAGTGTGCGTTGCGCAATCTCCATATGGTTGGCATCTCCGGCAGGAATACGAATACGGGGGTTGAGTAAAACCATAGTCTCTAACTCATACTCAGGCTTTTCTTTATGCAAGTATACGCCCATATAAGAAGTATCAGATGTTGCTAGGCCTGACGTGGTGTAGTGCATTTGGAACTCAATAGTTGCGTCCGCAGGTAAAAACACACCAGAGTCAGCAGGATAAGGCATACCCGGAGCACCTGGCACATAACCGCCAAGTCCACCGCCGCTACCGCGCTTTAGTTTGCCCACACGGCGCCCTTCTGTCGCAACCTCGCCAAAACTCGTAATCACATGGTGTAAGACTGTGCGATCACCCGGAATGATTTCTGTTGCTTTAACCCAAACATCTTTCTCTAGGGGATTAGCCACCATTTTATATTTATAATCTACTACACCGCTGGCCGGTATCTTCTCGGTGGGAATTTCAATAATCACATCAGGTTCGCCCATAACCCATTTCGGCCAACTGCGGCGTTGTTCCGCCAGCAAGTCAGCGCCCTCACCACGCGGCGCGCCGGCCTCAACCCAATGCACCAAGGTTCTAACTTCTTCGTCAGACAAAGCGCGGTTGTTACTGAATTCGCCAAAATGCGGATCAGCATGCCAAGGAGGCATACGTTGAGTACGCACCACTTCACGAATCATCAGGGAAAAACCACGGACAATATTATAATCGTTCATAGCAAAAGGTCCGATACCACCCACTCTATGACAGGTAACGCAGTTCTCGGAAAGCATGGGCGCAATAGTGTCGGAATAAGAAATGTTGGCGTGCTGGGCGCGCAAAGCCAGTTCGGGATAATCAACAACGCAGTCTTGTTTGGCAGATACATTGTCTGAAGTCAGCTCAGGCAATTGCCCCTCAAGCAAACTGGCGACAGCTTGCCCAGCATTCTGCGCGCCGCCAAAATAGGCCACCTGCCAATTGCTAGGGTTAATAACCAAAGTATCACCAGCGCTCATAGCGCCCAGAGACTCGCCAATAATTTGCGTAGAGTCCATTAACACGGGGGCTGCAATATTCTTATCTGCAACAGATGCGCGAATAGCAGACCGGTCATCACGAAGATCAGAATTGATCAGCATAAATTCGACACCCTGATCCGCATAGCTAGCCTGCATAGCGGCCAACGCCTGAACGCTTTCCTGCATGCTCTGACAACTACTGTTATGAGCCATCAACACAAAAGCCTTAGTGTCAGAAAAATAGTAGAGTTCGTGAGAACTACCTGCTTCATCTAACAAACGAAAATTGTCTACTCGCTCACCGGGAGCAAGAGCAAATGTAGAGGCTGCAAAAAACAAAGACAACAGCAGGGTAGAAAAAGATTGTAAGTTCATATAGATCCCTCCACAGAATCGAAGTCCAGAGCATAACCCTAAAAAACGACCATGCAACTGTGTTTTAAAGTGCTAAATACCTAAATCCTCGAGGTTGTAATCCTGCATATCTAGCCTAGCTTTGGCCTGCCAGCGATAGCCTGCGGCAGCTAAGGGCTGATAAGCATAAGGAGTTTCATCTGGAAAACGCTGGCTACGTGCATCAATACCGTAGCTGATCAAACGAGCACGATGATCGATACGTTCAGCGGTATATTGTTCGGGATCGTTGTGGACACCACCACCAAAGACATCCAGCACGCTTGCCCTACGGTGAAAGCCCATATTAATGGTCACCCGCATATCGTCACTGGTGTTGGCAAAAGAGCCGTGAATGGCTTGGCGATTGCAAATGGCCACGTCACCGGGCGCACAAATAACAGGAACGGCATCAGGCAAGCGATCTGAACCCACAGCATCTACCATGGCCTTAATATCCACTTTGCCCTGCACGTGAGAACCGGGCAAAACCCACAGGCCATTGGCCGCGTTTGAGCCATAAACTTGCGCCATGAAATTAAAGCCATGGGTGTGGGCGTCTAAATCAGGGCTTTGCCAATGGGTAAAGGCATCTTGATGCCAAGCCACAGAACCGCCCAAGCGAGGATGCTTAACCCACACCGCCTCGTTAAACGGCACAAAGTCGTCGCCATTAATACCCGCCGCAACGCGCAGCAAATCTGGGTGACCATAAGCGCGCAAACACGCGTCAGAAAACTGCAGCGAACCCAACACCAATTGCAGGACGTGCTTAGGCGCGCCCTCTGGCGCATCGGGCTCAATCATCTTAGCCGGATGACGACCATTAGAGTGAGCAGTACCCCCCAAAGGATCACTTAAAGGACGCACCCAAGAAAGGTTGCGAGAATGACAGCCATGGCCCAAAGCTGGGCGTCCCTGGGCGTCAACCTCTGCACCCTTAGTAACCGGACTACGCTCCCACATATCCTGAACGTCGGCCTCAAGATCCGCCAACTCAACCTCACTCATCACCCCGGTCAAAATATAAAAGCCATGGCGCGTATAGGATTCAAGAATATCTGGGTGCAATTCACCACTAGGCGTGAAACGCACAGGACCGCGATTGTCCATAGCAAGAGCACGCTCAGTACCCGCCTGCTGATAGGCCTGCATAGCCGCGTCGTGCTCGCCGTAATTAGCCGCCGATGAGTTATATATTTGAAACGCCACTGACTACCTCCGAAGTATAAAGAACTAACTGAAGCGAGCAGAATATCAATTCAATGTATAGGCCACCAGAGGACAATTAAGGGGCAGTTAGAGGACCGATAGAAAACAAATAGAGAAATAGCCAGAGAAACAGCTACAGCAACAGCGCCTCGGAGACTGCTCACCTTACTCTGGCGTTATGCCTAGAGACGCCAAGAACTCTTCGCCAGTGAGTCTTTTGTGCTCACCTTGAAAATCGTAGCTACTGGGCTTTTCGTCAATATAAATTTCCCCGACCACTTTTAGGTGATCTGGATTGTCAAAAGACCCGTGATTCAATATGTAGCGGTCACTGCCTTGGAGACGAAAAAACAAGCTGCTGCCGCATTTGCGGCAAAAACCACGCTCACCCCAAGCGGAAGATTCGTACACTGTGAGGTAGGCTGTGCCTTCAAACACCACACCGGCTGCGTTTGCCGAGAGACTCGGCCCGCCCGTCCAGCGACGACAATTACTGCAATGACACGCATGCATTCCCGGGTCTACCTGTGCTGCTGTGAAGGAAACCGCGCCACACAGGCAACGGCCTGTTTCTGCGGTCAGCTCATCTGCGCTATGACCAACCTCATGCGCCTTACCCGTTGTTGATTCTTTAGAGTCTTCAGACATTCTCTTCTCCTTTTCTTTTCTTTTCTTTTCATTCCGATTTAGGCATTTTCTGTCGCCAACAAATAACGGTGACGACAAAAGCAATGACTAGCACTTTCTGTACAAGAGCTTTAGGCAGCGGAATATAACTATCTGATACGCGGGGTATGTAATTAGATACGTGGTTGTATTGGGCCTTTTTCAACCCCATTACTACGCCGCTAGCGCACTTTTGCCTTGGCTATGGGACAGGTTAGCTGCTGGCGCTATTTGTTTAAGGTAAGCTTTAACAAATTTACCGGCAGGCAAAAAATTGCCTGCCCACATTGGTTATGCAAATTCACCTAAACCAGCAATCAGGGTCAAAAAAACAACGACGACCCAACTAGGAGACATTATGGCAGATAGATTAGCGGGCAAAGTTGCCCTTATTACCGGCGGCACCAGTGGCATTGGCGCAGAGACAGCGAAACTTTTTGTCGCCGAAGGCGCAAAAGTTGTCATCAGCGGGCGCTCAAAGGAAAAGGGCCAAGCGTTAGCTGACGCTATCGGTCAAGGTACACTCTACGTTGAAGCCGACGTAACCCAAGAAGACGATATTCGTAAAAGCGTTGAATTTACCGTAGCTGAATTCGGCAAGCTGGACATTTTGTTCAACAACGCTGGCGGGCCAGTGGGCGCGCCCATTGACGAAATTGGCCAAGAGCACATTGACTATGGTGTTCGACTATTGCTCTCAAGCGTCATTCTCGGCACCCGATATGCCATCGAACCTATGAAAGCCAATGGCGGCGGCTGCATCATCAACAACTCAAGTATCGCCGCACTGCGCCATCGCCAAGGTGATCCTCTTTACTCTTCACTAAAAGCTGGCGTAACTCATTTCAGTAAAATGTCTGGTATAGAGTTAGGTGGGCATAACATCAGAGTGAATTCAATTTCACCTGGTGCCATTGCTACGCCAATTTTTTGGGGCGGTTCGGGTAGAGCCAATACGCTCTCAGATGAAGAGAATGAACGCAAAATGGCGAAGCTTGAAAAGAGCTTGGCGGGCTCTGTACCGTTGCAGAAAACGGGCCACGCGCTAGACATTGCCGAGGCGGCTCTTTATTTGGCCAGTGATGCAGGGCGATTTGTCACCTGTCACGACCTAGTGGTAGATGGCGGTCGTACCTCTATGTTCTTTGAGCCTAGCTAGTCATCTGACACTGCCTTGCCGGCACCAGCAATTAGGGTGGCCTTCCCTCGCAGAAGGCCTTCTCTTGCAGAAGACTTTTTCTCGTAAAGGTCTTTTAAACCCTTTAAAAACCCTCTTCAATAAAGGTGCCGGATTAGCTTGAGCTTTCAAGCCACCACTTGCCCTCGCAACACGCGCAACTTAAATAAAGCTGACCGCCTTCGGACAGGCAGTTGAGATTGACCGACCAAGGGATAATAGCGTCCACTTGATTTTGGCAAAGAGGCGCATCGTTAGCAAAAGACCAGTCCGAAACAGGCGCACTGACCAACTCGCCTTTCAGCGGGCCACCGAGCAGACGGTCACAGGGACAGCTGAACCAAAAAATCAAGGTAGCGGCAAGCAAACCCAAGGCTATGAGAGATGCAGACAAATAGACTGTCTTTTTCCAAAGTCTATTAATGGTCATCAATTCCAGATCCGTTCTTGAACCCAGACGATAAACCCTTCAGCGAAATTTTTCTTAGCCTAAGGGTTTAAGACAGAGCGCTAATACTGGTCTATGCAGGCACTCTTTAACAAGAGGAGGACCAGATACTCTGACCTAGCTTTTCAAGGTTTGCGGCTAACCCTTTAGCACTAGTCTACGCGCGCACTCTTTAACAAAAAGAAGGCCACGTACTCTGGCCTAGCTTTTCAAGGTTTGCGGCTAATCCTTTAGCACTAGTCTACGCGCGCACTTGGCCAGAGGCGCAGGAAGTTTTCCGCGTAGAAGGCATCGCGTATTGAAGGCTCTGAGTTTTCTAAGAACCGTTCAAAACGACCTATTGGATCTTTGGTGCCTTCCAAGTGTGGGTAATCACTGGAAAATAGGTATAGATCGGGATGTGAATCTTCCATTAGATAGGCGACGTCTTCGTGAGAAAACGGCGTAAAGGCCATTTGCTCTATGAGTTGCTGTGAAGGCGTGCGGTCAAAACGCACAGACTTATCAGAGCGACCATAAATGCGTGTTACCCAATCTAGACGACGGCACATCTCTGGTACCCAGCCTGCACCCAGTTCTACAGCTGCACCGCGAAGGCCTGGGTGACGATCAAATACACCGTCAAGCATCATAACGCTAAGGAACATTTCGGGGGTCTGATGCAGTACCGCCGCATCTTTGGTGCGTACGTTTTCGCCACCACCAAGCCAGTCTTTAACCGGTGCACGACCGTTATTACCCCAATCTTTAGACACCTGCAAAGGCGCTCCCCCTACGTGCAATACAAAAGGCACGCCCGCTTCGGCCAATCTGGCCCAAAAGCCTTCTAAATCGACGTGACCTGGTGAGTGACCAATGGGTGCGCGGTGAGGTATCCAAATAGATTGCAGGCCTTCTTTAATGGCCCACTCTACTTCTTGAATCGCCAGCTCAGGGTTGTCTAAAGGCACAATGCCTACACCCATTAAGCGATCATCCGCAGAACAAAAGTCCAACATATGTCGGTTATGCGCACGAGTCGCACCGTAGCGCAACTTGGGATCTTTCTTCGAGCTAGGGTGAAATGGAAACGCCACTGAATGCGTTGCAAACACCAACTGCTTTTTAAAACCAAGCAAATCTAACGCCGCAGAACGGTCAGGGCCGTTGAATGCGCCCAAAGCTTGAATTTCTTTGGAGTTTTCAATCAGCGCATCACCCATGGCAATTTGCGCAGCCACATGCTCGGCCGAATGCTTACCACCTTGGTCCATAATCACAGCAACTTCATCTTCAGTAACTACCGATGCGCTGTAGCTAACAGAAGGTATTTCGTCACGGATTTCAGGGTCCGCATACGCTTTCAGAAAGTCAGGTAACTCCATAATGTGACTGTCAGCGTCGTAATAAGGTCGCTGTTGCGGTGCATAGGCCATGATTAATCTCCCAGTTAACAATTTTGTCGCGGTGTACCAACACCCATACGACGCACAAGAACCCTAAACTTACCGGCAATAGGCCATGTGTAGCAACCCATGAATGTTAACCACGGACATAGCCAAAGATGTAAACGGGCTGGCTAGCTAAATTTCGACCAAGGTAAACGTAGCCCTGGAATTACCGATGACTGTTAACAACCCAACCAACGGTGGGTTTCTCATCTAACCCGAAAATGCGCTAACCTTGCGCCACACGATTTAGACAACTTAGAGCCACCATGCAGAATATTCTCGATACCCTATGGGCCTTACACCAAAACCCAGATCTTGATCCAGCCCCACTGTTTGAGGCGCCTGAACTCAGTGCTGACGAAGGGCAACTGCTGCAATTGCAGTTACTGGAGCGCTGGTTGGAACAAGGCGAAGAACTTGCCGGGTGGAAAATAGGTATGACGTCTGGAGAGTCGCGCAACGCACTGGGCGATGGCATTCGCCCATTTGGCTTTGTATTGCGTAGTCGCGCACTCATGAGTGGTGCCAGCATTCCACGCAAAGATTTATATAAAGGTGGAGTCGAAAATGAACTGTGTTTTGTTATGGCGGACTATTTAGGCGAAGCAGCCACCCCCGATAGCGCAAAAACTGCCATCGCAGGTTTGGCACCAGCGTTTGAGATCAACCAAAAGCGCCTCCCCCCTGGCTGTTCAGCAGGTTTAAGAGTTTCCGACAACCTATCTAATTGGGGTATCGTCGTCGGCGACACAGTACCATTGGCAAATACCACGGCAGAGTTAACTAAACTTGAAGTCGCCCTGTATAGCCAAAGCGAGGGCGAAGACGAGCAATTAGTGGAAAGCGTAGCTAGCCAAGGTCACATTGACGATCACTTCGAATCACTCAGCATTTTGGCCAACCGACTCCACCGCTTTGGTCACACCTTGGCACCAAATCAATACATTATTACTGGCGCTTACGGCAAAACGCCCTTTGCACCCGGAGACTTTCGCGGAGATTTCAGCGTAGGTATTGGTGGCGTCAGCGTGCAGATAACCGCCTAGCGAAACGAATATTAACGGCGAGCCCTAGGACCCGGCGGTAGCATGACCTAACCAATTAAGGGTATAAATTGCCAACTTGAAAAGCTGACCAAAAAATTCAACTATAAAAGCCAGCTATCTAAGCTATCTAAGAACGCTGGCTACACCAGCTAACAAAAAACAAATTAAGCAGGGGAAAGCATTGTGACGGAAGAGAGTAAATCTAGAACCAGACCAGAACCCAGCCTGTTCTCAATGTTATCTCGTGATATTGGCATAGCCCTTATCGCCCTCTCTGTCTGGGCTGCCGCAGATACTTGGTACCTATTCTCAGGTCTTTGGTTTGCACAACTACTGAGCATTGGCGACGCCATTTTTGTCGGCTACATACTCGGTGCGCTCTTTCACGAATGGGGTCATTACACCGGCGCTAAGTTATCTGGCGCGGTAGCACCGCGGGTCATGCCCAGAAGCTTTTCGTTATTCCGCTTTAACTTTGATATGTCTATTAATGATCAGCGTCAATTTCACTGGATGAGCTTTGGCGGCTGGGTATTACATTGGACGTTGTTAGTACTTTTGATTATCGCCATTCCCTTTGACAGTCTTGGGCGCATTGCATTGGTCAGTTCAGTATTCGGTTTTATCGTCTACGCCACGGTTATAGAAACGGGTATTTTGCGTCAAACCTTAGACGGCGCTGACCCAAAAGAAACACTAGATCAACTGTCAGCAAAGACATTCCAGCAAGCCACAGCGGCGGGCACGTTAGGTGGGCTTTTCGCGTTAGCTGCGCTGAGCTAATCAATACACCAACCCCTATTTGAATTAAAAAGTGCGTATAACAGAATAGGTTGAATCAAATGTCCCTTAGAGCACTGATTTTTGCACCAGGCGTGCAAGCTAGGGCCATACGCACAAGCCTTGTGGTGGGCTCACTATTGGCGTTGATCAATCATGGGGATAGTATTCTGGCTGGCACGTTAAGTGGCGGCGCAATACTGAAAATATTGCTTACCTACGCAGTACCATATT
>CAJJAQ010000107.1 GCA_905182095.1 uncultured Pseudomonadales bacterium | reverse complement strand
CGTAGTCGTGATTGCCCCGCTCAGGACCATAGTCGCAGTCTTGTGGGAATCCATCACTGATGACAATAAGCACTTTCATTGCATGACCTGAGGCCATGAGTTTGTGACTACCGTGGCGTATGGCCGGCCCCATTCGAGTAGAACCCTTTGGCTGCATGGCGGCTATACTTTGCAGGGTTTTTTGCGAAAAATTGTCTTCAGGCTCTTTGGCGACAAAAATTTCTACATTGTCTTTGCTGTAACCCGAAAAGCCATAAATGCCATAGCTGTCGCCTAGGGCATCTAATGAGGCCGCCATAACCACCATAGCTTCGCGCTCAAGATCTATGATCTTGCGCGGCGTTTCCTCTGGCACCTCTTCTTCTTCAGGTTCTAAAGCCGAATACCAGCCAGCTCTTAGATCTACTTCCGCCTCGCTGTCGTAGTTGGACCAATCCGTAGGTTCTGGGGGATGTATTGGATCGTCTGTAGAGGCCGATTGATCCACCAAAAACACTGCGCAGACATCACGTTGGACCCGCTCTTTGCGCGAATAGTAACGCTCGTCTGGGCTGTGCCCTGCACGTAGGTCTTGTCGAGCTTCAATAATGGCTGTGAGGTCTAGTTCGTCACCGTCTTGTACCCTGCGCACGCGCTCAAGTCCCGTGGGCCTAATTTGTTCAAGCTGGCGCTGCACCATGGGTTGATAGTCGCGAATGACCCGCTGTAGGTGGGCAATGTCTTCTGCGGACTCGGAGATCAATTCTTCTTCAAATACCCGGCACCATGCGCGTAAGTAGCGTCGATTTAGATGGTCCCACTCGTCATAGCGATAGCTGCGAGCGGCGCTGCGGTCATGTCCTAGCGCATGCTGTACTGAGGAACGCTCCATATCAACACGGCGCTTGAGTGCATCGCGTTCATCCTTTAATTCTTCAATATCAAGGCCTGCCTCGCGCTGTGAGCCTTCTCCACCTTCACCTTGAACTGCCTCGGTTTCTTGGCCGGTTGGTATTTCATTGGCCGCAGACTGAGTGGCCATTTCCTCGTTGATCTCGTTTAAATCTTCTTCCCAATCTTCTATGCGTTGTTCGCGATTGAGCCAATCTACTAAGGATTCGTCTTTTTGCTGATACGGGACGCTTTGTGGTATTTCGTATTCCGCCAATACTAAGTCATAAACTTGGCACAGGCTGGCGACGCTGTCGTAAACGCTGAGGTCCGTTTTACTTTGCGCTTGAAGCGCCAAGTGCAGGGCTTGCCAGCCAGGACCAGAATTAATCTCTTGGCTGAATACTGCGCCGCGTAGCCAATCCATCCCTTGGCCCAAAAGGTCTGTATCACAAGGCTCAAAGGCAAGTAGGTATTGCTGGTGGCTGTGCAAGTGTCTCTTCAGGCCAGGGTAAATGCCGACCATATAGGCTTGAATGCGCGCTTGTTCAAGCAATAGAAAAAGCCGTTCGGCAATGTTGGGTTGGTCAAAACTGTCAAAGAGAATTCGGTAATCGCCGGTTCTTGGGCTGAGGTCTTTACGCGGTTGATACCTGGCAGCTAATGCGGGCACTTGCTCAAGGGCTTTAGCCATGCGGAATTTCAGCGTGCCGCATTCTCTTAAGCCCAATTGCTCCATGACCAACACGCGATAGCCTGCAGGAGTTGCGGTGGCCAATTCTTCGGGTAGGAACAGTGTGTCGTGGCTTTGACCCATTGCGCCCATGTCTAGATTCAGACGTGGGTTGAGTTTGAATTCCTCGGTGCCGCGAATATGCAGATACCGCCCAGCGATGCCCTCAGTGAAAAGGGTCAGCGCGCTTTCTACATCTGCGAGGTGGATTTGCATTTACGGCAGAATAATGTCGACGATGTCTGCCACCGCTTCTTGCACGCTGGCATCGTCAGAAATTGCGCTGATAATGGCTGCTTTTGCCGCTCGCCTTGGCTCAATCCCGCCAGCGATCAATTCGCCGGTATAAATTAATAGCCGTGTGCTTACACCTTCTTCGAAGCCATGTTGCTTGAGGTTGCGCACGCGCTGACCAATGGTCGCCAAGCGTTCTGCTTGTGTATCATCAACGCCAGATTCGTGGGCAATAATACGGCTTTCTATCTCTACATCTGGGTAGTCAAATTCTAGGCTGACGAAGCGTTGCCGAGTACTGGGCTTGAGATCTTTAAGTACGCTCTGATAACCGGGGTTATATGAAATGACGAGTAAAAATTCGTCATGGGCATGGATCAGTTCGCCGGTTTTGTCGATGGGCAGTATGCGTCTATGGTCTGTGAGAGAGTGGATGAGTACGGTGGTGTCTTTGCGCGCTTCGACGATTTCGTCTAAATAGCAGATTGAACCGCTGCGTACGGCGCGTGTTAATGGGCCGTCTGACCAAATGGTTTCATCGCCCTTGAGTAGATAGCGTCCGACCATATCGGTGGCGGTTAAATCTTCATGGCAGGATACGGTAATAAGTGGCGTGTCACTTTGTGCCTCGACAGGTTTCTCGCTGTTCAGCAACCAAGTCATGTGCTCAACAAAGCGAGTTTTTCCGCACCCAGTGGGTCCTTTTAAAAGGATCGGCAATCTCGCTGTATAAGCTGCGCGAAAAACCTCTACCTCATCTGTTAACGGTAAATAGTAGGGTTGGGCGTTTGTTGCCGATGCTTGTTTATCGGTAAAGGTTGGTTCAGTCATAAGTTCGCAAGCTCTATATTTACAGGCTTTGACGCCTTCGTGATTATCGTTTTTCTCTTTTCTATCGTTGCCAACCTTGAAAGTCAGAACTGTCTAAATTTCAAGGAAGGCCCCTACAGTGCCTGAGGCTATGTCAAAAAAACGTCGCTTTGTATTCTAATGCTCCAATACTATAGCGAAAAATCGAGAAAAAAATCTGGCATTGAACCTGTAGGGCGCGCTAATTTGACTAATGAGCTGGGGCTAGAAGAATAAATGGACCCAACACAGCACTTAGGTGCAGCAGATTAGGTGCAGCATATTAGGTGCAGCATATTAGGGACAATGAAAGTGGCTAAGCTTGTGTAACCGCTTTAATTCGTACGAGGGGAAACCAGTGTCTGAAACCGATGCAATGCTTGATGCCACCACGGCTTTAGTGCCGCCATTACTCACAGCTCTAGATGCGTTGGCTTATGCGGGCAGGCATATGCACCCGCCCAATATTCCTGCTGTTGTAGGTGCAATTGAGTCGTACCAGGAGCCGCTAGAAGCCGGGTTGGATGTTTTTTCAGCGGTTGCTTGGCCAGAGGATCTGCAGGAGTTTGTCGAGCATGCAAGGAGTAGCGCAATGCTAGCGTTGAAAGCCTATGCTGGTTTTAACGCTGCAGCTGAAGATCCAGACCCTGCCATGTTGGCCTATAGGGCTATGGGCTTGGCGACCAAGGCCGTTGAAGCTGCCTACCCTTTAACTTATATGCTGCCCCCGGTTAGCCGTTATTTCTTAGAGCCCAGTCATAGGGACGACAAAACTTTGCTCGAAGCCCTTGGCAACAAAAGCCCGATGCAACCCAATGTCGGTGTAATGCACGCGGATAATGCCAGTAAGCAGCGTGGTGGTTTTTCGGTCTACGTACCTGAGTACTATGCCGGGGGAAAAGTCCCTTTGGTCATGGCCTTGCATGGTGGCAGTGGTCACGGACGACAGTTTTTGTGGTCTTGGCTACGTGCTGCACGATCGCATAATTGTATTGTGATTTGCCCCACCTCCCAAGAGCGCACCTGGTCGTTAATGGACCCTGAGCAGGACAGTGACAGGCTTACCCAATTGGTCGGCTATGCCCGTAAAAACTGGCAAATTGATGAGGAGAAAATTCTCTTGGCAGGCATGTCTGACGGCGGCACGTTCAGCTATGTCAGCGGTTTAACTGAAGATTCCCCGTTTACCCATTTAGCCCCATGTTCAGCTTCCTTTCACCCTATGCTGCTGGAAGTGGTAGAAGACCAGAGGATAAAAGATTTGCCCGTTTATCTGACACATGGTGCGTTGGACTGGATGTTTCCCGTTGAAGTGGCGCAGACCGCGCAAAATGCACTGACAATTGCTGGTGCAAAAGTGGTTTATCGAGAAATTGCGGATCTTTCACATACTTATCCGCTAGAAGAAAGCGCTGCAATACTTAAGTGGCTAAAAACATGAGTGGAGATAAAGAGAAATCTCAAGAGGCGGTTCAAGAGACAACTAAAGAAACAACTAAAGAGACAACTAAAGAGACAGCTCAAATGATTGTTCAAAAGAACAAAAGCGACATAGTTATTGTTGGTTACCAAGCCAAATATGCGAGCTATTTTGCAGCTTTGAACTATCAGTGGATTACGCAATTTTTTGCCATTGAGGCAGAAGATCGCGCGGCCCTCGACCATCCAGAGGCCTATGCCATTGATAACGGTGGAGAAATATTTTTCATTCTTGATCAAACTAATGGCGGTGAAGAAGTGATAGGCACTGCTGCCATGGTGCCTAAAGAGGTGCCTAAAAAAGCGCCGCAAGCGGCTGGGGCAATAAAGGTTTATGAGCTGGCCAAGATGGCTGTGCTGCCTAGTCGCCAAGGCGAAGGGCTAGGCCAGATGTTACTTAAACACTGTATTGATTTTGCACACCAGCGCCACGGCAAGCAGATTATTTTGACTACTAACGACATGCTTAAACCGGCCTTGACGGTTTATCACAAGCTCGGCTTTAAAGACTTGCCTGTGAATCCTGATAGTCGCTATGAGCGAGGCAATTTGGCCATGGTATTGGATTTGCGCGATGAGGATGATTGAGCGCCCGCGTAGCCGGAGAAGTTAGAACACAAGCCTTGGTCATTACCAAAATAGAACAAAAACAAAAAAAACAAAAAAATAGAGATAAAGATAAACGAGGAAATTTAGAGCAAAGGACTAACCAGTAACGCGTTAAGTGCGTGGGAGAAAAGCTATGAGTACGACAGAATTTGATCCGATAAAAGGCATTCAAGAACTAATAGATAGCGCTGTGAATGCCACGGGCGAAGACCTCGATCTTTCTATGGCGCCGCCATTTGTGAGTGGTATGGATTTAACCGGATTACTATTCACCCGCGTAGCAGTGGGTGAGTTCGATATGGTCTGGACTGTAGAACATCACCTCACGCACTATGACGGCATGGTCCAAGGTGGCGTGGTTAATGTCATTGCCGATACCGGGCAGTCTTTTGCTTATGCGACAACTAGCACAGTGGCAGAAGTTTTTTCCACTGCTGAATTCACTACGCGATTTTTCCGTCCTATGAAAACTGGCAATATTATAGACGTGCGCAGTAGGGTAGTTAATCGATCGCGGAGATTAGGCGTGGTGGAAACGCGTTTTACTCAAAGTGGCACAGATAAACTATGCGCTATTGTTACTGGTTCATGGATGGTGGTGGATCGCGATTTTGGTGAGGCTGGAAAAGGCTAAAGTCTGTGCTAATTGCTTAGTCTTTTAGTTTTATTCCACTAGTTACAGTCCTTTAATTTAGGCCCTCTAATTTATGCCGTTTAGTTTTAGCCTCCTAATACTAACCGTCCAATTTTAGTCGCCAGTACTTTTGTTCAGCTTGTTTGCTGCAATATAGGCTGGCCGCTGATGTTGTCTGTTTGTATAGTCGAGCAATATTGGGTCAAGATCAAAGCCGTAGCCTTTGGCCCATTGCAAAATGCCAGCAAGCATTAAGTCTGCGCCGGTAAAATAACCTCCAACCAAATATTCGTTTTGCCCGAGATGTTTTGCTGCCACAGTAACTTGTTTATTAAACCCCGCTATTGCTGCATCAATGGCCGTAGGCGCCTGACCGTATAAATGCTGCAAATCTCTATGCTTGCGAATAACGTACAAAGTATGGGCGTCCAGTTCCATTTGGATGAATGACAACCATTGGTTATAGCGTGCGCGGTCCAGACTGCCATGAACTGGTATTAGAGCGTTGGGTTTAGCGTAGGTGTCGGCGAGATAGGTGATGATGGCCGCGCCTTCAGAAAGTACGAAGTCACCATCAATTAGTACTGGAATTTTCCCTTTCGGATTTATCTCGAGAAAGGC
>CAJJAQ010000106.1 GCA_905182095.1 uncultured Pseudomonadales bacterium | reverse complement strand
AAACAAATAAGGTACTGCCGAATGAAGTTACTTTTGTTCCCATCATTTTCTTCGCTATCGTTGCGACCATCTTTTCCATTTGCACAGCACTCCAAGGTCCAGTCTGTGCAAAAACTTGCCAAGCTTTGCCTGTCGCTAATATTTTTAGCTGGCGCTTTCGCAACCAATGCGCCGGTTTATGCTGACTCAACTACAGATTGGTCCAAGGCCTGTGTTGCCGGTTTGGCAAGTAGCGGTGGTCGAGGATCTAGCGCGGCTGACGCCTACTGTCGGTGTATGTCCAATGCCGCTGATCAATATGAAGGTGATTCTTCAGGTTTGCTGGCGGTAATGCAGGCACCGTTGGAGGAAAAGGTGGCGGTATATAGTGTGCAAACTGGAGTCAATAAACAGATTATCGGTGCCTGTTTGCAGCGTGTAGAAAAAACTGCGGGTGGTTTACCAGTGGAAAAACCTGCACCTGCAAGTGTTCGGCCCCGCGGGATTTGGGCCGACGCCGATGTAATTGACGCTATACGGTCAATTGGTCTGAATACCGACCAAAGAAAAGTTTTCAAAACGGCTGCAAGTGAATTTTCTGATGCACTACGTACAGCTACAGCAAAAATTATCCGCGATAAATTAGACATAAAGCGTCGGCTTACTAAAAAGCAGCGTGTGTTGGCTAAACGTATGGATGAAAAAGTGATAGCAGTCTTGGCTGAGAAACAAGTCGCCAATTACGAGGCTTTTAGAGACGTTTTCACCAATAAGCTTAGGTCGCTTTCCACCGGTAAGCCAATACCGTCTTCGACCAATGCTATTTATGGCATTAAGGCAGCTAATTAGACGGTGCCCGAGCTGATTCTAGATCTGCGATCTAGGCATCTTTTAGGCTTTCGTTGCGGTGGATCAATGTCCCCGCAATATACTGTTAAAGGCCATTGAGCCCAGGCGAAATGTCGCTGATGGAAAGTCTCACCTTGGCCTAGTTTGAAGCGCTAGTCGGAAACTAAGTTTGTCGGCCGAGCCGGCAGCAGTCGACGGTTAAAGTCTTCTCTAATTATGACTAATGCTGGAATTAGGAACAAAATAATCACGCTGGCGAAGACTATGCCTGTGGCCAAACTTACTGCCATTGGCACCAAAAACTGGGCTTGGGTACTCGACTCGAAGAGCATGGGTGTTAGGCCTAGAGCGGTTGTTGCGGTGGTCAAAAAGATCGCACGAAAACGCCGTTGGGAGGCAGCAACAATAGCTTCAGTTACGCTGGCATTGGTTTCCCGGCGATTGCGATTGTATTGGTCGACTAAAACGAGCGAGTCATTTACCACCACGCCGCTTAAGGCGACTACCCCAAATATTGATATAAACGAAATATTGTAACCCAACAGGTAGTGACCAATGATTGCTCCGGCTGCACCAAAAGGTACTCCAGCCAACACAACAAAAGGCTGAGTATAGCTGCGCAATTGGGAAGCCAGCAGAACGAAAATTGTCATCATAGCAATGATCATCATTTTACCCAGTGAGGCCATATCTTCGGACTCGTCTCTACCTTGTCCGGCTTGATTGATCTGAAGCCCAGGAAATCTTTCAGTTAATTCCGGCAGAATATCCTCCATGATTGCTGCATTTACTGCGGAAGGCGTATCAATGGCGTTATCCACTTCTCCTGTGACCGAGACAATGCGCAAGCCATCAACTCTGTCGATAGACGAGAATGCGCGAGATTCGGCTAGGCTAGCAACAGTAAATAGGGGAACTTGCGTGCCATCCGCCAAACGAATGCGAACGTCTTTGAGGTTACGTATACTTTGTCGTTGGGTTTCTGGGTAACGCACCATGACTTTGAGTTCATCTCTGCCGCGTTGAATACGCTGTACTTCCTGGCCGAAAAAATTATTTCTTAGTTGCCTGGCGACGTCGGTTGGTAATAAACCGGCGGCTTCACCAGCAGGTGTGAGGGTAATATCATATTGGCGTTTGCCGATACTAAAAGAATCTTGAATGTCGTAGACGCTGGGTATGTTGGCATAACCTGCCTTCAATAGTGCCACCGCAGCAAACAGTGATTTGTCATTTTGATGGGCTAATTCGAATTCAACCTCAGGCCCATTGCTAAAGAAACTGGCGGCAAAAGATAGGGCTTCGACGCCGGAAATTTCCCCCACCTCTTTGCGCCATAATCGCTCCAGTTCCATTGCTGACAGGGTCCTAGCAGGCTCGTCTGCCAGTTGTATTCTAATTGAGGCTAGATGACTAGCCGTTTTCATGCCTCTGCTGCCGCTGGGTCCGCCACCGGACGTATCTACGCCACCAATTGTAGCGCTGACAGCTTTGAATGAGTTGCCGCCCAGGTCTTCATTGACCTTATACGCGGCATTAACGATGCGTCTGGCTGCAGTTTCTGTGGTTGCGAAAGGTGTTCCAACAGGGAAGGTTAGGGTGGCGCGAATACTATCGGATTCAAGATCTGGGAAAAAAATAAATCTTACGGCGCCACTGGAAAGAAGGGAGCCGGCCAAAAGTAAAAACCCTAGGCCTGCCGTCAATGTTAGATAGCGGCGGCGGATACAGACTTTTACCGCGGGTACCATTACGTTATCTCTGAAACTTAATACCCTTTTGCCAACGGCAGCTTGAACAGAAGCGAGAGGTCCGCGACTCCATGGACTGCCATGGGCCAGGTGAGAGGGCAGTATGAAAAATACTTCTATTAGAGAAATAGTGAGCACCACAATTACCACAATGGGTACAGCGCCGAGGATTTGGCCGAAGGTGCCGGTGACGAATAGCAGCGGAGCGAATGCGGCCATAGTGGTGAGTACACCAATTGTGACTGGGCTGAAAACGCCTGCTACGCCTTTTAAAGTTGAGGCAGTACCTGGTCCCATTGTCTCTTGCTCGGTGATGATGTTTTCACCCACGACCACGGCATCGTCCACCACCACGCCCAGCACAATGATTAACCCAAACAGCGAAATCATATTAATGTTCACGCCAAAGGGTTCGAAGAATAAGAATGCGCCTAGGAATGAAATAGGCACGCCCATGGCTACCCATAGGGCCAAGCGCAGGTCTAACATAACCACTAGGAATAAAAACACTAAGGCAAAGCCAAGCACGCCATTGCGTACTAACAGGTTCAACCTTTGTTGGAGAATTTCGCTTTGATCCTCCCATATACCAATATCCAACCCTGCTCTGGGTTGGTAGTCTGATATGAAGTTCTTTACTGCGGCGGCTATTTCTAGTGCGTCCTCAGCCTCGGACTTCGCAACTTTGACAAACACGCTTGTTCTGCCGTTATATTCCTGTTTTAAATCGACGTTAGCGAACTCGTCTTTAATAACCGCCACGTCTTTTAGCCGCAATATACTGCCGTCCTCGGATGCGCGCAGGACGATATTGGCAAAATCTTTGCCGCTTTTGCCTTTGCTGTCAGTGCGTAGCAACAGGTCTCCACCGGCTGTACGTAGCTCCCCAGAAGAGAGATTGATGGAGGATCTTCTTATGGCTGTAGCGATTTCGTTAATGGATATATCAAACTGACGAGATGCTTCTTCGCTGACTTCGATGGAAATTTCATAGTCCCGGGCACCGACCAAAGACACCAGAGTGACACTGGGTAGGGACAGTA
>CAJJAQ010000105.1 GCA_905182095.1 uncultured Pseudomonadales bacterium | reverse complement strand
GTTGGTATGCATGGAACGTAGGCGCTACGCGTTTTAGCGGTGAGGTTACAAGTTCTTCTATTTTTTCTTTTAGATCATTCTTATCGCCAGCTTGGCCAAATAAAACGCCCAAGTCGCGATCCTCGGTTGGTTGAATATTTCGTTCTGCTAAAATCCCCGCCAATTTGTCGAAGTAGCCATCTGCTAGGGTCCATGCGATTTTCATGGGGGTCAAAATAGTCTCGGCTCTCAGAGTAAATTGTTGTAACAACTCGTCACTTACTGGCTGTCGAAACCGGTCAACCGTCATACTAAGCCCCAGTTCTTGTGGTAGCGCTGCTAGATATCTGTTTACCAAATGAATTTCGTTTGCTTCCCAGAACTCAGTGTCGCTATGGTGCTCTGATGCAAATGCTTGCGCTTCAGCAGTGAGTAAATCAGTTCGTATTGTCGCAAGATCACCATCGATACCACACATTACATATCTAAGCAGGGTGTCGGCGTTGCCTACATTGGTAGCGACGCCTTCAGAACAAAGATCAATTTCACCAAGAGCTTGTTCTAAACATGCGACTCGCTTTTCGTCAGTCAGTGTTTCTGCGTTAATAGTTGTTGCCAAATGGTGAAATTGAGTTTTAGTTTCACCAAAAATATCGTCTATATTGGTGGAAAAGAAACTTCGATCGACAAATAGGTGCTCTTGGAACGTTTCGAGTTTTTCTGTTAGCTCGTACGCACGCCCTTCGGGAAGGTATTTTGTTACGGCTACTTTCATAGCCGCAATATCGTCGATGTATTGCTTTTTGAAGGGTTCGAAGGATGACGATGATTGAAACTCGTCTAACGTGCCATGTTCTTCCTCGGAGTAGGTAAGTATCTCTTCTTGAGCCGTAGTTCCTGTAGATGTCGGTGCTGCTTCGGCTCCGCCAGCAGTGGATGTGGTTTTAGTCGAAGTTGTAGAATCAGTTTCAGGTATTTTGTAAAAAGCCGCGAGGTTTTCGGGCTGTCGGATAATATTATGATTTGTTACAGGCATGTTCGCTCCTATCAGCACAATGTTTAGCTGCAAACATAAAAATGCGCGCAGTGCTCTATTTAGTAACTTTTGGTGAAAATTTGTTGCACAATCACATCGAAAACTTGATCAATGCTGTGCTTTTGGGACGTGTCCTTTGGTGTGCTCCGTCTTAACCATTTGCAAAGTGGCCCAACTATTTATGCGTAAGCAAAGCACTATTTTGTCATCAGTACTCAACACCAATTTGATTAGCGGCGTACCTTTTTTGTTTTTTGTTTTTTGTTTTTTGTTTTTGGTTGAGCTATTTTTACGCCCGCCAATACAGCCTAATTAGGCGCCACATGGCCTCTCGGTGAGCGACTGGTGATGACTATGTATGGGGTTAGACCTTCAATCATCTGCACATTTCTGCCAGCGCCGCATTTAGTAAACTGTAAGCATATAGCCGGCGCATGGGTTACTTTGTTAATCACGCCGGTGAAAAAGGTACAGTGCAAAAAGAGACGCGACAATTTTGAGAAGATCTATTTGGCCTCTGTAAGTTTTGCCTCAGCGTGCCTTGACAGATGACAAATAATGCTACGCTCTTCAAAGATTTCAACGAGTTGTAAGGGCGTTACTCCCTAGTTGTCTTTTAAGTTTGTTGAAATATCCTTGTGCGCTAAAAGCTCTGCAACACATCTTTCATAGCCTTTTTTGCAGGCAATATGCAGCGCTGTGGATTTGTCCCTCATGACGGCGTTAGGGTCTACTTTTTCCGACTTAAGTAAATTTTCAACAACCCATATATGGTCCTGTTCGCATGCTATGTGTAGCGGCGTTAGGCCGCTAAATAATTTGTTGGCCTCGGTGCGAGTGTTTGCTAACAGAGCATCAACTACGTGTGGCTCGCCATTTTTTGATGCTAGATTTGGATCGACGTTACCATTAGACATTAGTAGTTGGGCCATTTTTTCGTTGCCTTTTTCACAGGCAACGCCCAATGGTGTTGCGTGGCCTTCTGTTGTTAGGTCTGGATCAGTTTTTGAGTGGAGCAAGAGAAGTTAAGCGATAGCTTCTCGATTGTGCCTAGCTGCTCATTCTGTCGAGTGCCGTTCGCACGCGCAGCTGAAATTCCAACTCTGCAATGTGCGCTTCTATCAAAGCAACAACGTTAAAATGACGTGCTTCATATGCATGATATATAGGTGTTTGCCCGCCAATTTTCTTATAGTGTACATTAATCTTTGGTTGATCCAATAAAAGCGCTACCACATCTACGTGTCCGGCTTCGGCCGCGTAATGTAATGCATCCTTATCTCCAAAATCATTTTGGCCTAGATCAATCTTCTGGTGTGCTAAAAGGGCTTTAGCGACGTCCGTATATCCTAACCTTGCGGCGGTAATTAGAGGCGTGTTGATATCAACGATATCAGAATGATGTGAATGGTTAGGGTTAATGCCAGGGTGCGCGAGGAGTGCTTTAACCATACCTAAATTATTTTGGGCGACGGCTTTACGTAATGGTGACCCAGCTGTTGTCGTTTGATTGGGGTCAATTTTTGGGTATGCTAGTAGCACATCAACTATAGCATTCTGGTTGTCCATGACTGCGCTTAGCAAGAGTGTTTCGTAAGCTCTATTTGGTTGGTTAATATCTACAACGGTAGGTAGTAGAAGATTACAAACGCCCATATCTCCTGTCTTTACCGCCTTGTCTAAATGCGCTCTAAACAATACTGGTTGTATAGCCTGATATTTGGATATTACTTCTTGTGAAGTGATGCGGCTAACGGCTTCAAAGTCTGAGAGCAATTGTTTGATGAGTGGAGTCTCGAGCGGTTCGTCAAATTCAACCATTTTCGTCAAATAAGCTGCCCTAAATTCTGCTTTATTCGCATGCCCTGTTTTAAACTGGGTCAGTAGTTTCAGGAGGGGGAATTCATCTTTTGTAACGGCACTAAGCCAGGTCGTAAGTTGCGCGCGCATGTTAGGATTTGTGAACATTTTGTTCGTTATCATCGCTTGCACTTTTGGTTGGAGCTCGCGATGAGTGAGTGACGGTAGCCCCCCCGGTTGCAGAGGAGCAGCGTCGAAAACGAACGTTGGGTGAGATGATACAAATTTTAGGAGCTCAGATACATCCGAAGTTTGCTCGATAGCTTGTAAGCATAAATCGAAGATCACATTAGGCGGCCAAGTCTTCAAGTCCAAATTCTCTAGGTGTGATGTTGTTAGGAGTTTACGCTGCCCTGCGCTACTCGCCTTATCTTCCTCTCTTACCAAGTCTGTAACGCTAGGATCATCTGGGGTGTCCTGCGTATCGTTGCTAACAGTCCATGTATATTCGTTTTCTACGTCGGTAACCCAATAGTCAATGCCGCCCAAGTGCATTATGATTTGGGCGCCTTTGGAGTTTATGATCTGTTCAAATGGCTCCGGCTTTGACTTATTGTCAGATAGTATAGCCGCTAAGCCCGATGTAATATCCTTGCGAAGGGTAAGCGCAGCGTTGGCAAAGCTGGCATAGTCTTCATCTGGGGTTAAAAGATCTACGCTGGGAGAGTCTTTATCTCGGGTTAAAAGATATACTGTTGCGTAATCATCTCTTCCGACGATTGGCCGAAGTGGATGGGTTACCTTAGTGTCCATTTCCTCCATGACCGGAAACAAGTCTTCCTCTAAGTATTTCTCGGTTTCCTTTATGTTGTGGTCTGCTAAAACAGTCCGATATGCCTCAACATGGTTATCAACTAATGTCCGCGCGAGGAGCATTGGTGTCACCGTAGCTGCTATTTGTCGGGTGAACTGGTCTAAAAGATGCCGCTCTGGTCGCATATGAGTGCGGTCATTGGGTGGTACAATGCCCATTTCATCTGCGACTTTAGCTATGTAGTCGTTGACATAGTGGATTTCGTTGTCGGCCCAATGTCTGGTTTTTCCGTGCCGCATCGTCGCAAATTCCTTTGCTTCCGCCGTCACAATGTCAGAACGCAACTTCGCTAGATCTCCAGCGATACCAAGAAGCACAAACTTTGTGTTGGTGTAAGCGGTTGCTATGTTACTCATAACTCCGTCGGCACACTTGTCGATTTCTCCCAGCGCCGTCTCTAGGGCTTCAATTTTACTAAGGTTAGATAGGTTATCCTTGTCAAGCATTTGCACTAACTCATGAAATTGGGCCTTAGTTTCGCTGAAAAGATAATCAAGGTTTGTGGAGAAAAAGGTTGGGTTGTCAAAAAGGCGGAATTCAAATGCGTCGAGTTTTGCCTTTAATTGATGAGCATGATTTGCAGGTAGGTGTTGGTCGGCTAATGCGCTCATAGACTGAAAATCGTTTTTGTATTCCCGCTTCAGTGTTGCAAACTCTGGTGACTCTAGGAAATCGGCCATTTTTCCGTGCTGCTTTTCGTCATAGGAGATTGGGGCACCTAGAGGAGCAGCGGCAGCGGCCCCCTGAGCCTGCGTTTCGGGCTGGGCAGGCAGCCTAAAGAACGCGGGAATGGGATTTCCCAGTGTTATTTTGTGTATCGCTCCGTTAGGCATGGGCATTCTCTTGTGGAAATTGTTGAAGGGGGACACAGCAAAATCTGCGCGGCCGAAGACTAAGTACCAAATTCTGCCTACTAGTTTCGGATTGCATGGTCACCAGCTGTGCTTTTTTTACTTGCACGTTTAAAAGTGTCGTTTGCTATCACGGGCCTAGTACGCAATATCAGCGCGCCCGCTTACTGAGGTGAACTGGTTTTGAATCACGTTGGCCTATGGTGTTAAGGAGAGCGGGAAAAAGACCGAGTGAGTAGGGTGTGATAACAGGGTTGCCAATTCCGGTTGGGCTGAATGGCCTGTTGTAACCAGCCGAAATGTGCCACTTATTTGTTTTTCGGTATGTTGAAGTGGTGGGTTGTGTTGAGGCTAAAGCCCCCAACACTCGTTGTCATTAGCGAACAATATGGGTCCATCGTAGCTGGCTTCCATGGCCGCTCTGCTGATACTTTCGCGGCCTCGGGTGCGTGTGTTGCGATGGCCCAATATGAGCATACGTGCGTTGGCTTGGGCTGCCACTTTGCCTAATTCTGAGGGCAGGGCAAATTCTTCTCTCAGCTCACCTCGGGAAACTTCGGGAATAGCGTGGCTGGCAACTAACGCATCCACGTCTTTGGCGAAAGTGGCTACGCGGTTTTTGTCGTTATTAAAGTCGCCGGCAAAGACAATAGTCTTACCGCCAATTTCTACCCGCCACGCAAGGGTGGGTACGTCGCCATGATTTACCGGTATGGCAGCTAGGCTCAGGATGTCGCTTTTGTAGCGTGACCATCGTCTAGTGCCAGTCGCGGGCACGTTGGTTGCGCGTACTTTATAACCAAACTTTGAAGCGCTGGTGAGGGTGTGGGCAAGGTAACTGTAGGCGCCATTGGGTCCTATTAGGCGGTCCACAAATTCTGTTGTAGTTGGGTAAACCGGATTATTACTGTCAGGTCCGAGAATCAATAAGGGCAACTCTCGATCTTCGCTTTCCGATCCACTGATATATTCTGCTAGGTCTGCGCTGTGGTCTGCGTGCAGGTGGCTCAGTGCAATGACTTCTACTTCGGTGAAGTCTGCGCCAGATCTTTCAAAGGCGCTCTTTGAGCCGGAGCCGACGTCCACTAATAGCCGGGCCACATCGTCTTGCCACACTAGATAGCTGCTAGAACCTTGACCGTCGGTTATCTCGCCGCTGCCAGCGCCGAGTATTTCTATCCACACACCTTTTTCGCCGCAAAAGTCGCTGCCCGCTCTGGCGCTTAAAGCGCTAAGGCTGAGCAGTGCAGAAAGGGTCACTAATAAAAATTTGTTCATATTTTTAGTCCAGCTTGGAGTGCTATGAGTATATTAATCACTTTATTTACAACTACGTTGATAAGAGAGCTTCTACTTCTTGCAGGATATGCTCTACCGCCGCTTCGTCCGGCATGCGCCAATCGCCCCGTGGCGACAAACTGACACTGCCCACTTTGGGGCCGGGTGGCAGGGTAGTGCGCTTAAACTGTTGGGTCATAAAACGCTTAAAAAATTGCCCCAACCACTTTTGAATAGTCTGCGCATCGTATTTGCCCGCAAAACTAGCAACGGCTAAATAAAAGATCTTGGTGGCGTCAGCCCCAGTGCGCAAAAAGTGATAAAGGAAAAAGTCGTGTAGCTCGTAAGGGCCTACCAAGGCCTCGGTATGCTGGCTGATCTCACCGTCTTTGGGCGGAATCAGCTCTGGGCTAATAGGTGTAGCCAAAACATTTTCCAATACTTGGGCGAGGTCAGGCTGGGACCTGTGTTTGGCGTACCAGCGCACCAGGTAGGCCATCATGGTTTTGGGCACGCTTGAGTTCACATTGTAGTTGGCCATGTGGTCTGCATTAAACGTGCACCAGCCAAGGGCCAGTTCGCTGAGGTCGCCGGTGCCCACAACAATGCCGCCAATTTTATTCGCCATATTGAAGAGTATTTGCGTGCGCTCACGGGCTTGGGCGTTTTCAAACACCACGTCGTGATCGCCTTGGTGGTTGAGGTCTTTTAGATGTTGCTCAACCGCAGGCGCAATGGAAATTTCCTCTAATGAGACATTAATGGCTTTGGCCAGCCCATGGGCGTTATCTAACGTGCCAGCCGTTGTGCCGGGTCCGGGTAAGGTAATGGCGTGAAGGTTGGCTGGAGGTAAATCTAATTTGGCCAAGGCATCTTTAGCTACCAAGAATGCCAAGGTGGAATCTAATCCACCGGATAGGCCAATGACCAACTTTTGCGTGTTGGCTGCAAGCATGCGCCTGGCTAGGCCGGTAGATTGAATGCTTAAGATCTCTTGTGCCCGGGCATCGAACTCGCCTTCATCTGCGGGTACAAACGGATGTGCAGGATATTGGCGGGTCAAACTGGTTAACGGTTCGCTGGCACCGCCTGCAGGCACAATGCGGTAAGCCCTTGGGCGTGCTGCTTGGCCAAACGTGGTGTTTTGTGCACGGTCGTGCATGAGTTTTTGGCAGTCTATTTCGGTGACTAAGGTCTGGCCCTCCAGACTAAAACGCTCACCTTCGGCAATAATTTGGCCCGCTTCCGCCACCATACAATGCCCGCCAAAGACCACGTCTTTGGTAGATTCCGTGGCACCGGCTGCTGCGTATATATAGGCGCAGAGATTTTTCGCACTGGTCATGCGCACTAGGTCGCGGCGGTAGTCGGCTTTGCTGATGAGTTCGTTACTGGCAGACAGGTTGAGCAATATTTGCGCGCCAGCTAACGCTGCGTTAGTGCCCGGAGTTAGAGGTGCCCAAAGGTCTTCACAAATTTCTACGCCAATTAGGTGCTGGTCGAATTCAAACAGCTGATCTACCCGAATTTGGAAGCTGCCCAAGTCTTGAGTTACTTCGGTTTCATTCACTTGTCCGCCCGGTGCAAACCAGCGCAAATCATAAAATTCGCCGTAATTTGGCTGCACAGATTTTGGCACCATGCCGAGGATGCGACCCTGACCAATGAGCACTGCGCAATTAATTAGACGCCCGTCGCGCAGACGCCAGGGCGCGCCCACTGCAATTAACGGCAGGGTGGACTCGTTGCAAAGCAGCGCTAATGCACGCCGGGTGTCGATTAAAAGTGCCTCGGTATAAAACAGATCTTCAGCAGAGTAGCCGCTTAGACACAACTCAGGAAATACCCCTACAGCCACACCGTGGTCGCTTAGTTGCTGGCAGGTGGCGGCAATAACCTTGGCGTTGGTCATTGGGTCACCAATGGCTATGACTGGCGATGCGGTAGCCACACGTAAATATTGAAGCTGAGAAAAATTAGGCGATTTCATGGCGTGATTCTAGCCTTTTATCAGGTCGATGAGGCAGTGAAAATATTGCTACAGCCAGCGTGGTTTCATTTGAACATTGTTTGGACACTTGGCGGGGTTGATAGTTGTGTGTGTTGGAGCTGATATATGCTGTGGCAGTCAAGAGGTTAATTTCATTTTGGGTCTGCTATATTTGCTGGACCACCGCGTTTGGCACGTTGCCAGTTTTGGAGCGGTTAGAATGATAAGAGGGGATTAAGTTTATGAATTTTGAATTTTCAGACGAACAAGAATTACTGCGTGAGCAAGCCAGAGGCTTTCTTGCAGACAACTGCCCACCCGCTACAGTAAGAGCTGTATTAGACGGTGACGCTGATCACGATGCAGACCTTTGGCGCAAAGTGGCTGAAATGGGTTGGACCGCGACGGTTATCCCTGAAGAATTTGGTGGCTTAGGTCTTTCTTACCTAGAACTGGTTGTTATCGCCGAAGAGCTTGGCCGCGCTGCTGCGCCAATTCCTTTTAGCTCTTCTGTATATCTGGCCACTGAAGCGCTTTTGGCTTTGGGTTCTACCCAGCAGAAAGAAAAGTGGCTGCCACTACTTGCCACTGGTGAAGCCATTGGTACGTTTGCATTAGCTGAGGGCAATGGCCGTCCTAGCGCGAAGAGCTTAAAAACTAAAATGTCTGGTGCGGGCCTAACTGGTCGCAAGTTACCAGTGCCTGATGGCCGCGCTGCGGATTTTGCAGTTGTCGTAGGCGCCAGCGATTCAGGGGATGGCGCCAGCATGTATTTGGTTGAGCTAGACCAAGCCGGTGTTAGCCGTGAAGCGGTACGTACTTTAGATTTTTCTCGTGGCCATGCGGTTTTGGACATGAAAGGCGCGCAGGCTGAGTTGCTTGGCGGTGAGGGTGTAGGTTGGTCCGCACTTGATAAATTGATGGATCGTGCTGCGGTTTTATTTGCTTGGGAGCAAGTGGGCTTAGCTGATGCTGCCCTTGAGCAAGCGAGAGATTACGCCATGGGTCGTTATGCCTTTGGTCGCGCTATTGCATCCTACCAGGCCATTAAGCACAAGCTGGCTGGCATGTATGTGAAGAACACTTTGGCCCGCAGTAATGGTTACTACGGCGCGTGGGCTTTGGACTCTGACAGCTCTGAGCTGGCCTTGGCCGCAGCGACCGCTCGTGTAGGCGCTATTCAAGCGTCGGTTCACGCCGCCGAAGAGAATGTGCAAACCCACGGTGGCATGGGCTTTACTTGGGAATTTGATTGCCAGTTTTATTATCGTCGTGCCAAGTTATTGAGCGTCAATATTGGCAGCGAAGGCTACTGGCAGGATCGTCTGATTACAGCAATGGAACAAAATAACGCGGCTTAAGTAGCGGTTTTCACAAGAATTTAAGTTTAGGAAGAAAGATATGGATTTTAACGATAATCAAGAAGAAGCGGCGTTCCGCACTGAAGCGGCAGCCTGGTTGAAAGCGAATGTGCCCAGTGCAGATGAGCTGAGTGGTTTAGATGAAATTGCCGCCGCTAAGCTGTGGCAAAAGCGTAAGTACGATGCGGGCTGGGCTTGCATTCGTTGGGACAAAGAATTTGGTGGTCGTGGCGCTACAGCCATTGAGCAAGTGATTTGGAATCAAGAAGAAGCTAAATACGACCTGCCTGGTGGCGTGTTCAGCATCGGTCAAGGTATGGCCGCGCCGACCATGATGACTTGGGCTGCTGAAGAGCATCACAAGCGTTACTTGCCGAAGCTAGCCAGTGGTGAAGAAATTTGGTGTCAGTTGTTTTCTGAGCCTGCGGGCGGATCTGACCTTGCGGCTCTGCGCACTAAAGCAGAACGCGATGGTGACGATTGGGTCATTAATGGCCAGAAGATCTGGACCTCGGGCGCGCATTATTCTGACTACGGCATTATTGTTGTGCGGACAGATCCTAATGTGGCTAAGCACAAAGGCTTGAGCTATTTCTTCTTGGATATGAAATCTCCAGGTGTAGAAATTAAGCCGATTAGACAGCTTACTGGTGGCGCTAACTTCAACGAAGTTTACTTTACCGATGTACGTATTCCTGACAGTCAGCGTTTGGGCGAAGTTGGCCAAGGTTGGCAGGTTGCTTTGACCACATTGATGAACGAGCGCGCCTCTATTGGTGGCGGTAGTTCCGCGGTGAATGTAGACATGGCTTACCGCATTGCTAACGAAGTGATGATTGATGATAAGCCTGCCATTGAAGACGGCGCGGTACGTGCGAAGTTGGCTAACTGGTATGTGCAAGAGTCTGGTCTGCGTTTCACCGGCTATCGGTCAATGACAGCGATTTCTCGTGGCGAAATTCCTGGACCAGAAAACTCCATTGGTAAGTTGGTGGGTGCACCGAAGAACCAAGAAATGGCCTCTTTCTGCATGGACCTCTTAGAAATGAGCGGTGCTATTTGGGACGACGAAATGTCCAAAGAAGCCGGCATTATTCAAATGAACTATATGGGTGCGCCTGGCTTACGTATTGCCGGCGGTACTGATGAGATTATGGCCAACATTATCGCGGAACGCGTGTTGGGCATGCCTCAAGAACCTCGTATGGATAAGGGTATGCCATTTAGTGAAGTGCCTACTGGCAGCAACTAAACTGGCTCGAAGCTTCTAGCGAGGTTTCAGTTGAGTAAAAAAGGCGTCCTGTAGGACGCCTTTTTTTTGACCTTTTTTTTGGCCTTTTATGGTCTTTTTTGGGCCGTTTGTTAGCCTTTCATGTCTATTTGGCCGGTTGCCTCTTATGCTGTTTGGTCTTTTTCAGCGCTGGCTCGTGCCAGGACGCTTTTGCAGAACGGCCTTAGTCCAGTAATTCTATAACGTCGCCCTGGGCAAAGGTGCCCGGGGTTTCTATGCTCACGTAGGCGCCTAAGTTGCCGCCATTTTCTTTTACCAAGTGACGCATTATTTTGGGGTCTTTGGGCAGGTCTTCAAAACCGTGGGTGGTGATGACACATCGTGGGCAAGGCATTTCAAATTTAATCACTGCGCTGCCAATTTTTGCGCGTCTGCCCATCCACTGGTTTTCTGGAAACCCGCTTGCGTCGATATCTAACAGGATATTCGGTCGAAAACGTCTGACGTCGAAGTTTGATTGACCGCCTGCGGCGGCCGCTACTTCGTTTAAGTGAATTAAGCTTGCCTTGCTCATAACCAATATGGGGAATGCGTCAAAATAGCTGCCGGGGGGAGACTCGTATTTCAGCACTTCCTCGGGAAATAAAGATACATCTGGCAAGGGCTCGTCTGGGTTGCGTGCAAAAATTTCTCGGTAGTAAGCTTCTACATCAACATTTTCGTCCATGGGTGGACGCAGATAATGTTCCAACTGATCTTCCGGCAGTATTGGCCACAGGCTGACTGGGGAACCCACGGCCTCGGAGAGTACGGCGTTTATGTCCGCATCGGATGAGGTGACAACTTGGCCGTTTGCTAAAGTGATGCTGACATTGGGCGAGATGTTTTGCTCATTGGGTTCGCTGGCAAATACTGGTGTCATTGATAACAGTTGGGGGAAGCGTTTGCCGCCCTTAATGCCGCCGCGCTCTTCATCTTTAAGGGCCCATGCTCTGTCACCGGGTATCCCGCGCTTAGTCATTAACGCGCTAGATAGCGCGTGGCCCTTCATGCTTTTTACTGGATAGCGAAATATGTCGGTGATGGTGGCAGGCATTGAAGATCCTTTTTTTTGTGTTTTGTTGGGTTTTGGGTTTTTGAGCCGGCGCCGGTTCTAGAATTAGTTCTGCGATGAGCGCCAGCCCGATTTAATGCCGGGTCAGAGATTCGCCAGTTAGCGCATCTACTAATACTTTGGTTTTGTCTAATATGCGGGCGACCAATGCATCGGCGGTGGAAGAAAACTTGAAGCCCATTGCGCTTGCGGATGAAAGATCAATGATGGGCGGCGTTAAGTCCCATTCATTATGGGCTACTTCAATGCGCCGTTGAATGCGCCGAAAGTGCGCTCGCTGGGTTAATCTGCCTTCTGCCTCCAACTGTAAAATAAGCCGGTCCAGTAATGGGCTGATTTCGTTTCTCGCTAGCGTGACCTTGTGCATAAGCTTTCACCAGTTTGATCTTATCTTCATTCTGGACTTTGCAGAGTGATATGCCAACCTTTGGCGTCGCTGCTCCCTTACCGGTTGTCTATTTGGTTATCTGCGCCAGTTGATAATTTGCGCCGGCTGTTAATGGATACTTTAATTTGCTTGGGCTAAATTTCTCGGTAGTCCTGCAAAACTTCATTCGCCCCAGCGTCGAGGAGTGCTTGTGCGTCGTTACTGCCGCTGAGTACGCCAATACAATACATGTTCAAATCTTTACCGGCCTGCATATCTAGCCCACCGTCTCCGACCATTGCACTGTGCTGGGCTGAGCAATTTAGTGCGTCTAGATTGACCTGTAAGTGACGCACGTCTGGCTTTAAGTGCACTGTGTCATCTCTAGCATGCAAGGCATCTATATAGTCATCTAGGTCGGGAAACATCTGTAGCACAGCAGCTCGGCAGTTACGCGTGACAATGCCTAGCTTTATGTTCTGCTCGCGTAGGGCTGTAAGTTTGTCCCTAGCCTGTGGAAATAGATTTGTGGTTTTCGCTGCCGCTACCTCTATATCGATAATGCGCTGATGACTGGCGGCAGCAAACTCGTCTGCCTGAGTATGTTTGTTTTGCGCGTGCATCCACGCACTTGTGGCGGTGATGATTTCCACAATATAGAGATCCCCATAAACCTCGCTGGGTGTTTGCGTGGCGGCAGCCATTACTGCAATTTGGCGCCGCATGTCTGCTAAATCTAGATTGGGTGCTAGGGTGCCATCGAAATCAAAGAGAATGGCTTGGAACTGGGCGGGTCTATTATTGGTCAAGGCAGGCGGCTCGCTTATGGTTGGTTTTTAGAGTCGTCAGAGTCGTCAGTATTGTTTGTTGCATCTTCTTCACCACGCCTGTTGGCCCAGCGTTCCTCGTGGGTGTCTGCTATGCGCTGTCGAAAGCGCTGTAAACCGATGCGACCGGCCACCAGTGCACTCACACCAACGACTAATGGGTAGGCTTGGGACTCTACCCAAGAGGCTGAGTTTAGGTCTAAGTGAATTGCTGCCAAGGTGCCGCAAGATACCGCCACAGCCATTACTGAAAAGGTCATAAAGTAGACACCTATGGCTAACAGCATGGGTAACCATAGTTTATGCAGTGCCGTTGCTTGGCTGAGATCCAGGACGAACACTGCAGCCAGTGCTAGTGCTGCGCCGGCTAAGCGAAATTGGGTTTGTTGCATTGAATTAGCTGCTTCTTTAGGTGGTGGGTAGTGTTTAGGAAACTAGGCCCAGTTGGCCGCCTTCCATTTTGATGTTCTGACCGTGAATGGCGTCGGCTTGTGGACCGCACAAAAAAGCCACCAGGCCTGCTACTTCCTCACGTCGAGAAATACGTCTTATGGGAATGTCTTTGGCCACATGTGCTTCGATCTCTTCCCAGTTACTGCCCCAACCTTGCTCGAGGCCTCGTTGCATATAGCCCGCTTGCACTTCTGGTGTGAGGATCATGCCTGGTGAAACTAGGTTTACGCGTACTCCTGTGCCAGCTACTTCTTTAGCTAGGCTCACGGTCATTGTGGCTAATGCACCCTTGGCCGAGTAATAGCCGGGGTTACGCGAGTTTGGGCTGGTGGAACCTACGGTGCCTAGGTTAATGATGCGCCCCCAGCCATTGGCTATCAGACTAGGCAACATGCCTTCGATCAGCCGCTGGGCAGACAGAACGTTCTTTTGATAGGCAACGATCCATGGATCCTCTTCTGCAGTTGAGTCACCACCTTTGGGTTGCCAGCGGCTAGGGTCTGCTGCGCCGTAGTTATTAATCAAAATATTTACCGGATAATCTGCGCAAGCATTTAGTAATTCCTGGCAGCCTTTATGGCTGACGATGTCGCCACTGACTGGAATGCCACCGCCTAGTTCGTCGACCGAGGCTTGGGCTTGGCTCATAGACATGCCATGAACTAACACCTGTGCGCCTTCATTCAATAAAGTTTGAGCGATAATTTGCCCGGTGCCTCGGTGACTGCCGGTGACCAGTGCGGTTTTATTTTCTAGATCTAAATTCATGGATTACCTTACCAATTTGCGCCAGCGTAACCCTACCAGATGCGGTAGAGTTTTGGCTCTAGTGTTGGTTTTAGTCCGAGTTTTAGTCCGAGTTTTAATCTTAGTTTTGCCATAGTTCTCACCATAGTTTTCGCCATAGTTTTTGAGATGGTTTTTGAGATAGTTTTCGCAATAGTTTGGCTCTGCTTTTGGCAACAGGTTGAGCAATAGCTTAAGAGTGGTCAGATATCGGCTAGTTGCGCCAAGCTTTGGTGGCTATTTGTCCAGCAGCTTAAGCTACTCATGTGGCACACTGGGGTGTGGAAGTTCAATCAATCATAATTTTTCTACTCGTTATTCTCTTTGGCAGTTATGTTCAATCTGTAGCGGGCTTTGCTATGGGTATGACAATAGTGGCGGTGGTAGGTGGGCTGCGCTTGTTGGATATTCCAACTTTGGCCGCTGTCGTCAGTTTAATGACAATTGTAAATACCACGTTTTCTTTGCGCGGCCAGCTGCAGCATGTGCATAGGCGGCTGCTGTTTTGGATTGGTCTAGGCCAACTGCCGGGCATTTTTATTGGTTTGTGGCTGCTGGGCTATTTAGATACTGAGGACAGCCGCTCTCTGGAGCTGTGCCTGGGTGTTTTTATTACTGTAGGTGGCCTGGCCATGACCATTCGGCCTCGTGCTATGCAGGAGGTTTCGGGCGGGTTTTTTGCTTGGGTCAGCGGCTTACTCGGCGGTCTTTTGGGCGGCATGTTTTCAGCCAGCGGGCCGGTGCTTGGGTGGTTTGGCTATAGCCAGCCCTTAGCGGTGAAAGTTATTCGCGCCACTTTACTGAGTAGCTTTTTCTTAACCACGTCTACTCGTACTTTGGTGGTGGGGGTACAAGGTGGCCTCACTTCGACAGTTATGACTTACGCGGCCATCGGCGTGCCGGCGGTATTGCTAGGTGCTTGGCTAGGTAAGGCTTTTCCGCCTCTGGTCAGCGAAGATATTTTGAAGCGCGGAGCGTTCTTTATTCTTCTACTCATGGGTGTTTGGATTTGCTTTAGCGCCTTACAGCCGCTTTCCGCCTAATATGCGAGTCGCAGTACACTCCTAGCCATAATCTGTCGGCAGGGTTCGCTGGTGTGGTGGGATTAAGGCCCCTTGAGCAAGGCCCCTTGCTCGAGGGCCCCTTGCTTAAGGCTCCTTGAATGCAGATGATAGGCAATCTCACTCGAATTTGTTGGAGGCCGTTGCTGGCGCCCTGATGTCTGAATACGATTCCATTAGACCCTTTCTTGATCATGAAGTGCCAAGTGTTATCCAGCGCTTGGTAACTTCTCCGGAGCTGGCCATTGCTGCCAGTGAGTTGGCTATGCCCAAATTGCTGGCCAATAATATTGCTGGCCAGACGTTAACGCGGCTGCTGTTGCTGTATAAAACCCGTGGTCTAAAGACTATTCGAGATTGCCAAAAACTGGTCACGCACTATTTTGACCAAGTGGTGGCGCGTTCAATTGATAACCTCTCGGTTAGCGGCTTAGAGCACTTAGACCCTAACAAGCCCTATTTATTTATCTCAAACCATCGCGATATTTTGATGGATTCCAGTCTGATTAATTATCTTATTCAGCAAGCTGGGCACGATACCTGTCGCATGGCGGTTGGCGACAATTTGCTTTCTAACAGTTTGGCTGCAGACTTAATGCGTTTGAATAAGAGCTTTATTGTTGAGCGCGATGTAGATGGTATGCGTGCTTATTACCGAGCACTGACGAAAACCAGTGGCTATATTCGCCATTCGCTAGATGAGGGCGTTTCTGTTTGGATTGCTCAGCGCGAAGGACGTGCCAAAGATGGCTTTGATAGAACCGATCCCGCATTGCTGAAAATGCTCTTGCTTGCTTATCGCGATGAAGACGCTCCTCTGTCGGCATTGTTGACCGAGGTACAAATTGTGCCTGTCTCAGTTTCTTATGAGGTGGACCCCTGCGGTATTAAAAAAGCTGAGGAGTTGGTTGCCATTGCTCGCAACGGCGTCTACGAAAAGTCTGAGCATGAAGATCTGCAAAGTATGATTCTTGGCTTGATGGGTTATAAGGGTCGGGTGCACCTGAGTTTTGCGCGCCCGATAAGTGGTCTAGAAGGTCTAGAAGAAGTTGAGCAACTGGCTGAGCGTTTAGATAAAGACATTGTGTCAAATTACCGCACATTTCCAACACACCGGTATGCAGCGAAAACTCTAGCCGGCGGACAAGACGACGAAGCAACCAGCACAGATAAGGCGTTGCTTGCTCTGAAGGCAGACCTGGCCTTATGTGGCACAGAAGAAAAAGCTAATCTGCTGCAACAATATGCGAATGTTTGGGAAAACCGTAAGGCTTTAGGTATAGATTAGGGCGCTGGGTTTAGGTGGCAATTTTCTTGTTTGAGCATTCTTGTTTGAGCAATTTTGTTTGACCAACCTGGTGTTGATTAATCTAGGGTTGCCCTTGGTTTTTAGAGTAAGTTCTAAATTGTTTGAAAATGCTCGGTAAGTGACATTTTGCTCGCGCCTTAGGCGAATTCCCCAATCTCGGTTCTGTCTAAATTTGCATCACTAGCTATAAATACATTAACGGTGGCTCGTCGAGCATGGACATCTGTTCGCGTAATGCCAGCACATGATAAGACCAGTAATTTACTGAATCGAAGGTGGGGAATGCCACGGGGAATGCTGGATCTTCCCAGCGACGTGCAATCCAGGCTGCGTGATACATAATGCGTAAGGTGCGCAGCGGTTCGATGAGTTTTAGTGTGCGCACATCAAAGTCATAAAAATCGTTGTAGGCGTCCAATATGGTTGCCAATTGCCCGGTTTGTTCAGCACGATCGCCATTTAAGAGCATCCATAAATCTTGAATAGGTGGCCCCATAAGGCAATCGTCAAAATCCACAAAATGCGGGGTCTGTCCGCGCCATAGAATATTGCCCATGTGGCAGTCGCCATGAATCCTAATGGATGGTAATTCCTGCATTTCGCTCATTAGGGGTTCTATGTGCTTAAGCAGATGCTCGGTAACTGATGCGTAAGCTTCTTCCATTTCCAGCGGTAGAAAATTGTTTTCCAGCAAAAAGTTTCTGCTATTGGTGCCCAAATGCTCATGGGTCAAAGTAATGCGGTGTTCAAATTTTTGCTGGGCACCCACGGCGTGCAGCCTGGCGATAGTTCTAGACAGTACTTCTAGGTCGTCCTGGTTTTCTAAGTTGGGCGCGTGGCCGCCTTGGCGGCGAAAAATAGCGAAACGAAAACCTGCGTGATTAAACACAGTGGCGCCGTCAATTTGCATGGGCGGTACAACAGATATTTCGTCGTCGAATAACCCTTGGGTATAGGCGTGTTCTTCCGCGATGGCTGCGTCGGTCCAACGATTAGGCCGATAGAATTTGGCGATAACAAATTCGCCACTTTCTAAGCCCACTTGGTAAACCCGGTTTTCGTAGCTATTTAGTGCAAGCAAACTACCCGTAGGTTCAATGCCGACACTTTCTATGGCGTCCAAAATGGTATCTGGGCTGAGGGCATCGTAGGGGGCGGTGTTTTTTGGATTAGCTTGCATGAGCGCACTGTAACAGTCAGTTCGACTATTCCGAACCATTAACTGGTTTTGTCGCTGGCGCGCTGCCTTAATCTTGGGTTATTTGCGTCCACCGCTAGGTTGCCCTGGTGGCACACCATAAATCTACCCGCTCCACCCCGGCTTTGCGCAGTAACTGCACAATGTGTCGAGCAGTTGTGCCCGTGGTGAGTACGTCATCTACCACAGCTACATGTTGGTAATTTATTCTTTTGCCAGGTTGGCGAAGTGTATAGGTGCTGTGCGCCAACTTAAGGCGTTGCGCGCGGGTCTTTTGCCGTTGTGGGGGGCCATAATTGCGCTTTAGTAAGTGGGCTTTGACTGGGATGTTCGCTTCCTTGCTCAGCAGTCTTGTAAGTATTTGTGCATGGTCAAAACCTTTTAGCAGACGTTGTTGCCAAGAGGTTGGTGTAGGGATTAGGCATTGAGGTAGCGGCTGGCCCGCCGCGTGCATAGTGTTAATCATTTGCAGCATTGCTTGAGCCAGAGCTTGGCCTTCGCGCAGGCTTTTTTGAAACTTGAATCTGTGCAGTAGGTAGGCCGCTTCCCTTTGATGCAGTAGCGGTACCAAGGCTTGGTCAGCTAGAGGTTTGGTTATACAAGGGCCGCAATAACTCGTTGCTGTTGATTGCAGCGGCATAGCACAAGTGATGCAGGAAATGAGGTTATAGGGCAGAGCCAAACGGCAATAAGGGCATAGGTGATCTGGTTGTGGGTGTTTGAGTATTTGCTCACACAGCACGCAAGTATCTGGCAGTAGGGCGTTATAAGCGGCGCTGACAACAGCTTGGCTAAGACCCTTTGCCTGAGAAAATCGGTACATGTTGGGCTCCTCACTGGCTAGGCTGTTGATTTTTTTGCTTTGTGGTCGCCTTACGCAATAGCGTCATTCGCTAGGTTGTAACGCACTTTTTGTGAGTTTTCTGTAAGTGTTTGGAGCCACAAATTGCCTATAGTCACTGCTAATTTGTAGGTGTTTGCTTGATCGCTTACCGAGCGCGGTTTAACTAGCAGCGGGTAAAATACCGACGGGTAATTGCTGCAGATTAGGCTAGGTTAGAGCTGTCCATCCCAATGGCCGGGTTGAAAAAGGATAACTGAGCCAGAACTGGGGTCGGTGTAGTCATAGGCGATCCTGGTATTGACTGAAACTCTGAAGCGCGCACGATCTACTATGTCGTATAACCCTGACAGCCATTCGAATAAGTTTAAGACGGGTATTTGGTCAATAATTACTGGCCCTGGATCGGGCAGCGTGCATTCCACAAACCGGGTATCGATAAATCGAAAAATGGTGTTTTGGTAAAGCAATTCTAGTTCGCCTCCATAAACTTCTCTGGTTTTTTCAGGCTCGCCAAGTCGTTGTATGATTTCTATTACGTTCATACCAAAGGCTAAATTTTCGATGCCCCAGTGAGTGTGTATCTTGGACTGATGAAATAGGCTGGTGAAATAGACTGGTGAAATAGGCTGATGTCTAATACTTATCTGAATTAATTATGAAAAAAGATTAGTACGTAAAGGACCACATGACTAGACTCAAGCGCTTAACCAAAAAGGATTTTACGTTGGATTATCAAGCACAAGACAAGGACGCGGCATTTTTGCTCTTTGATGTATTTCACGCAGATGAAAGCTGGGCTCAGATTGAGGCATTTGACGGTTTAACGCCAGATTTGGCCAAAGCCATTTTAGCTGAGAGTGGCCGGGTGGCGTCCCAAGTTTTGGCGCCGCTAAATGAGATTGGCGATACCCACGGCTGCCAGTGGAATGATGGCGAAGTGACAACGCCTCCGGGGTTCAAAGAAGGCTTTCGTGAACTCACTCAAGGCGGATGGCTAGGCTTGTCGGGTAACCCGGCTTTTGGCGGTCAGGGTATGCCTAAGAGTTTGGGCTGTTTGGTGGAAGAAATGTTTTGGGCAGCCAACAGTAGTTTGTATTTGTACGGCACGCTGACGGTAGGTACCTGCCTGTGCTTGGACGCTCATGGCAGTGCCGAGCAAAAACAGACATACCTAGAAAAACTTTATTCGGGTGAGTGGACCGGGGCTATGGCCTTGACCGAAGCTCACTCGGGTACGGACCTTGGCATTATGCGCACTAAGGCCGAGCCTCAAGCGGATGGCTCCTACAGCATCACCGGCACAAAGATTTTTATCACCGGTGGTGAGCACGATTTGGTGGATAATATTGTCCACCTGACCCTAGCGCGTATTCCTGACGGCCCTGCGGGCAGCAAAGGTATTTCGCTGTTTATTGTGCCGAAATTTTTACCTGATGCCGACGGTAAGCCGGGCCAACGCAATACCATGGCCAGTGGTTCTTTGGAACATAAAATGGGCATACGTGGCAGCGCCACTTCGGTGATTAACTACGATGGCGCGAAAGGCTTTTTGTTAGGAGAAGAACATCAGGGTTTGGCTGGTATGTTCACCATGATGAACTACGAGCGGCTGAGTGTGGGCTTGCAAGGTTTAGGCTCTGCTGATCTTGCATACCAGCTTTCTGCGCGCTACGCCCGAGACCGTATTCAAGGTAGATCTGTGACTGGTCCACAAAACCCTGATGCTGTAGCTGACTCTATTCTTGTACACCCCGACGTTCGGCGTATGTTGCTGACTCAGCGCGCTTACGCTGAAGGCTGTAGAGCATTCGCCCTTTATGTGGGCATTCAGTTAGATGAAGCCAAGTACAACAATAACGAGCGTGCAGGTCGTATCAGTGAATTGTTGACGCCTGTTGTGAAAGCGTTTTTGACCGATAAAGGCTTAGACGGTGCCGTGATGGGCCAGCAAGTTCTAGGTGGCCACGGCTTCATTAAAGAATGGGGTATGGAGCAAATTGTACGTGATGCGCGAATTGGTCAAATTTATGAAGGTGCCAATGGCATTCAAGCATTAGATTTGGTTGGTCGTAAAATTATGCGTGATGGTGGAAGCTTAATGTTGGAGCTGCTTGAAGACATGAAAGCTACTGATGTCGACGAAGCCTACAAGGGTCAACTGATAGAGGCCTGTGATCGTTTAGCGAGATCCACTCAGTCTGTTGTAGCCCGTGGCAAAAATGACCCTCACCTGCCGGGTGCGGTATCAGTAGATTTCTTAGACATGGTTGGCATGACCATGTGTGCATGGGTTTGGGCGTTAATGGCGAGTCGTGCTCCGGCTGATGATTTTGGTGTGGCGAAGAGAGCCACAGCACGTTATTTCTATGATCGCCTGTTGCCGAAGACCTTAGGTTTGGAGCGTAGTATTGAAGCAGAAGCTGATGCAGTTATGGAAATGCCCCAGGCATTGTTCAGCCCAGGCTAAGATAGCCATGGCTCGAATTAAAAGGCCGCAATTTTTGCGGCCTTTTTTTTGTCTTTTTTTGAGCTGGGTTTGGGGGCTGATTTTGGCGCTGGGGTTTTTCTCGGCACTTTGCCTAGCACTTTGCCCAGCACCAAAGACTTAGCTGCGCGGGAACACCCATGGGTGGGACGCGGATAAGCCGCCATCTACGGGCACTGCTTGGCCATTCACATAAGAGGCTCGGTCGCTGAGTAGGAAACAGGCCATTTCGCCAATCTCGCTAGGCAGGCCAGAGCGCTTAGCCGGATTAATTTGGCCAATTTTCTCTTCTTTGCCTTTTTCTCTTGCTAGGTCAAATGTCGGTTTAGTCATGCCGGTTTCAATTAGACCTGGGCAAACAGCGTTAATGCGCACTCCAGTGCCATAGGTTTGGTAAGCAACAGTTTGCACGATGCTAACCACGCCGGCTTTACTGGCTGAATAGTCTACGCCGCCAGCATTGGCGCGCAGTGCTGCCACGGATGCTGTGCAGACGATGGCACCGCTACCTTGCTTAACAAAATGCGGGACCGAGTGTTTCACCGCCAAAAACACACCAATGGTATTCACAGCTAAGGTACGTTGCCAATCTTCCACGGTGAGTTCGGTAAGGCTTTTGCGTCCACCGGAAACCCCAGCGTTGGCATAAATGCCGTCGATGCCGCCATATTCGGTAAGGCACTTTTCGACAAAGTTGATTACTGCGGATTCATCGCTGACATCTGCTTTTACTGCTATAGCGGTGCCACCGGCTTGGGTGATTTCCGCCACGGTTTCTTCGACACCGTCGGTAAGATCTACACAGACTACTTGGGCGCCATATCCGGCAGCCAATTTGCTCGTGGCGCGTCCAATACCGCTACCGGCACCGGTAATAACTATTCTTTTTTTCTCTAACACTTATTTTCTCCCCCTAGTGAACTGTCACTGGCTCGGTTAGTTTGTTGATTCTTGTGCAATGTCTCGCATGCACAGAATTTTCTCTTCCTCTGCATAACCTAAGAGTACGGGCTGTTCGCCTTCTTGGTGATGCAGTTCGTTGGCAGCCTCGACCATTGCCATGAAGCTTGCGTGCGTGTCGCTGGGCCCATCTGCTTGCTTGAAGACCAATGTGGTTTCATTGCTCAGATAGCCGCGCAGACAGGTAGTTGCGCTGGTGTCAGCTGTCTCTAGGCGTGTGACTTCCACGCCTCGCGGCAACCAACCCTGGGCGTAGGCGAATTCTCTTATTGCTTCTGGCTCATCAATAGTTAGTTTCACCTAGCGGATCGCAACGGGGTTAATTACTGCTTGTACAGCGCCGACAAACCTAGGCGTGCCCAAAACAAAGAGGAACTCGTTGGCGTTGTCTGCGGCCAGCGCTCGGGTATCCATATTTTCTAATATATAGATGCCGTTTTTGGCCAGCAGCTCTGGGTGTACAGGGAACAGCATAGTGGCGTCTTCAGAAGGTAGTACCTCTAGTGCCCAAGTGTCTGCGCCTATGGCCACAACACCTAAACTGGCTAAGTAGCGCGCACCTTCTAAACCCAGTCCCGGCGCACTTGCCATAAATGCTTCTGGATCACTGTCCATGACATTAAGCCAGCCGGTGTGGAACAGTACGACGTCGCCAGCTTCTATGGTGATGCCGGCTGCTTTCGCTGCTGCGTCGATTTCTGCTTTGTTAAAGGCGGTACCCGCTGGCAAAATATCTGTTTTCATTAGCTTGGCTATGTCTAACAGCACACCTCTGGTCGCGACCGGGGGTAACCGGTCTATAGACAATTTGCTCAGACCTGAGGGCGTGACAAAGTCGCTGGCCATGTGACCGTTGTAGTATTGGTGATTGACACCCATGTGACCTAAACCGTCAATTTGGCTGCCGATACCCATCCAGATATGCATGAGATCGTCGTTGCCTGTGGCTTTGTTGCTGCCCAGTGGCGTGCCCATGCCGTCATCTAATTGCAGAATGGTCATTGAGTAGCTGCGCGGCGGGTACGCTGGCGATTTAGGACCGGTTTCAACTGCTAACGCATAGGTTTTACCTGTTTTAACTAGTTGTGCTGCGAGTTTGGTTTTTTCGTCGGAAAGCTCATTCATGGCACCCAAGGTGTCATCTGCACCATACTTTGAGGGATACCAATTATCTTCTGCCATCGCAGGTGTGGATAAACTGCCGAGTGTGAAGGTTAGGGCCAGTGCTAAAGCCATTTTTTTGCTTGCTTCAATCATTGAAAATTCTCTCCCGATTTCATTGTTGTACTGAGTTGTATATTGGAATTTGACTTGGATTTTCGCCGCTTATTTTGCGCTATCAGTAGTGCTATCAGTAGTGCTATCAATTGCACTCAGTGCCGCTATGAGTAATTTGTAGATGCCGCCAAATGAGCCATTACTCATAATCACAACGTGGCGTTTGCGCTGTCCTTTTTTGGGCGTACTTTTAACGATATCTTTCACTAGATTTGGCACGCTGTTGGCCATTTTTGCCGGTACCACGCAGTTGTTGATGATTTCGCCTAGATCCCACTTTATGTTCTCACCGCGAAACCAAATCACTTGGTCAGCAGCGGCGCAGCATACGCAAAGGTCGTTACTCAATGTACCCAGAGACATGGTGTGAGTGCGTGGTTCTATGATCGCTAAAATTTCTTCGTTGCCAACTTGCTTGCGCAAACCTTGCAGCGTTGTACGTATGGCTGTGGGGTGGTGGGCGAAATCGTCATAGACGACGGTATGATCGTTTTCGAAAATCACTTCCAGGCGGCGTTTTACGCCTTTAAATTCTGCCAACGCTTGGATGCATATATCCGCCGTTACGCCAACATGACGAGCGGCTGCTATGGCATTTAAGGCGTTGTCCATATTGTGCTCACCGATCAGCGGCCAACTGACACGCCCCTGTACTTTTTCGTTGAGCAGCACAGCGAATGCGCTGCCGTCCGCTTCGGCATCTGCCACGGTCCAAGTGTCGCCATTATCTAGCTCAAACTCTTTCTTGCTGGTTTTTTGCCCGATGCGGCTGACTGGGGTCCAACATCCTCTACCCAACACTTCGTTGATTTGTTCGCTGGCACCCGGCGCGATGACCAAGCCCTCTTTGGGCACTGTGCGCATGAGTAAATGAAATTGGTCTTGGATTGCGCTGATATCAGGAAAAATATCCGCATGATCAAACTCAAGGTTATTCAACACGAGTGTGCGTGGCTTGTAGTGCACAAACTTGGAGCGTCGATCAAAGTAGCTGGTGTCGTATTCGTCAGCCTCGACAACAAAAAACGGGGTTTCTCCCAAGCGTGCTGACTGGTCAAAGTTGCCCGGCGCGCCGCCGATTAGAAACCCTGGCTTTAGCCCTGCGTACTCTAGTATCCAGGCTAATAGGCTGGCCGTAGTTGTCTTGCCGTGTGTACCTGCAACCGCCAGCACCCAACGGTTTTTCAGTACCGTGTTGCCCAACCACTCGGCGCCAGAGGTATACGGTAAGCCCTTGTCTAAAATGAACTCTATCGCTTCGTTACCGCGGGGTAAGTTGGCATTACCTATAATGATTTGATCTGGAATTGGCTCTAAGTGTGCTGGTGAAAAGCCTTCATGAACCTCTATCTTTGCTGCGGCCAGCTGGTCTGACATAGGTGGATAAATGGCGTTGTCGCTGCCACTGACTTTGTAGCCCATTTCTTTTGCCAATAGAGCCAAACTGCCCATAAGCGTGCCACCGATGCCTAGGAAATAGAGACTTTGTTTCATATCTTTTTTGCTTCCAAAGATGTCAGGTATGCAGAGTTCGAAGTGTAATCTAGTTTGTTCAATTTCAACTACTGTCTTAGCTGTTGCCGATAGCGATTTGGCTTATTGAGAAGGTCAGTATGATTAATACTAGGGCTAAAACGCTGCCTAGGATCATATGCACTTCGAGCGCTCGGCTTAAGATAAAGCCGAATACTGCAACACTCCAAACAAGGATTATGAGAGCAATGTTATTGAGTAAATCTACCCCGGCTAGCTTAGACAGACTAATGGCAATGGCGACAAATACATTAAGTAACAAGTCGCACCCAAAATAGGCGGTCAAGGTTTGGCTAAGCCTTGCGGACTTGCCGACCATGGCGAGTAGACCAGCCATAATCAGTGATAACGCCGCTAGATTTATAACTATTGTCGCCGCAACGGTGAAAAAAGCTTTATCTCCCAGAGCCAAAGAAATAGCTAAACTGACGATGATGTTGCTTATGGTAACCAAGGCCAGCAAGTTACTGCTCGCCGGTACCGTTTCTGGTCCTGCTTGAAGGCTGGTTATGCGCCAAAAGATAGAAAAAAGTGCCTGCATTGTATTTTTCTTAGTTTTAATGCGGGAAATTGTCGCACAAATTTGCTGGTTCGCGGACAATTGGCTTCATCGATTAACTTTTTGGATTTTAGATGCCCAAACCTAACGCGTTTTATGCCCAATCTGGTGGGGTCACCGCTGTAATTAACGCATCCGCATGTGGTGTTTTGGAGACAGCAAGAGCTCACAAGGATGTGATTGGTAAGGTCTACGCCGGCCGTAATGGCATTATTGGCGCGCTGCAGGAAGAGTTGATTGACACCTCGAAAGAATCGAAAAAGGACATTGCTGGTTTGCGCAGCACGCCAGGAGGCGCTTTCGGGTCTTGCAGATTCAAACTTAAATCTCCTGAGGAAGACGCTCGGGAATATAACCGCCTGATTGATGTATTCAGCGCGCATAACATTCGCTACTTTTTTTACAATGGCGGCGGTGATTCTCAGGACACTGCCAATAAAATGGCTCAGGTCAGCCGGCAAAGAAAGTACCCTTTGCAGTGCATTGGCATTCCTAAGACTGTAGATAACGACCTGCCATTTACTGACTGTTGTCCGGGTTTTGGCTCGGTAGCCAAGTATGTGGCTACCTCAACGAGAGAAGCCGCTCTAGATGTTGCCTCCATGTGTGAATCTTCCACCAAGGTTTTTGTCTTGGAAGTGATGGGGCGCCACGCAGGATGGATCGCAGCAGCCAGCGCGTTGGCCCAATCCAACGATGGCGATGCGCCACATATTATTCTGCTGCCAGAAGTGCCGTTTCAGAAGCAGGCTTTTTTGCGCAAGGTAAAGGAAACAGTGACAGCTAAAGGTTACTGCGTGATTGTGGTTTCAGAAGGCGCTCGCTTCGCAGACGGTACCTTTATTGGTGAATCTGGCGGCGGTAAAGATGCCTTTGGCCACGCCCAGTTGGGTGGTGTTGCGCCCACTATTGCCACAATGATTAAAGACAAGTTGGGCTATAAATTTCATTGGGCAGTAGCTGATTATCTACAGCGTTCTGCGCGTCATATTGCCTCGGCGACAGATGTTGAACAGGCCTACGCCTTGGGTAAAGCGGCGGTAGATTTTGCATTGGCAGGTAAAACGGCGGTTATGCCAATAATTGTTCGCACCAGTGACAGCCCGTATAAGTGGAAGATCGGCGAAGCCAAACTTGCTAAAGTGGCGAATGTGGAAAAATTTATGCCCAAGAGTTACATCAGCAAAGATGGCTTTGGTATTACACCTCGGGCGCGTAAATATCTGGCGCCATTGATAGCGGGCGAAGATCACCCGGTGTACAAGAATGGTTTGCCCGTGTATGTGTCTTTGAAAAACCAACTTGTGGCAAAAAAATTACCAGAGAAGTGGTAGTGGCTTCATGAGCATCTAGTTGCAACTTGCTGGCTGATGACTTTGGCCGATAGGCTTGTCCAATAACGGCAGGTAGGAATGCTCGCGGTTAAAGATTCGCTCTAGGCGTTGCCAAGGGCTGTGAGTGGCTGATCAGGATGCCGCCGCTGGTGACGGCATCTTCACGGAACTCAAGCTTAACTACTTCTTTTTGGCATCTTCCGCGTATGCTGCCATAGACTGGCTGATAAGATCTCGTGCTTCTGCCGCGTCACCCCAGCGGTCTAACTCGACCCATTTTTCGCTTTCTAGATCTTTGTAATGAGCGAAAAAGTGCTCTATTTGATCTAGTGTTATTTTCGGCAAGTCAGTGACATTCGCTATGTCTTTATAACGCAGGGTCAGCTTATTGGAGGGCACTGCGATAACCTTTTCGTCCTGCCCTGCTTCGTCTTTCATGATCAATACGCCAATTGGGCGACAGTTGATAACGGCGCCGGGAGTGATGGCGCGAGTACTGGCGATTAGTACATCTATAGCATCACCATCGTCAGATAGCGTATTTGGCACGAACCCGTAGTTGCCTGGGTAGCGCATGGACGTATAGAGAAAACGGTCCACGAATAGAGCGCCGGAGGCTTTATCCATTTCATACTTAATTGGCTCGCCACCAACGGGCACTTCTATTACAACATTAATGTCGTTTGGTGCATCTTTGCCTATGGGGATAGATTCAATATTCATGTGGCGTCCTATTACTGCTCAAAATTCGGAGGCGGCATTGTACCTATCCGCGGAACTAGAAAAAGCATCCGCATGAAAAAAAGTGCGAATTAGCAGATTTTTTTCACATTTGAGATTTTCACGGGCTGCAATGGTTACTTGTGGGTGCGCGGCGCCTCAATTACAGGAGAGGTGCCTTTTCAGAGCTGCAGAAAGACCTTTGGTCGTCTATTTGCTTGCGTGTAGCGATTGCCGCGTGGGCAACATTTATCCCTCGGTAACACTTCGGTTGTCTTTGTAATTCTAGGATTCTTGGTTATGATTTTAGGCAGCTGCGCATGTGGAAAGGTTAGCTATGAAGCCGATCGGCTAGATGGGCCAGTGGTGCATTGTCATTGCCGTACCTGTCGTAAGGTTCACGCTAGCGCTTTTGCTACTACCGCCCGTGTGCATCGGCATCATTTCCGTTGGTTGCAAGGCCATACACTGATTCGCAAGTTTGAGTCCTCCCCTGGCAAACGCCGGCACTTTTGCTGCGCTTGTGGCACCCACCTCATTGCCGAGTGGTCGCATTTAGCATTTGTGATTTTGCGCATGGGCGCAGTTGATACTGATCCGGTGGAGATGCCGTCAACGCACATTTGGTATGCTCATTCACCGCATTGGTTGCGCTATGGAGAAGAGTTGCCTCATTATAGTGAAGGCCCTAAGAGTCCCTTATTGCTGCCTCATGGCGCCGATAAATAACAGCTAGCTGCGCATAAAGAGGTTTTAAAAGTGGTTAACGAAGAGAAAAATTTTTCCGCTCAAGAAGTAGTTATTCGAGCTCAGGCCCTGCGGGATGGCGGCGCTGATGTTAACCAAGTAGCAGATTTGTTGGCCCGAGCAGACGCTCAGGCGGCAAATTATGGTATTGGCATTATCTTAGATGGGCATGGTCGACCTATGCCCACCTCAACTGAACTTATGGCGCAAACTTTGCGAGCAGGTGAAGCAGGCGCCGAGGCGACTTACTTGAGTTCTAAAACGCTGCATGGGCAGCTACTGCCTCAAGTGTTGAACTGGCAACGTATCCCTAAGCAATATTGGGATAATTTTCTTCTTGTGACCCCGTCTGATGCGGGCACCGGTGCGGTGAATACCGCAGTGCAAATGTACCTAATGATGAGTTCCAAAATTTCCGCATTGGCAGTGGAGGAATTGTCTTGGCCGGTTTATTCATCTATTGCTGCCAGCAACAGAATTGGTTTTCAATCTTTTGGGCTGCAGGATCCCGCAATTGCCGGGCCTAATGTGCTTACTGTAATGCAGGCGGCGCCGCATAACTCTACGGGTTACGTCTGTCCGTCGAAGATTATTCAAGCACGTGCAGAGAGCGCAGCAGAGCGAGGTTTGCCGATTATTTTGGATCGCGCTTATCCCGGTTTCGAAAATGCCGGAATGCTGGCAAGTCAGGGCTATGATGCGGTTATGCAGGGTAGTTGTGAGCATTATCTTCTGCCGTTTTTGCAGACTGGTTGCTCTTTTGCAGTTGCCCTAAGTCCAACAAAAGCCTTCAGGTCATTCTCTTTACGCCCTTGTGGATTAACCCTGGTGTATGAGCCAGATGAGCAAAAGCGCAAGTTGTTGGCCGACGCAGCGAACACTATAAATCGTGGTCGTGGTTCTGCTTTTGAGCACCCTGCTAGTAGGGGTTTTATTCGCAGCTTGGTGGAAAATCTGCCGGCTTTAGAGCTGGAACATGCACAGACACTGCGGCGTTTAGCCGATGCTCAAAAGTTGTGGCAAAAGCTTTTGCAAGGGCACCCACTGGCCCCAGCTTTTGCTGCGGAATATGCAGGAATGTTTCGCAATTTGTTAGCAGCAGAAAATAGTGAGGAGACATTTTATCAAGCGCATATTTATCCTGTGCTCGCTGACAATCGGTGCCGTATCAATGTCACCGGCATTCCATTAGATGAGATTCAGGCGCAAGCTCACATAGACGTTTTTGCTAGGTTGCTAAGCCTCTAGAACCTACATTTTGCCTTGGTCAGAGAGTGTTTTTTGGTCCGAGAATTGACCTAAAAATCTGCGCCAGAATATTCAGTTGAGGAGAATTATTACCATGCAATTTTTTCTACCAAGGCGGTTGCTGGCTTCTCAGACGATTGTATATAGCCTTTTGTTTCTTTTTCTGATCAGCGTAACGCCGGTAGCAACCTATGCCGCGGAATTAGCGCCATTCACCACTGATGGATGCAGTATGTTTCCTGATGGTAGTGGCAAAGATAAAGAGCTTTGGTTGTCCTGCTGCGAAGATCATGATTTATCTTATTGGCGCGGTGGAAGCGAAGTTCAGCGTAGGGTTGCAGATGAATCTCTAGAGCAATGTGTCACGGCTAAGGGCTACCCAAAGCTGGCAGCACTAATGTTCGTGGGTGTTTTAGTGGGTGGATCGCCATTTTTGCCGACGCCGTTTCGCTGGGGTTACGGTTGGCCGTATCTTAGAGGCTATAAAGCACTATCTAACAAAGAAGAAGCCGAGGTGGCTCGTAAGCTAGTGACAGGACGACAATCACCTTCTCGATAAAACCCATTCGTTAATATCCTCCGGTAGCTGACCCTCCGTTAGTCTTGGTCAGAACGCTGACTAGCAAGTAACCTCCTAAGTGCCAGATATGAAGGAAATATTTTTTAATATAAAGTTTGCAATTCCACTTCTTTTTTGTAGAGTTTATGTCGAAGACAATCCGATAATTGTTGGATAACATTAATACGAGAGGCGTTTGGTTGGATAAGAATAAGCTTAGGTTTTATAGGCAGTGCGAGTTGGCAAGGGCTGAACTACAGCGAGTTGGCGTTCCGAAGCGAAGAATATATCCCGTCGCCCACATACTCCTTGGTGTATTTGGCGTTCGACTTAGGGCGCCGTCCTATCAAAGTTACTTGAGCAATTTTTTTCTTTTTGCAGTATCTAATACCCCCATTCCTTTTTTGCTACTCAATGTAGCTTTATGGTTCAGCTTAGAATATTCAGTGTTTTATTTGGGCCTAATTTCAATACTGATTGGAAGTTTAATCGGCTTAGTGAAAGCCCGGCTTACGCAGTTGGGTTACAGAAGGCGGAATCCAAAGTCTTGGGCGGAGTTAGGCGCAATGCGGAACATTGAAGAAGCGGTAACTAAATAACCGAGCAGAAAAAAGGGGCCGTGGCCCCTTTTTTATTGCGGATCGTCTTACTAGATCCTTTGACCATTCTGCAGTCGATATTTAGCTCAGCACTGGTGCAATTACCAAACTGACAATAGCCATAACATTAATCAGAATGTTCATTGCGGGGCCAGAAGTGTCCTTGAACGGATCTCCCACAGTGTCGCCGACTACTGTTGCTGCGTGAACGTCGGAACCTTTGCCACCGAGATTGCCCTTTTCAACATACTTCTTTGCGTTGTCCCAAGCACCACCGGCATTTGCCATGGTCAGGGCCAGTAATACACAACCCAGTAGAGCGCCGCCAAGGCAACCACCCAGCGCTTCTGCGCCTAGGCCAAAACCTACGACGATAGGCACTGCAACAGCAATAATGCCTGGTGCCAGCATTCGTCGCAGCGCAGCAGTGGTTGCAATGTCCACACACTTGGCGCTGTCAGGATCTGCTGTACCCTCCATCAGACCGGGTATTTCGCGGAACTGTCGGCGTATTTCTTCAATCATTTCCATTGCCGCTTCACCCACGGAAGTCATGGTCATGCTGGCTATTAGGAATGGCACCATGCCGCCTATGAACAAGCCGATGAGGACCATTGGATCGCCTATATGCAGAATAAAGTCGCCGCCGCGTTGGCTGCTGATGGTTTCGACAAAGGCTGCAATAATTGCTAATGCCGCTAATGCTGCTGCGCCAATGGCAAAGCCTTTACCCATGGCTGCGGTGGTGTTGCCAAGTTCATCTAATGAATCTGTGATGGCTCGAGTTTCCTCGCCGAGGCCACCCATTTCTGCAATGCCGCCAGCGTTGTCGGCGATTGGGCCGTAGGCGTCAACTGCCATGGTCATACCTACAGTTGCCAAAAGGCCAACCGCGGCAACGCCAACGCCGTAAAGTCCGGCTAGTTCAGTTGAAACGTAAATGATGCCGCAAATGATCAGTAGAGGACCGACAACCGATTGCATGCCTACGGCTAATCCAGTGATCATGACAGTAGCTGGGCCGGTTTTGCCAGATTCAGCAATGCGCACTACCGGCGCTGCGGAGGTGTAGTACTCGGTGATGAGACCGATACCAACGCCGCCTGCGGCACCAAATACAACGGACAACCAAATGTTATTTGATATGCCAAGCGTTTGGAGCAAGAAGTAACCTGCTGCGATGAACAAGATAGGTGTGCCGATCATTCCGATACGCAATGCCACGGCTGGATTAGCAGATGAAAAACCGCGCACGATAGCAATGCCAATTATGGAGGCGATGAGGCCAACTGAGGCCAATGCTAAGGGTAAAAACATCAGTGCTGCGCGAGCGTCACCTTCGCTGGCACCGGGTACCAGCATGTTCAAAGAACCTAGCGCTAAGGTTGCTGCAATTGCGATGGTTGCGATCATTGATCCGCAATAAGATTCAAAGATATCTGAACCCATACCTGCAACGTCACCGACATTGTCGCCGACGTTATCCGCGATAACACCCGGGTTGCGGGGGTCATCCTCTGGAATACCTTGCTCTAGCTTGCCAACTAAATCAGCACCTACATCGGCGCTCTTAGTGAAAATGCCGCCACCGACTCTTGAGAACAAGGCGACTACTGATGCGCCCATGCCAAAGCCGTGGATGTGGTGGACTGTTTCTGGGTCGCCACCGAAGTGCCAATAAATAAGCCCCAAGCCCATTAGACCTAATGAAGCAACCGCTAAGCCCATGATGGAGCCGCCAAAGAAAGCGACAGCTAACGCGGCAGCTTGGCCGGAATTATGTGCAGCGGTGGTTGTTCGTACATTCGCCTGGGTGGCGGTATACATACCAAACCAACCTGCAAGCATTGAGGACACAGCACCAGCTAAGAATGCGGTGGCTGTTTTAGGACCTAGTCCAGGAGTGAAGTAAATGCCAATCAATAGCACCAATGCGAACATAGACAACATAGTGTACTCACGACGCATAAACACCATGGCACCCTCGTGTATGGCATCGGCAATCTTTTTTAGTGCTGCAGTGCCAGGATCATAACTCCTAACAACGGCATAAATCACAAACGAGACAAGTAAACCCACTACACCTACTAACGGTGGGATTAGAGAGAGATCATTCATTTCGGTCCCCAACAGATAATTAAATTATTGAAGAACGGCTACGTATAACCCTAAGTTGAAAGGTTCTTAATGCATATAGAATATGAACTGCTGTAACTCTATAAATAGACTTTTTCCCCAAGGATGCCCCCGCATCCGCTCCATCGAGCCAGTCAGATAATACCTATGTCACAGCCACATGCTAGTTGAAATACCTGTATATGTTGTTAGACCTAGCTAATCGCCTGCGCAGCTTTTTTGCTTTCTGAGTTGTTCGGTGAGTTGTTTGGTGAGTTGCTCTTAGAGAGCCTTTGCTAGCACTTAGATAAAGGAGCATTTGTGCAATTGCCTTTGGTCAAAGTGTTCACCAAAGGCTTGTTTTAGAGTGCTGTGTCGTCTTTGCCTAACCCTGGGTGAGTAACGCTCTTAGGTCAGTGATGGCAGCATTCGTGCGGGAGATATGTGACGCCATGATTAGTGAATGATTGGCCACAATTCCGAAGCCATCACCATTCAATACCATTGGACTCCAAAGAGTTTGCTGGGTGGGCTCTAATTCGCGGATGATTTGTCGTAGCGAAACTCTAGCGGCTTTTTTGTCTAGCACTTCGCCAAAATCATTTTCCACTGCTTTCAGCAGGTGAATTAGTGCCCAAGTAAAGCCGCGTGCTTCGTAGAAAACGTCATCAATTTCTAGCCAAGGTGTTTGCACGAGTTGGTCTGATGGCGCGTTGGTACTTTGACTTGCAGAGCTGTCGCCGGCCAAATCAGTATTCAGTTGGCGCTTGCCCACACTGGCTGAAAGTCTTTGCGACAAACTGCCAAGGCGAGTTTCTGTGGTTGCCAGCCATTGCTGTAAGTTATCTGCCCTGGCATAAAACTGTGCCTCGTTATTTTGGTTGTTGGCGAGTTGTTGTTGGTAAACCTTGAAGAAGTCGATGCCTTCCGCATAAGTATTCTCGGTGCTGGGTAAAAACCAAGAGTCGTTTTTGAAGAAGAACTTACCTTCTGCCTCGGCCAGATTTTTGTTTTCAGCTGACTGGCTTTGTGAGCGAGAAAGATCGTTGCGGTACACTCTGGCGGTATCGCGTAATAGAGTTAATACGCCAAATTCCCAGTTGTGCATGTTGTCTAGCCAAACCCCTGGCGGGAATATGTCGTTGCTTAGATAGCCGCCAGATTTGTTCAACATTTTTTCGGTGACCGCGATAAAGGTGGCGGTGGTAGTTGAGCCGGTCACAGATTTTTCGCTGGCCGTAGCAGATTCTTGGCCTGAGGTGTTGAAGGCGTCAATGCCGGCGGGCTCTAATGACCAGAATATACCCGTTGCTATGGCACCAAGGAGGTATAGGCCTATGAGCGCGGATGCCACACGAGTAACAGTTCCCCAAGGCCCTTTGTTGTCATTTGCTTCGGAGTGATCTTGGGTTATGTCTGTGTCGTTGGATTGCCAGAATTTCCATTTCATTCTTGATCATATTCCTAAGTTAATGTGTATGAAGTTTGTCGTATCAGCATGTTTGGGGTGATTAACTAGAATGCTAGTCAATGCCTGCCAGCGATGTCGACTTTGCTGAACTCTACAGGCAGTTCAGTGCCATCGCCGAATAACAAAGTGATGGTCATAAATTCATCTATTGCCTCAACATTGAAGAGCATTAAGTGGTGACCGCCGCTGGCAAAAGTTGCACTTTGACCTGAAGCAATAACCACTTCGGTGAGCGGCCGCATGCGCATTTGCTCTGCCTGCATTTCCACGGTGTGCATTTCTACTGCCCCGGCAGAAACCGATTTGGCGCCCTTTAGTGTGATGGCCGTTGGTTTATTATTTGTTAGTGTGAAATAGGCAGCAGTCATACTTCTGCCCGGTAGCAAGCCTCTGACGTTAGCGTCGCTAACTTTTAGTAAAGTGCCTGTTTGGGCTGCTGAGTTGCTGCTGGAACGGTCAGCGTTGGGCGGCGTTTTGCTTTCGCCGCATGCGTTTAGAGTAACGATAAGGCCTAGCGCGACTATTACGCTGTTTACTGGGTTGTTTATTCTGAGGTGGTTAAACATATTTGCTCAATTTTTGTCGGTGAAGAAATAATGATTTTCGCTTTGGGTCGGCCATTGGGTGTTGTGTTTTTGATGGCTTTGTAGATCCAGCGCCCCTGTTCATCGTTGGTTGCGGCAATGGTATAACGACAATTTTTGTTGCCTAAGTTAACCAGTGCGCTGATTTTTTTCTGTCCGCTTTGGCTGAACATTTGTTTGGGTTGCAATGCGATGGTTTTGTGCTGAGCTTTTTCGAGGAGGCATATTTGTCTCATTGTGGGTTGCAGCGAGGGGTGATTGGAGTCAACTAGCCGAGCTCGTGCGAGCATGGATTTAGCTTTGGCAAACAACCGTTCATCTGCTGCTGTTAAGGCTAGCGCAATGTATTGCTCTACTACTTGTTCAATACCGCGAATGGCTTCTTTGTTGCCGGGGTTGAGGCTGAGCATTTGCCCGAAAAGCGCCAAGGCGCTGCCTTTCTCCGGGTGGGTAAGATGGTTACTCTGGATCGCCAAATTGGCTTGGTCTTCGAGTTGGTACAATTGTTTTTGCATTACGGGGTCGATTTTTTTGCTCTCTACCCGCCCAGATTGGTCTGAGTTTTCTGTCAATCCGGCGCAGCCGCTGAGTATGCATAGCAGTCCAATAAACAACATCGCCGAAAAGCGCGATGACCTCACTTTACAAGTGTTGAGTTGAGTAGCTGCAATGTGCATTGGCTTTTTTTGACGCTTGGCAATTAGTTGAAAATTTCTAGTGCTTATCTTAACGACATGGGCTGTATATCTATAGAGTTATCCTGCCTAAGAGGGGTTTCGGAGCCGGATATGCCAAGTTGCGGTGCCCGAGGCCATGATCTGAGGGTTTGTTATCCGGCTGCGCTAACAATGGACGAATAGTGCCGGTAGTATTCTATGTTGTCACAATTCGGTTTGCTGTCATTTACAAATAGCTGCGATGGCCGTAACCCGCCCTGTTGCAGAACGCGCTTATTAACTGCGCTGGCGAAAGAGCCGAAAATTTCGCTGAACACAGCGTCTAAACTATTGCGAGGTAGGTCGTGGGTACCATTTTTTCTAACACTCTTTCATTTGGAGTTGCGCTACTCAAGTTAGCTTTCTCCGGTTTATCATTTTTAGGCTTAGCTATTAGAGGGGGGGCGAATAGAGGGCGCGCGAAGTCTATTTCGCCGCCGCAACAGTTTATCCATGGCCGCGGCCTTTGGGGCCAATTAGGTAAAGGTCGTATTAGTTCTTGGTTAATTGCCGTTATCTTGGCCTTTGGTCTTTCCAGCGCTCATGGCGCTAACAATTGGTTAGATGAGGAGCCAGAGTTTTTGCGCGTGGATGAGGCTTTCCGCCTTACCGCGGAACTGCAAGCAGATAGAACAATTGTTGCGCGCTGGCAAATGCCCCCCGGCTACTATTTATACCAGCATCAGTTTGGCTTTAATCTTGCCACTGACCAAAGTGGGGCCATGTTGGCTGAGGCTAAAATTCCTCAAGGGAAAACCAAAGTTGATGAATACTTTGGCGAGGTAGAGGTTTATTACGACCAGGTTGAGATTGTAGTGCCGTTGGTTGGTAGTCCTACAGATGGCACAACTATTAGCATCAATTATCAGGGCTGTGCTGATTTAGGTCTTTGTTATCCGCCGGAAAGCAGAGACTTTACGTTTACATCTACTGGGCTAATTCCTGCAGATCAAGCTTCTGGGTTTGGCGCAGATACGTCATTTGGTGGTGGAGCTGCGCAAGATCAGGGGTCGACTATAGGCGCTGTATCCTCTGCAACTTCGCCAACTGCCAATGTTGCCGGCATTTCGGAAACCGAAGATCGAGAATTGGCTCGTGTTTTAGCAGAAGAAAGTTATGCCTACTCATGGGCGATATTTTTCTTACTCGGCATTGGCTTAGCATTTACCCCCTGTGTATTTCCAATGGTACCCATTTTATCCAGCATCATTGTCGGCGAAGGGGAGGGCCTATCTAAGTCTCGTGCTTTCAGTTTGTCGTTGGCCTATGTCCTAGGCATGGCTTTAACCTATGCCTTGGTCGGCTCCTTGGTTGGTTTATTTGGCGCCGAGTTGAATTTGCAGGCCAAGCTGCAAAGTCCGGCGGTCTTAATTACCTTTGCCGCGGTGTTTGTTGGCCTGGCGGGGTCTATGTTTGGTTTTTATGAATTAGCTTTGCCACAAGGTTTGCAGCAGTGGTTGGGTGAGCGCAGTGGCGCTCAGAGCGGCGGTCGCCATCCTTCAGTATTTGTTATGGGCGCGCTTTCTAGCTTAGTGGTTTCTCCATGCATATCAGCGCCGTTGGCCGGAGCGCTGATATATATATCTAATACTGGCGATGTGATTTTGGGTGGCAGTACGCTATTTGCGCTAGGTATGGGCATGGGTGTGCCGTTACTTGTTGTGGGCGGCAGCGGAGGACATTGGCTGCCTAGAGCGGGCGCTTGGATGAATTTAGTCAAAGGCGCTTTTGCTGTTGGTTTGCTGGGTGTGGCGATATGGCTGTTGGAACGGTTGTTACCGGGTGCAGTGGTGTTAGTTCTATGGGCGATTCTTTTACTCGGCAGTGGTGTGTTCTTGGGTGCATTAGATTTCACCAACAAGGATACATCTGGCAAATTCAGCCAAATGGTCGGTTTGATCATGCTGTTGTGGGGTGCTTTTTGTTTAGTTGGCGCAGCGTCAGGGGCCATCGATCCATTGCAACCGCTGAAGTTTGCGAGCGGTCACTCTGCGTCAGGCGCCGGGGCTGGTGAGGCCAATGAAGTGCAGTGGCAGCCGGTGAAAAGCGTAGAGCAAGTGGAAGGTTTGATTTTGGCCAGTGATAAGCCGGTTATGCTGGATTTATACGCAGACTGGTGTATTTCTTGTAAGACCATGGAGCGCAATGTTTTTCCTGCACCTGAAGTGGCTAGGCTACTGAGGCAATATACTTTGCTGCGCGCCGATGTTACCGCAAATGACGATATTGACCGTGTATTGCTAAAGCATTTTGGTCTATTTGGGCCTCCGAGCATGGTGTTTTTCGACGGGGAAGCCCGCGAGATAGAAGAATTTAGAGTGCAAGGTGAGGTAGATGTGCGACGTTTTTCCGCTCATTTGGCCCGAGTTTTAGCGGATTTTAAAACATAGAGAAATGCGAAGCGATTAAAGTTCTTTGAATGTGTGGCTAAATAGCCCAAATTCGCTATAAACTTCTCGTATTGCGAATATAGTTCAAATTTCATCCAGCCACTGAGTGTTATTACCTAAAGGTGTTTTATGCTTGACCCTAGTTTAAAAATTTTGTTGCTTAACGGCCCAAATCTGAATTTGCTCGGCACTCGAGAGCCAGATGTTTATGGCAATGAGACTTTGGCAGATATCGAAGCTCGCTTGGTAAGTTTGGCTGCAGAGCAGGGTCAATTAATGACCTGCCTGCAAAGCAATGCCGAGCACGAGTTAGTCGACGCTGTGCATCAAGCAAAGACCGATGGTGTGGCTTTCATTATTATTAATCCGGGCGCACTTACCCACACAAGTATAGCTCTGCGCGATGCTTTTCTTGGGGTTGCTATTCCTTTCGTTGAAGTGCATTTGTCGAATGTCCACGCCCGGGAAGCCTTCCGTCACACCTCCTATTTAAGTGATATTGCGGTAGGTGTTATCGCCGGGATGGGTGCCCAAGGCTATGAGTTTGCTCTGCAAGCGGCATCTCGTAATTTAGCAAATACCGCGTAAAAACTGCTCTAGTTGCACGCTTGAGGGTGGGCGGCGAAGTAGCGATTAGGTCAGCAGTCATTGGAGAGTAATATGGATCTGCGTAAAGTAAAAAAATTAATTGAGTTGGTAGAAGAATCAGGTATTTCAGAGCTTGAAGTCAGTAGCGGCGACGAGTCAATTCGTATTGTTATGCCAAATTCTGTATCAGCAGAGTCTGGTGTTGCTTCAGTGGCGCAATTTGCGCCAGCGCAGTTTGCACCTGTGCAAACTGCACCCAAACAGTCTGCACCTACTCAGAATGTGATTGCTCCGATGGCCGGTGTTTTTTATCAGGCGGTCAACCCAGAAGCACAGCCCTTTGTTGCGCTGGGTCAGCAGGTTACCGCTGGTGAGGTACTGTGCATTATTGAAAGCATGAAAATGATGAATGAAATTACTGCTGTGCATGCCGGTACGGTGACAGAGATATGCGTGGCTAATGGCGATGCCGTAGCAACTGGATCAGCGCTGTTTAAACTTTTGTGAGTTGGCTACAAGTGACGTTATCTCTAACGTCGGTAAATGTGGCTGCGGCCGAAGAGTTACTGCTCCACGCGGGTGCATCTGCTGTGACTTTAGAAAGCCTGGCTGACGAGGTGGTGTTAGAACCCGACCCGGGCGCCATTCCCTTATGGAGGAGTATTCGACTCAAAGCATTGTTCCCCTTAGATGCTGATATTGCCGGGCTTGGCGATGCCCTAACGGGTATTGATGCAGATATTCACCGGCGCTTGGAAGTGGATTTTGTTGGTGAAGAAGATTGGCAGTTGCGCATGCTTAATCATGCTGTGAACGCCCAATTTGGTGGTCGGTTATGGTTGCAGCCGAAGTCTTTTGAGGGCGAGGGCGGTTCTGCTGCATCGATCGTTGAGGATAGCGACCAAACATATTTATATTTAGAGCCCGGTCTGGCATTTGGTAGTGGCAGTCACCCCACCACACGAATGTGCCTTGAGTGGATCGCCTTGCACCTTAAGCCGCAGCAACGAGTTATGGATTTTGGTTGTGGCTCTGGAATATTGGCTATCGGCGCTGCGCTTCTGGGCGCCAAGGTGGTGGCAGTGGATCATGATGATCAAGCTGTTCTGGCTACCAATGAAAATGCCCAATTCAATAATGTTGCAGCCAGTATCGACACTTTGTCATTAGCCCAATGGCAGCAATTGCCTGAGTTAGAGCGGGCCAAATTTGCAGGCTCCTTTGACCTTCTTGTAGCCAATATTTTGGCGGCGCCACTGATTAATTTGGCAGATGAATTTGTTGGATTGCTTGGACCGGGTGGCCAGCTAGTTTTGTCTGGTGTTTTGGCTGAGCAGGCCGATGATGTGATGGCGGCCTATCCGAGCGTTCAGTTCGCGGAGCCAATTATTGAGGAGCAGTGGGCGTGTTTGGTTGGGGTTGTTTATTAGAGCCACGGTCTGTGGGGCTTTTATTTATTAGGGCCATGTTTTGTGGGGCTTTTATTTATTAAGCCCATGGTTTGTGGGGAATCAGTTCTTTTTATTAGGGCCATGATCTGTGGGGGAACAATTCTTTTTATTAAGCCCACGGTCTGTGGGGGAACATCACGTTTCGTTTTGTGGCGTTTTTCTATTTTTTACCGTGTGTCGTGTGGATGGGTGCTTTTCTCGGGTTTTGTGGCTGTATTTTTGATTCGGGTTGCATGTGGGTAGGGGTCGCTGTACAAGGTTTAGGTAATCTTTTAAGGAGAATAGAATGATTGGATATACAACGATCGGTGTGAGTGATATGGACAGTGCATGCGCGTTTTATGGCGCATTGTTTGCTGAGATGGGTGCTTCCCAGTTGTTCGGTATGGACCGTATTAAATTTTACGGTACCTCTACTGACGCGCCTATGATTGCCATTTGTGTGCCTTACAACGAAGAGACACCTCATTCAGGTAATGGCAACATGATTGCTATTTCTGGCGGCGACCGTGCGGGCGTTGATCGTCTTTATGCTAAGGCCATTGAGCTGGGCGCCAGTGATGAGGGCGGTCCTGGTGAGCGCATGCCAATTTTCTATGGTGCCTATGTGCGCGATGCCGATGGCAACAAACTTTGTTTTTACGAAATGAAGATGTAATAACGCCTGTTTTCTGGGCTCAATTTGGGCTTCAGAGGTAACTGTAAGGAGCGGCCTGGCAAATTTTGCCGGGCCAATCTTTTGTTCTTTTCAAACCACTTCTCACTATAGATTTTTCTCGGACGGCGCTATCATTGCGGCCTACTTAACCGAGGTCGAAAAATGCCAGTCGTGGCGCCCGCAAATTCCATTTCTCTAAGCTCTACCGTGTCCTTGCGCAGTCCTTTTGCCCTTGCGCCAATGGCTGGTTTGACCGATGTGCCTTTTCGCACTTTGGCTTGGGAACTGGGTGCTGGGTATATGGTCAGCGAAATGGTGACTTCAAAAGCTGAGTTATGGGAAACCGGTAAGAGCCGTTTGCGGCGCGTGCTGGTTCCTGGCGTAAATCCAAATGCCGTACAGATAGCTGGGCACGACCCATTAGTAATGGCTGAGTCGGCAAAACGCTTGGTTGGCGAAGGCGTGGAAGTCATCGACATAAACTTTGGTTGTCCGGCTAAAAAAGTTTGTCGCAAAGCCGCTGGCTCTGCGCTGTTGGCGGATATTGATAATATTGGCCGCATTGTCGAATCTGTTGCCAGCGCTGTAGATGTGCCGGTGACTATCAAAACTCGCACTGGCCTGACTATTGACGACGCAGTTGGCGTACTTGCTGCGTATGTCGCTCAAGAAGCCGGTGCGCGGATGGTGGTTATGCATGGTCGTAGTCGTGCTTGCCGTTTTAAAGGCCAGGCCAGCTACGAAAAAATACAACAGGCTAAACAAAAACTGAATATCCCCTTGTTAGTTAACGGTGATATCGACAGTTTGGCTAGTGCGCAAAGGGCCCGGGAAATAAGTGGCGCAGACGGCGTGATGATTGGTCGAGGCGCTATTGGTCAACCTTGGATTTTTGCTGAATTGATTGGTAAGCCGTTGCCAAATCGTCAGCAACAACTACAAATTATGCTGCGCCACTTGAAGTTAATGCATGAATTTTATGGACCAGAGCAAGGTCTACGCATTGCGCGTAAGCATATCGAAGCTTATCTGGGCCGATTGGGTGTCTCGCACCTTTGTCGAGAATTTATGCCATTAGATTCTGCTGACGCTCAGGTGGTTTGGCTGAGTCTACTGAGTCAAGGACCGCTGGCGTTTGCTAACAGCTCTCGGTTAGTTGGTGAAAGCCAATTGCAAATGAACTCAGCCGCCTAAATATTTGCCCTATTTTGGGGTTAATCGTTATTCGTATTTGAAACTTTTGGGCATTCAGTGTCATAGAAGAAATTTTGTCTTTATAGAAAGGAGAGATAAATGCCGTTAAATATTCGTAGGGCGCTTATTAGCGTTTCGGATAAAAGTGGTTTAGCAGAATTAGGCCAAGCGCTGGTGAAGGCAAATGTAGAGATTCTCTCCACCGGTGGTACTTATACTGCGTTGCAAAAGGCAGGAATTGCCGTTACCGAAGTGGCATCTTATACCGGCTTCCCGGAGATGATGGATGGCCGGGTGAAAACACTACATCCTAAAATTCACGGTGGCATATTGGCTCGTCGTGGCGTTGATGATGAGGTCATGGCGGCTAACGACATTAGTCCAATCGATTTGGTTGTGGTTAATCTTTACCCGTTTGCTGCGACTATTGCTGGCGATGACTGCACTGATGAAATGGCTATTGAGAACATTGATATCGGTGGCCCAACTATGCTTCGTGCTGCAGCAAAAAATCACGCCAGCGTGCTTACGCTTGTTGATCCAGCGGATTATGCTCAGCTCGCTGAATGTTTGGCCGGCAACACTATTGATGCAGCAATGTGTCGTAGTTTCGCAGTGAAGGCATTTCGCCATACGGCTCAATATGATGCAACGGTTGCGGGCTATCTTGGGGCTGACGAGTTGTTACCAGATTCCTTGACCTTAACTTTCGATAAGGCCGCCGACATGCGTTATGGCGAAAATCCTCATCAGCAGGCGGCCTTTTATCGCGAAGTAAATCCAGCGAAGTCTGGCCAAATTGCTTCTTATCAACAGTTACAAGGGAAAGCGCTTTCATACAACAACGTCGCCGATACAGATGCGGCCCTTGAGTGCGTGAAAGTATTTGATCAACCCGCTTGCGTCATTGTTAAACATGCCAACCCATGTGGTGTTGGTATTGGTGCTGATTTGATGGAGGCTTATAACAAGGCTTTTGCTACCGATCCAACATCTGCTTTTGGCGGCATAATTGCGTTTAATCGGCCTTTAACTGGCAAAGTATTGGAGCCTATTCTGCAGCAACAGTTTGTTGAAGTGGTTATCGCCCCCAGTGTAGATGCTGAGGCTATTGAAATTGCAAAACAAAAGAAAAATGTAAGACTGCTGTCTTGTGGCCCTTTAGACGCCAGCCCTCGCGGTCGTGAACTTAAGCGAGTTGGTGGTGGTTTACTGGTGCAGAGTGCTGACGAGTTGTGTCTAGATGAGGAAGCTTTAAGAGTGGTTTCTAAAATTCAGCCAAGCGCTGCCCAGATGCTTGATCTGCACTTTGCTTGGAAAGTTGCTTGGTTTACGAAGTCGAATGCCATTGTTTATGCTCGAGATCTGCAAACCATTGGCGTGGGCGCGGGACAAATGAGTCGTGTGATCAGTGCCAAGATTGCTGGCCTAAAGGCCGATGAAGAAGGTCTTGTAGTGCCCGGCGCGGTGATGGCGTCAGATGCGTTTTTCCCGTTCAGGGATGGTATTGATGCCGCAGCTCAGGCGGGTATTAGTGCGGTTATTCAGCCTGGTGGCTCTATGCGTGACCAAGAGGTCATTGATGCCGCTGATGAACATGGCATCGCCATGGTCTTCACTGGGATAAGACATTTTAGACATTAAGTCTCTAAATTGAGGCTAAGCCCCACTGTGGGATTAAGACAGTCAGCTATTTATTAGCACTAATTAGAAGAGTGAGACGATGAAAGTATTGGTCATTGGTTCAGGTGGACGTGAACATGCCTTGGCATGGAAGCTCGTACAAAGTGCCGGAGTAACAGAAGTTTTAGTTGCTCCAGGTAATGCCGGAACTGGATTAGAGCGTGGCGTACGCAACGTGGACATTGTTGCAACTGATATTGAGAGTTTGCTCGAGTTGGCTCAATCAGAGCACATTGACTTTACCATCGTCGGCCCAGAAGCCCCGTTGGTTATGGGCGCAGTAGATCAATTTATTGCTGCGGGCTTGCCCTGTTTTGGTCCCAGCCAAGCGGCAGCGCAATTAGAAGGTTCCAAAGCGTTCAGTAAAGATTTCATGCGGCGACATAATATACCCACCGCAGCTTATGCCTCGTTTACAGACGTAAGCGAAGCCACTCAATACATTAGGGACAATGGTGCGCCCATAGTTGTGAAGGCAGATGGCTTAGCTGCTGGCAAAGGCGTAGTCGTTGCGCAAAGCGAAGAAGAAGCTATTGCCGCCGTAGAAGATATGCTCAGTGGCAATGGCTTTGGTGAAGCCGGTCACAAAGTGGTTATTGAAGAATTTTTACAAGGCGAAGAAGCGAGTTTCATCTGTTTATGCGACGGTAAAACGGCAGTACCTTTTGCCTCCTCTCAAGATCATAAGGCGCGTGATGATGGCGACCGTGGTCCTAATACCGGTGGTATGGGCGCATATTCGCCCGCCCCTGTTGTCACCAGTGCTGTACATAAGTTGGCTATGGAGAAGGTGATCAATCCTACTTTGGCCGGCATGGCTGCAGACGGCATACCTTATGTTGGTTTTTTGTATGCTGGTTTGATGATTGATCATGAAGGCCAGATCAAGGTGGTAGAATTTAATTGCCGCTTTGGTGACCCAGAGGCTCAGCCTGTGATGATGCGCTTGCGTGCGGATTTGTTGCAGTGTCTTATGTCAGCTGTGGCTGGCACGCTTACTGACGCGCCATTAGATTTTGATCCGCGTATGGCCTTGGGTGTGGTTATGGCGGCTGGTGGATATCCCGGGGATTATACCGGCGGCGATGAAATTACCGGTCTAGATAAAGATTTATTGGATACTAAGGTTTTTCATGCCGGTACTCGGGACGCTGACGGTAAGGTTGTTACCGCAGGTGGTCGCGTGCTCTGTGTTGTTGGCCTTGGCGAGAGCGTCGAAATCGCCCAAGCCTTGGCCTACGAACGCGTTGACTTGATTGGTTGGCGCAATAGATATTTTCGTAAAGATATAGGCTATAGGGCGATAGATAGGGCGACAAATAGGGCAGCAGGCAGGTGAAGTACTGCAGTTCCAGGGTTAACAAATCACTAAGGGGTACTGTTACCCCGGTTTATAAAGGTAATTACTATGCGTAATTCGAATTCATTTGTTGATGAGCTTATTGGTGGTATAGATCGAAGTTTAAAGACCTTAACAGGTGGCTACTCAGCGACTCGCCCCAGCCCAGCTGCAAGCCAGCAAGAGCCCGAGTTATCTGATCAAGAGCGCAAGCATGTTGCTGGTTTGATGCGGGTTAATCATGCCGGTGAAATCTGCGCGCAAGCGCTTTACGAAGGCCAAGCGCTAACGGCTAAATCAGCCAGTGCCAAAGCATCTTTGTTGCATGCAGCCGGTGAAGAGCAAGACCATTTGTCTTGGTGCCGACAGCGGCTAGAACAGTTGGATGCTCGTCCCAGTGTCTTTGACCCTTTGTTTTATGGCGCTTCTTTTGCTTTGGGCGTGGGCGCTGGGTTACTCGGTGACCGAGTCAGTCTTGGCTTTGTTGAAGCCACCGAAGATCAAGTAGTTAAGCATTTAGAAGAGCACTTGGCGACTCTGCCCGAGCAAGATGAGAAGAGCCGTGTCATCTTAGAGGAGATGCGCGCTGACGAATCCCGTCATGGCGCAAATGCATTAGCCCAGGGGGCTAGTGTGTTTCCTCAACCGTTGAAGAATATGATGAGTTTAGTTTCTAAGGCTATGACCCAGACCACTTACCGTATCTAACCTTTAGCGTGGATTACGTCGGTGCCAGATTGGTTTTTGCAATTAAAGCCTGCTTAACCTTCGGCGACAATCTCAAAAGTGTGGGTAATTTCAACGCCGCCTTTTTCTAGCATTATAGATGCCGAGCAATATTTTTCTGCGGTTAAATCTATAGCTCTTTGCACCCTGCCTGGGTCAACCCCAGCGCCCACAACAGTGAAGTGAATGGTGATTTTTTCGAACACTGCTGGGATGGCTTCTGCTCTTTGGGCATTAATACTGACGCTCAGATTAACCAACGGTTGGCGACTCTTCTGCAAAATATCTACTACGTCGTAGGCAGTGCAGCCGCCTAAGCCCATGAGTATCAGTTCCATAGGACGGCTACCCAGGTTCTCTCCGCCGGCTTCCTCGGGTCCATCCATGGGTACCTGGTGGCCGGCACTATTCTCAGCTTTAAAATGAACATTGCCAGCCCACTCTATATTTACCTGCATTGATATTGCCCCTTTTTCTAGTCCTCTACTTGAAGTGCTCATTGTACTCAGGGAATGGCTTGGGTTCTCTGAAAATAGCGTTTTTTTTGACCTCTAGATTTGTTCATGCCAATTTTACTCAGAGTGCAATTTTGGCTTTTTCGACGTATACCGGCTACACCAATTCGTCTTAGCGGCAAGGGTCGGCGCTGCCGATCATGACCAAAATATGCCCGGTAGTAGTACAAACACCTCCGTTTATCGGGAGCGGGGTGTTAGATGCGTCAGTCCTTAGCATGTTGTGTCGAAGCTGTACTTCTTTTCGCATTAGGAACAGATCAAACAATGTCTAGTCATACTCAACTTAGGGCGAGTTCAAGGTCGATTGCAGGCAGCACAAAGAAAGCGAGAGGTGTAAGTGACTCTACTCGGGGTACCGTCATGGCTCGGGCGCTTCTCAATGCCTTTGAATTTTCCAAAAGAAAAATCCGCAACACTACTGGTTCAGACAACTCTCAATGGGCTAAAGACGAACAACTACCGTTAGATAAGGGGGTTAAGTCGCGGTTTAGAGAAAACCCCTTGACTAAGCTCAATGGCACATTGGATGTTACCGCAATTTTATCCAAGGCCGCTGGTTTCCCCATTAACGTATCCTGCTTGTCAGCATTTGGCGATATTGGTACGCCCGCCATAGTAGAACTACTGCGCGCAGCTAAGTTTAAAAAGGTCCGCGCTAAAAGCATTGTTTACAGAGAAGGCGAAAGTTTGAGTGGTGTGACTTATATTTTAGAGGGTTCTCTGACGGCCTATCGTTATAGTCCTGATGGACGTGAGCTGGTGTTAGATTACTTAGGTCGCGGCGACTTTATTGGCGAAGCAACCATGCTGCGTGGAAATGCGAGTTATAAGGCGAGCTTCAAAGCTCGCGAAGAATGTAAAATCGCTGAAATAGCCTCCTCGGACTTTCAACAGATTTGCCAGCGTCATCCCGAATGCCTATTTAGAATGACGACTCAGTTAGCCCAAAGGCTTCATTGCTCTGATGACAGAATTTATGATTTAGTTTTTCTTGATGTCACCGGCCGAGTCGAAAATGCATTGCAATATTTGGCCGATAGCCCCGCAGCAATTACTCATCCCAGTGGCATGCAGGTGCGCATTACCCGCCAAGAGATTGGTAGCCTTGTAGGGTGTTCTCGAGAGATGGTGGGTAGAGCCATCAAGGAGCTGTCAGCGGCGGAGAAAATTTCCGTGGATGGAAAAAACATTGTGGTTTTTGGTGAGCTCTAAATTCTGTTCACAGCGGTTGTTCTGGTTCAAACGCCGACTACCTACTTTAGGAGTAAAACAACTGTTGCAAAGCCTGTCCCGGATTTTTCTCACGCATAAAAGCCTCGCCTACTAAGAAGCAGTAAATGTCATGGCTGTTCATTAACGCCACGTCTTTTGCTTTTGCAATGCCACTCTCTGTTACTACCGTTATGTTTTCTGGAATCAGTTTTAACAGGTCGATAGTGGTCTGTAGATTCGTTGTAAAGGTCTTAAGGTCACGATTATTGATGCCAATCAGGGCTGGCGCTAATTCCAATGCTCGGTTTAATTCGTCATCGTCGTGAACTTCTATGAGTACGTCTAGGCCGATGTTTGTTGCAAGTTTATAAAGGGCTTTTAGATTTTTTTGATCGAGGGCGCTGACTATGAGCAATATGCAATCTGCGCCGAGTAGCCGGGCTTCATAAACTTGATAGGCGTCTATTGTGAAATCCTTGCGAATGATTGGCAAATCGACGCTTGCCCTCACCGTTCGGAAATATTCATCTGAGCCTTGGAAGTATTGCTCATCGGTAAGTACCGATAGGCAGGTGGCATTGTGCTCTGCATAGCTTATGGCAATGGCCGCTGGATCGAAATTTTCTCTAATTATTCCTTTGCTCGGTGAAGCCTTTTTGATCTCTGCAATCACGCCAGGTTTTTTTGCTCCTGCTTGACGGCGCAGAGCATCGATAAATCCGCCCTTTGGTGTGACTTTTTCTGCTCTTTGAATAAGCGCTTCTAAGGAACACTGGGCTTTACGATCGGCTAATTCCTCATGTTTTGTTTGGATAATTTGGTCGAGGATATTACTCATAGTATAGATTCTTTCTGCTAATCGATATTTAGGGTCAGGCGTTTCGGTATGGGTTAAGGGCGACTTAAATAGCCGTTAACTGGCTTTTTCTGATCACGCCTCGTGCATCATTTTTGTTACACGAACCAATTCATTGAAGCGCTCATTTGCCAGGCCCGTTGAAATAGCATCTTGTGCCATGGCTATGCCGTTAGCTAAATTGGTTGCCACGCCAGATGCGTAAATTGCAGCCCCTGCGTTGAGGCTGACAATATCTGCCGCCGCGCTAGTGTCATCGGTCATGGATTGTTTGATTAATGCCAGACTCGATTTCGTGGACGAGGCAACCAGTTCGTTGAGCTCAGTTTCACTGCGCTTGGAAAAGCCAAACTGCTGTGGGTTAATCTCGTACTGACTAATGACACCATCTTTTAGTTCCACCACATTGGTAGCAGCGTCTAAGCGTATTTCGTCTAGACCCTGACTGTGCACAATCAGAGCGTGCTCGGAACCCAGCAGTTTAAGTACCTGCGCCATTTTGTATTGCCAGTCTTGACTAAATACGCCAATAACTTGTTTTTTTGCCCCCGCGGGATTAGTCATGGGTCCCAATACATTCATCATTGTGCGAATGCCTATTTCTTGACGAATAGGTCCGGCAAAGCGCATAGCGCTGTGATGGGCTGGTGCGAACATAAAGCCTATGCCTACGTCCTCTATGCAGGTTGCGATTTGCGTAACCGATAGATTGAGTTCGACGCCTGCGGCTTCCAATACATCTGCACTGCCGCTGAAGCTGGTCATTTTGCGATTGCCATGTTTGGCAACACTGGCTCCTGTGGCTGCCGTGACAAAGGCAGCGGCAGTTGAGATATTAAATAGCTTAGTGCCGCTGCCGCCGGTCCCGCAGGTGTCGACCAAATGCTCAGCTTTGACCGTCACTTTGCTGGCTAAAGCGCGCATAGTCATGGCTGCTCCAGCAATTTCTTCAGGGGTTTCGCCTTTTACGCGCAACGCAGCAAGGATAGCGCCAATTTGTCCTGCTGTGGCTTCCCCTGACATAATCTGGTGGAAGACCTTGGCTGTTTCATCTTGGCTGAGGTTGTGACCGTCGACAATTTTTTCGAGTGCTGCGGGTATATCCATAATGGGGAACTTGCCTTTTACGTCTTAGCCTTTGAGGAAATTGTTCAGCAGGTCATAGCCATGCTCTGTGAGGATAGACTCTGGGTGAAATTGCACACCTTCTAAGTCTAGCTCTCGGTGTCGCAAGCCCATGATTTCGTCTACCTCGCCATCTTTTTCTGTCCAAGCGGTAATTTCTAAAGAACTGGGTAAGGTTGCTTTATCTACCACCAATGAGTGGTAGCGGGTGGCTTCAAAGGGTTGCTTTAGACCCGCAAAAACCCCCTCACCGTTATGGTGGATTGCTGAGGTTTTACCATGCATCACGTTGGTTGCTCGACCAATATTGCCGCCGAAGCTTTGGCCGATGCTCTGATGGCCAAGGCAAATGCCGAGGATCGGAATTTTGCCGGCAAAGTGTTCCACGGTCTGTAGCGATATGCCGGCTTCATTAGGTGTACAAGGCCCTGGCGAGATAACAATTTTTTTCGGCGCCATAGCTTCAATTTCTGCAATCGTAATTTCGTCGTTGCGTCTCACTTCAACGTCGGCGCCCAGTTCCAATAAATATTGCACGATGTTGTAGGTAAAAGAGTCGTAGTTATCAATCATCAAAATCATGTTCGGTCTCCCTTTTGCGGAGTAACTGTTTGGCGTAGCTGTATGCGGTTTAAGATGGCAATTATGGGGCGGGGTTGATGAGCTTGTTTTCAGCCATTGCCGCCGCACGAAATATTGCCCGGCCTTTATTCAGACTTTCTTTCCATTCTAAGCGCGGTATGGAGTCGTGGACGATACCGCCGCCAGCTTCTATATAAAGTTTGCCGTCCTTTACTACGGCGGTGCGAATAGCAATGGCTGTATCCATATTGCCGTTCCAGGCCAAATAGCCTACGGCGCCACCGTAAATGCCGCGTTTGACGGGTTCTAGTTCGTCGATGATTTGCATGGCTCTGACCTTGGGTGCGCCGGATAACGTGCCTACGGGTAGTGTTGCGCGCAACACATCCATTGCACTTTTGCCCGGCTTGAGCATGCCCTCGACGTTGGAGCAAATATGCATAACGTGGGAGTAGCGTTCAATCATGAATTTTTCCGTCACTGTGACAGTGCCCGGTTGCGCTACTCGACCCACATCGTTGCGACCGAGGTCGATAAGCATTAGATGCTCGGCGATCTCTTTGGGGTCGTTTTTTAACTCTTCTTCAAGGGCGAGGTCTTCGGCTTCTGTGTGCCCGCGTCGACGTGTACCGGCTAACGGCCGGTTTGTGACTTTGCCATCTTCTAACCGAGCCAGTATTTCTGGTGAAGAGCTGACTATTTCGAAGTCGTCTAAATCCATAAAGTACATATAGGGCGATGGGTTAAGGCTGCGTAGGGCGCGGTAAAGGTTAATCGATGGCGCCTGAAACGGAATGCTCATGCGCTGGGCTAAGACCACCTGCATGATGTCGCCGTCCATTGTGTATTCACGGATTTTTTCAACCGCAGCCTTGAACGCTTCTTCGCCAAATTCGGAGACAAAGTCGCTTTCGACAATGACCTGATTAGCGCTGCCGTGTTCGATGCCAGTCACCGGCAGTGATAAAGACTCAGCTCTGACGCGGAGTTTGGCACTCATGTCTTCAATGCTATTGGGGACGTCAGGGTCGACTAAACTGATCATTTGCATTCGACCTTTGAGGTTGTCGAATACCACAACCTCTTCGCTGACCATTAAAACAATATCCGGGGTGTTTAAAGTGTCTTTAGGTGCGCTGTTGGCCAACTTCTTTTCAACATAACGAACGGTATCGTAGCCAAAGTAACCGACTAAGCCGCCAAAAAATCTGGGCAGCCCTGCTGTTTCTGTGACGTTGAAGCGCGCTTGAAATGCTTCTATGAACGTTAGCGGGTCATCGCTTACAACGGACTCAACTACCTCTTTGTCTGTGATGACTTCAATCTTGTTGCCGTGCACTTTTATGATGGTGCGCGCCGGTAGGCCAATGATGGAGTAGCGGCCCCATTTTTCGCCGCCTTGGGCAGATTCTAGAAGATAGGAGTAAGGGCCTTTGGCCAGTTTCAGATAAACGGATAGTGGCGTATCTAGGTCAGCCAAGGTTTCGTGCACAACGGGGACACGGTTATAGACAGGTAAAGTAGTATTCATGATCAGCCTTCAACATAAGATTTGGACGAAAAGGTGACCGGCAACAAACGCCAGTCGATAAGTGGGCTAGCGTCGCCAACGCCCTAGTAACGAAGAGGCTCCGTTTTTTTCGTCTTTTATGTTGTAACACGGCATCGCCACGTCCAAAAGTTTTATGCAGGGGAGAAGGCTACCACGCAATTTTGGCGTTGTGGAGATCTGAAGTTCTTGTTGGCGGTAAAAAAGCGACGATTACCGAAAAAAGCTGTCAAAAAAGCAAAAGATGGTAAAACCAAAGCCAAAACTCAGTAGTTAAAGCAGCTCGTTTAAATTATCGATAACACGGTCCGGGTTAAGACTGCTCACATCTACACCATGGTTGTAGCCATCGCGTAAACAAACTACATCAACCTTGGCCGCGCGAGCGGCGCCTATATCGGCGTCTGAATCACCAATCATCAGCGCTTGGTGCGACTCTATTTTGAAAGTATCAAGAACGTGTTGAATGGGGTCTGCTGCCGGTTTGGGGTTTGCCGTTGTATCGCCACAAACGATCAGATCAAAGCTCGCTTTTAGCCCTAATGCGGTGAGCAATGGCACACTGAGTTCTGTGAGTTTGTTGGTGACAATGGCTAGGCGTGCGCCGCGCTGTTTCAGTTCAATTAGAGTGTCCAGCGTATTTGGGTAGAGTTGACTGTGATCGGCAATATGCGCAACGTAATAACTGAGAAAGGGCTCTATCAATTGGTCTATTAGCTGATCTTCTGGCTGCATTTGCTGATGCAACAGCGCTTGATGTACTAGCATTCGCGAGCCGTGGCCTATCCAGTGGCGAACCAAATCTAAAGAAACACTGGGTAGTTTGGCCAACACAAGGCTGTGATTGAGGGCTGCGCCAATGTCTGGTGCAGAGTCAACCAAGGTACCATCAAGGTCGAAAAGGTAGGCATCGTAATGGGTTTTCATCAGTAGTTGACGCTGTTAAGCGTTCGCTCCGGTAATTTCAGCGCGCATGGCGGTAATGGTTTGTGCATAATCTTCGGCGCCGAAAATAGCTGTGCCAGCGACAAATGCGTCCGCTCCGGCTTTGGCTGCTGCGCCAATATTTTCAATTTTAATGCCACCATCTACTTGCAGGCGAATATCTCTGCCGCTAGCGTCAATTTGTTCGCGAGCGTTGGCCAGTTTGTTCAGGCTTGAGGGAATAAATGATTGTCCGCCAAAACCCGGATTTACCGACATGATGAGTACCAAATCGACAATGTCGATGACCTCTGCCAGCACATCCATGGGCGTTGCAGGGTTAAATACCAATCCTGCTTTGGCGCCCCCTTCGTGGATCATGGACAGGGTTTTGTGCAGGTGCTCGGTAGATTCAGGGTGCACAGTAATGTAGTCAGCGCCGGCTTTGAGAAAATCTTCTACTAGCCTATCTACCGGTTTTACCATGAGGTGCACGTCTACGCAGGCGTCTATGCCAGCTTTGCGCAAAGAACTCAGTACCAATGGCCCAATAGATAAATTGGGTACGTAGTGGTTGTCCATTACGTCAAAGTGAATGGTGTCTGCGCCTGCGGCTATGACATTGCGAACCTCATCGCCTAAGCGAGTGAAATCAGCGGCTAAAATAGAAGGGCAAATCCATTGGCTCATAGGTATTTTTTGAGATTCCATAATTAGAAAGTAGTTAACAAGTAGTCAAAGACTAGTTAAAGAAAGGACAGCTGAAAAATCAATTCTAACTTAGCAGCCAGGGAATACCCTATTTTTTCGCCAAAAATGACAAGAATTTGAACTTGATTAGAAAACTACTTTCCAAGGGGCGAAAGGCCCTTGGGAGGCTCGGCGCTAATCACTGTTAACGCTGGAATAGTCGCTGAGGGTGCCAATATCTGTCCATTGCCCCTTATGCACTTGAGCAGACAATTGACCTTTTTCAATGGCCTCAAACATCAGATCCCGGCTGGAGAAGGCACCTTCTGGGCTATTGGTAAATATGCGTCGAGAAAATATTGAGATACCGCAATAAACAAAGTCGTCGCCGCGCTTGGTTACACGTCCCTGGCTGTATTCAAAGTCGCCGCATTGCCTAGTTTTAGGTGTGGGTGTTAAAACCAGGTGAGCAGTGTCGTTGGGTTCTAAAGCTTTGGGCAAAGTGTTGAAATCAAAGTCGGTATAAATGTCACCGTTACACACAATGAATTCATCATCTTGCAAAAGAGGCAGGGCATTTTTAATGCCGCCGCCGGTTTCTAATAAGGACTGCTCATGGCTATAGCCTATTTGCATGCCAAACTTTTCGCCGTCGCCCAAGGCGCGCTCTATAAGCTCACCAAGGTGATAAAGGTTGATGACCACATTGGTGATGTTGGCTGCGCGCAACTGCTGCAATTGGCGCACGATCAGTGGTTGTCCGTTGATTGGCAGTAAGGGTTTGGGTGTGGTGTCTGTGAGTGGTGCCAGGCGAGCACCTCGACCTGCGGCCAAAATTATCGCTTTCATACTTGCGCCAAATACTGATAATTTTTCATCGGCGCGTCTAAACTTTGGAAGAAGTGCGCCAAATCTTGGGTTTCGC